>JAPPAJ010000360.1 GCA_026705565.1 Caldilineaceae bacterium | reverse complement strand
CGGACACACTGCGAACGCAGACCGCAACGCCGCCCAAAACATCCTGGCGCGGGGCCTGGCCCTGTGCCCGAAGGCCCGCGGGAATGGGGCTTCTGCACGGCGAGAGGCGCTCGGTCCCTGTCCGTTGCCTGTGGCAACAGACAAATCGACCTCAACGACCCGTGAACAAGGCAGGCCGGCTGCACTGGGTCCCCCGGGCTCCGGTGCTTAGTCAGGTATGTAATTCCCCATGCGGAAAGGGCCAACCATGGAAAACGGATCATGACAGGCAGATTCACCTCTTCCAGCGAAGTCCGCCGGGAAGCCTTGCCCTGGGGGACGCTGGCCTGGTTCAGCAGCCCGGCCGACACGGGTGCACGATCCTTGGTAGTTCTCGAGGTCGACCTTAAGCCCGAGGCGGGCCACGACTTTCACAAGCACCCCAGTCAAGAGGAGGTCATCTACGTGATGGAGGGCGAGGTGGAACAGTGGGTGGACCAGGAGAAGCGCCTGCTTGTCCCGGGAGACTCCGCCTTCATCGGTCCGGACGTGGTGCACGCCTCCTTCAATGCCGGCAACGGCGATGCCAAGCTGCTCGCCATTCTCAGCCCGGCTATTGGCGAAGAGGGCTACGAACTCGTCGATGTCGAGGACACAGAGCCCTGGGCCTCAATCAGATAGCGCCGGGCCCGAATGGCGAACCCTGCCGAACGATGTCTTTGAAGGTCTTTACCTGGTTGGTGATTGCTCGTTCCGTGGGCAGTCGCTCGACACTGCTGGCTCCAAAAAAGCCGGCCACGCCCTCCGTGTGTTCGAAAATGTAGCGCACATCCTCCGGCTCGCTTATCGGTCCGCCGTGGCAGAGCACGAGAACATTCGCACGCACCGCGCAAGCGGCGTCGCGAATCGCCTGGATTTCAGTGGCCGACCGGTCAAGCGTTTTGGCAGTCCGAGCTCCGATCAGCCCCTTCGTGGTCAGCCCCATATGGGCGACCAGGACATCAGCTCCTGCATGCGTCATCGCGACCGCTTCGTCCGGGGTGAAGACGTAGGGCGTGGTCAGCAGCCCCAGTTCGGCGGCAATGCCGATCATCTCGACTTCCTTGGCAAAATCCATGCCGGTCTCCTCCAGATTCTGGCGGAAGAGCCCGTCGATCAGACCCACGGTCGGGAAGTTCTGGACACCACTGAATCCCATGGCCTTGATTTCCCGCAGGAAGACCGGCATTAGGCGGAACGGATCCGTTCCGCAGACGCCGGCAAGAACCGGGACATCCCGGGCCACGGGCAAGACTTCACGCGCCATTTCCACGACGATCCGGTTGGCGTCCCCGTAGGGCATGAGTCCGGACAGGGAGCCGTGGCCAGCCATGCGGAAACGGCCGGAGTTGTAAATCACGATCAGATCCGCACCTCCGGCCTGAGCGCACTTGGCGGAAATGCCCGTCCCGGCTCCGGCGCCCACGATGGGGATTTTCCGGGAAACCAGATCCCTGAGCTTCTTCAGGATCACTTCCCTGGGCATGCCGGTTGACGCTTGGTGACCGTTCATGGCGACCGTCTCGGTGAATGCCAGTCAGCCTCAGCCGCGCGCAGGGCCGCGGGCGCATCCCAGGAACTGCAGCAGGCCGTCCGCAACCGCTTCGGCAAATGAGGGATCATTGATCCCGAGATCCATCTCGAAGAGGGGTATGTCCGGGCGCAGGGTTTCCCTGATGGCTCGGAAGAGCGACTCGTCCGCCTCCGGCCAGGCGAAAGGCTGTCCGGGCGCCGAAACAACCGAGATGCCCTTGAGCGGCAGGTAGACCGCCACGGGTCCCGACGAGGAGTTGACCCTCTCCGCGAGACGTCTCCCTAGTTCCAGGTTCTCCGCCGGCGTGGTTCGCATCAAGGTGACATTGGGGTTGTGGCGGTAGAAGCGACGTCCCCGGTACGTTTCCGGGATCGAGTCGGGAGTCCAGAAGTTGACCATGTCCAGACAGCCTGGGGCCACGACTGCGGGTATTCCGGCGCGGGCAGCTGCGCCCAGCCGATGCGGGCCGGCACTCATCACTCCGCCGGCGAGTTCATCCGCCAATTCGGTGGTGGTCACGTCCAGGACACCGGCTATGAAGCCGGACGCGACCAGGTCTTCCATTGTCCGGCCCCCGGTCCCGGTGGCATGAAAGACGAGCACTTCGAACCCGGCAGCCTCCAGCCGCTGCCGGGCGGCTTCGACACATTGCGTGGTGTTTCCAAACATGGAGGCAGCCACAAGTGGTCTGTCCCCGGCTGTAACTTCATCCACCTGAGCCATTGCCGCGATGGCCGCCGCCGCCTGGGCAAATACGTGTCGGCTGATCCGGTTCAGGCCGCTCACGTCGACGATGGACGGGATCATCACAATGTCTTTCAAGCCGACAAGACCGGACACATCGCCGCCCGCGATCGTGGAGACCATCAGCTTGGGAACACCCATCGGCAGAGCTCGCATGGCTGCGGTTGACATCGTCGTACCGGCACTTCCTCCGATACCGATGACCGCCTGCACGCGTCCGGAGGCATGGAGTTCCGGAACCACCTCCTCTGCGCCCCGCGTCATGGCCGCAACGGCTCGACCGCGATCCCCGGCCGCAGCGAGTGCATCGATGCGCTCGCCGGCGGCCGCAGCCACCGTGCGCCGGGACAAATCAGGTTCGAACACGGGTGGACCCACAATGCCCAGATCGACCACCAGGGTGTCACAGCCGCATCGTTCGATTTGATCCTTGAGGAACGCCACTTCGACACCCTTGGTATCCAACGTTCCGAGTACGGCAACAGTCGGCACTTCGACACCCAGTCTCCGCCAGTTCCTGCTTTGGTTGGATCGGTCACATTGCCCGACTTGAGTATAAACGCGCGGCGATTCGACGGTGGCAAGGCCTGTTGGGACCGGCGGTGTTGATCCAAGGGGAATGTCCGTGTCCTGCGTGCCGCGAACCAGGCATGGGCGGCGCCAGGGCCAGGCGCACCGGGCACAGTGGGCGCGATGAATCGACAGTGAGAAGTGCCTTGGGGATTTTTTGATTGCCACAAAACCATGTTCAAGGGCCCTTGGTCCGTTTCCGGAGCTTGGAACCCACATCAACAAGATTGGACACCGGGCAATGTCGGTGCGCCCAACCGCCTGTGCTAGACTGCCGACTCGCCTTTGGCGTCGAGTCGCGGCGCGGGCAAATATCACGGTGCCGGACCGGAGCAAGGGTGTCCTGCGGGATGTAGTTCCGGGTTGAACGTGCCGGTCGCACAACCCGAAAACAGGAGCAACCGGATGTCGGAGCGAAAGCGAATCGACCGCAGCAAACTCAAGCCGGTGGTGTTGGACCTGCTTAAGACAGGGGCCCACTTCGGGCACGCCACCCACAGCTGGAACCCCAAGATGACCCCCTACATCTTCACGGAGAAGGAGGGCCAGCACGTCATCGACCTGGAGATCACGGCCGAAGGGATTTTCGAGACGATGAAACGGGTTAGCGACGTGGTCGCCAAGAACGGCAAAATCATTTTCGTGGGCACCAAGCGGCAGGCGGTCAAGTCGATCGAGGATGCGGCCAAGGCCTGCAGCCAGCACTACATCAACATCCGCTGGCTGGGCGGCACCCTGACCAACTGGCAGACCATTTCGGAGCGGATCAAATACCTCAACGAACGGGAAGCCCAGTTCGAGGCGGGGGAGTTCAACGCCCTCAACAAGAAGGAACAGCTCGACATCCAAAAGGAGATCGACAAGCTGAACCGGCGCCTGGGCGGCATCAAGGAACTGACGTCGCTCCCGGATCTGCTGTTCGTGGTCGACACCCAGCGCGAGAGCCTGGCCATCAAGGAAGCCGCACGCGTCGGCATTCCCGTGATCGCCCTGGTCGACACCAACTGCGACCCGGATCCCATCGACCTGGTCATTCCCTGCAACGACGATTCGCACCGGCCCATCCGCTACATCGCCTCCCTGGTCGCCAGCGCCGCCAATGAAGGACGCGAGCGACACCTGAAGGACTTGGCCAAGGGTCCGTCGGACGCGGAGATCGAGGCAGAAGTCGCGCGGGAGTACGTAGACGACATCGCCGAGGAAGTGGAAGCCGCAGACGAAGAGGAACTGCTCGGGCCCGGCGCGCTCAAGCTTATCGCCGAGATGGGCGATGCCGAGGAGACCGAGACCGAGACACAGACTGCGGCCAGCCCCGAGGACCAAACCTGATCCTCCCGGCCGACAGCCGCTGCCAATGCACCGAAGTCACCGAAACCGAGCCAATCAGCTGAAGCGGGACAACGCACCAACCATGGCCGAAATCACTACTGCGATGATCAAGGCGCTGCGCGACGCCACCGGCGCCGGAATCCTGGACTGCAAGAAAGCGCTCACCGAAACCAACGGTGATCCCGAGCAGGCCACCGACCTGCTGCGCACACAGGGACTGGCGTCCGCGGCCAAGAAGGCCGGCCGCGACACGTCGGAAGGCCTGGTCGGCTCCTACGTGCACGCGGGCGCCAAGGTGGCCGGCATCGTCGAGGTCAACTGCGAAACGGACTTCGTGGCCAACACGGATCAGTTCAAGACCCTGGCCCGCGACCTGGCCATGCAGGTGGTGGCGGAGAATCCGCTGTACGTCTCAAGGGAGGAGGTGCCCGCAGAGGTGTCCGACCGCGAAGCCGCCATCTACCGCGAGCAGTCCCTGCAGGAAGGCAAGCCGGAACACATCGTGGACCGCATCGTAAGCGGCCGCATGGACAAGTACTACGGCCAAATCTGCCTCCTGGAACAGGCCTTCATCAAGGATTCCGATCTGACGATCGAGGCCCTGCTCAAGGACAACATTGCCCGACTGGGGGAGAACATCCGGGTCAACCGGTTCAGCCGCATCGCCGTCGGCAACTGAGGCCGGGGACGTCCGAACCACCCGGCCGGCCCGAATCGGGCCGGCAGCAGGATTATGGACAACCGGATCATCGTCAAAATCGGCGGGGAGGCCCTCAGCGGCGAAGGTCACATCGGAATCGACCCGGACGAGGCCCGCGCCATCGCGCTCAAGATCCGCGCGGTGCATGCCCTCGGCATCCAGATCGGCTTGGTGATTGGGGGCGGCAACCTCTTCCGCGGACAGGCTCTCGTCGATGCCGGCATGTCCGAGGTTCCGGCCCACCACATGGGCATGATGGCCACCATCATCAACGCCCTGGCCCTGCAGGATGCCCTTGAGCGCTTGGATGTGCCGGTGCGGGTGATGACCGGCTTCGAGGTGCGCACGATGGCCGAGCCCTACATTGTGCGCCGGGCCGTGCGCCACCTGGAAAAGGGCCGTCTTGTCATCCTGGCCGGCGGCACCGGCAACCCGTTCTTCTCGACCGACACAACCGCGGCCTTGCGGGGCAGCGAGATTCAGGCTCGGCTCATCATCAAGGCAACGAAGGTCGACGGGGTCTACGATCAGGATCCCAAGCTGGATCGCAACGCCCGTGCCTTCCGTCATCTGTCCTTCAACGATGCCATCAACCGCCAAGTGGGCGTCATGGACGGTACGGCGTTAACCATGTGCCGAGACGGCAACCTGCCGATCGCGGTGGTCAACCTGTGGCATGCCGACAGCTTGCTGCGGGCGGTCCAGGGCGAGGAAGTAGGGACCCTCATTTCCTGAGGCCCGGTCCGGCGGCACTGTTTCAATCTGGTTGATATTGGTGCGGGCAGTCAGGGGCATTCTCTCCACAAGTGGGGTTCTGCGCATCGGTTCAGGCCATGCTGCGGGCCATCAGGCGCACGAAGTTGAGGGCTCCGGCCTCGGTCTTCAGTCCCCGTGCCAGGCGGGCCCGGGGCTTGAAGCGCCCAAACCAGCCCTCCAGCCGGTTGGTGGAGGCGGGCACCTTGGGGTCCCCTCGGCTGCGCACCAGCTCGTGCCAGCGTTCCACGAGGTGCCAGAGCAGCTTGCGCACCTCGGGCCGCAGGCGCACGCGGCCCTGCATCACCGCTTCCCAGAGCCCCAACAGGATGGGCCCCGCCTCCGGTGGTCGCTCCCGGGCCAAGCGTTGCAGGATTGGCAGCAGGACCCGGTCCAGTAACCGTGTTGAATGTCAAGTATGGAGCGGCTTTGTGACGGGTTCTTTTTGCCACGGCACCTGGTCCCGCATGATGGCGTTCAACATGACCAGCAGCTTGCGCATGGCGGCGACAAGGGCCACCTTCCTGGGTTTGCCCTTGTCGCACAGGCGTGTGTAGAAAGCCCGGATGGCGGGGTTGTGCCGGACCGCAGACACGGTGGCCATGTAGAGGATCCGGCGCACGCCGGCGCGCCCTCCCCAGATACGGCGCTTGCCCCGGAGTTGGCCACTGTCCTGGTAGGGGTGCCACACCGACCAGGGAGGCCAGGGTGCGGCGGCTGAGCTGTCCCAGCTCGGGCAGGTCGGCCACCAGTACGGCCGCCGTGACAGGACCGACACCGGGTACGCTGCGCAGCAGGTCCAGGAGGCGGACCAGGCCCCGGAAGCTGACACTGTAGACATACATGGATATCACCAGCTCCCGGAAGGCCTGGGGCCGTTGGTGGGCGGTCACACCCGGCGGCAGGGGCGAGGCACTGCCCAGACAGGCCTTGCACTGCCAGCGTTGCACTTGCAGTCGGCCCAGGACGACCAGGGCGCGGGCATAGGTGCCGTTGCGCCGCCAGGCACTAGCCCCGCATTGGGGGCAGGCACCCGGATGGTCGGGCAGCGCCCGTTGGCCTTCGGGGTCGGCAGGGGTTAGGATGAAGTCCACGGCGAGGGGTCCTCTTTGGTTGTTGAAGCCAACCAATTATCAAGGGCCCCTCGTCCCTTCCAGGCCCGCACCAATATCAACCAGATTGAAACAGTGCCCTCTTCTCCGGAGCAAGTGGGGATGTGGGCTCGTAACAGTATGATTTTGGATTTCGTGGCCAGTGTCCGGGTGGTCGGCCATGCTTGCATGTCCTGCTGTCTGATGGACAGGGGCTGTCCCGGTTGGGATTGTCGGTGTTGAGGGATTATTCCAGCTTGGGGCTGCCGTAGGACAGCGTGTGGTTCATGCCCCGGAACAGGGCGCCAATGAAGCAGACCTTGCCGTGAGTTCCCAGCCAGTCCGGATTGCCCAGGGTGGCCTGGCTGCGATACCGAACAGGTTCGTGATGCCGACCAGGGCCACTGGCGTCGTGTCCTTGAACAGCGAAATGAACTGGTTGATGGTGACGGGCATGACCGCTTTCGGGGACCTGAGGCAGGATTACGAACATCATCGACTGGGCCTTGTTCAGGCCCAGGGATCACGTGACCTCGTACTGTCCGTTGGTGATCGGCTACAGGCCGCGTACACCCACGGCACTCCCGATGCGCCAAATGGGTTCGATGGGATCGCAATCCTTTGCCATCAGGATCAGGTTGGCCTGCATGACGGCCCATTCCGCGGGGTGACCCATGTGAGGAAGGGGTTGGCCACCAGCATCAGCCCGGCCAGGGTGCTGTCAGGATTGAGTCGAGGGCAGCCGAAGGAGTACGAGGCCTTGTTCCAAGCGCTGATCGAAGGCACGCTTGGCGGTCGGGACGTGATTTTCAGTACCCGCATGCACAACAATCTGGGGCTTGCCTCGGCCAACACGCTGGCGGCCATATCGGCTGGGGTCAGGAAGGAGGAGGTGATGGTCAACGGCATCGGTGAACGGGCCGCAAATTCATCGCTGGATGAGTTCGTCAAGGGGCTCTACACCTGGTCGCAGTTTCATGACCCGCGCACCAATGTGCAGACGCAGGAGATTCATCGTACGAGCTACATGGTCAGCCGCTACACGGGCATGGTGATCCAGCCCAACAAGGCGATTGTCGGCGCCAATGCCTTCGCCCACGAAGCCGGCATCCATCAGGACGGCGTGCTCAAGCACAAGCGCACCTACGAAATCATGGATGCGGAGACAGTGGGCCTGAATCAGCATCGCCAGGGCCTGGTCCTGGGCAAGCACAGTGGTCGTCATGCACTGCGCACCCGCCTGGACGAGTTGGGCTACCACATGGAACCCGCCGAACTGAATGAGGTCCTCAGCAGCTTCAAGGAACTTGCCGACAAGAAGACAACTGTGACGGAAACGGACCTCGAGGCCCTGGTGGCGGACGAGGTGTACCAGCCGAAGGAAACCTGGGAGCTGGTCAATGTCCAAGTGCAGTGCGGATCGAACCTGCCCCCCACCGCCGTGGTAATCCTGCGCCGGCTGGACAGCGGCGAGGAGGTCACCGACGCCGGCTTCGGCACCGGTCCGGTGGACGCGGTCTACCAGGGCATCAACCGCATCGTCGGAGTTGAGAACACCCTGGTCGAATTCGTGGTGCAGGCGGCCACGGCGGGCATGGACGCCAACGGCGACGTGACCATCCGCATTGAGGTGCCCGACCGCGGCCGGGACATGGTGGAGACGGCCCAGGGGCGGGTTCGGCGTCGGCTCTTCTCCGGCCGTGGCGTGGACACGGCCATCATCGTGGCCAGTGCCAAGGCGTACCTGCAGGCCCTGAACAAGCAGATTGCCAGTGAAACCGAGGATGCTTTGTTGGATCCGCAGGTCTGAGTAGTGCGGACAATCCCCGCAAGGTGTCCCCGCGTACACCGAGGGGCTTTGGTCGGTGGCTCCGTGCGCATGGGGCGGGAATTTATCGCATCGGCGGGTCCGGTGTCATCGTTTCCGTTCAAAATCAATGGGGCTGCCTCGCCCACCTGCTGCTGCTGGTCGGCCGGGCCTGACCAACCTCTCGTTGATATTGGTTCCGGGTCGTCATGGACACCCTTCGTACAAGCAGGTTCTCGATGTCGGTTCAGGCCCCGCGTGAGCCGGACCCGGGGCTTGAAGCGCGCCCGGAGGGCACCCGACCAGCCCTTGAGGCGATAGGTGGAGGCGGGGATGTCCGGGTTACGTTGGGGCTGCACACCAGATCGTGTCGGCGGAAACAGGCTCTCAAAGCGGTCGGGTACCGGCTCCAAGAGGGTATCCCCGGTCGCGGCCATCGCCGCTGCGTGCCGTATGCGCTGCCTTACTGTCTGGGACCATCGGTCTCACCTGTTGAATTGTTGCCCCAGCAATGGACCGTTTTGTCGGACTTGAGCGCACATATATGTTCAATACCGGCACTGGCAGTCGTGACGGTGCCCAATTCAGTGGGTACCGTCTCTGGTGTGCTGGAACTGCCGGAGATGCCCCAGCACACCAAGTTGTCGTTGGACTTGATGGCGCAGGAATACGTTGCGCTTTCGCCAATGACCAGGGCTTTGACCGTACCCAAATCGGTGGGCACATCCGTCTGGTCGTTGGTATCGTCTCCCCAGCACACAACCGTATCGTTGGCTTTGATGGCACAGGTATGTTTCCTCCCGCCCGCCACCGCCTTGACCGTGCCCAAATCGGTGGGCACATCCGTCTGGTCCTGGGCATTGTCTCCCCAGCACACAACCGTATCGTTGGCTTTGATGGCACAGGTATGGCCATTCCCGCCCGCCACCGCCTCGACCGTGCCCAAATCGGTGGGCACCGTCGTCTGGCTGTGGGAATTGTCTCCCCAGCACACGACATTGTCATCGGTCTTGATGGCACAGGCATGATCGCCCCATAGAGCAACGGCCTTCACTGCATCCGTCGGCTTCCCTGTGACGATGGACGATGATGAAGACCCCCAGCAGTCCAGCGAAGTTTCGTCCCGGATGCCGCACATCGCCAGAGGAGACTTTGCGAAGGCCGAGTAGGCACGGGGAAACACACCGCGACCGTCCACGTGGTAACTCGCCCCTCCCTGAAAGACCCACGCAGTCCCCCAACACTGGATGAAACTGTCCGTAGTGCGGAGCCCGCAGGATTCGCTTTTCGTCACTGCCAGGCTTTTGAAAGTCGGCTGTGCCTGGTCGCGGATGCGCCAGCACATGACTGAGCCTTCAGTGGCCTGGCGACCGCAGGAATGGACATGCCCGGCCCGAATTTCCTTCCACATCCCTGACGAAGGCACCGTACTGCGCTGTCCATAGCGATCGTCCCCCCAGCAGACAGGTTTGTCATCCTCTTTGATGGCACAGGTGTGGAATCTGCCACTACTGAGGGTCTTCACCGCTCCCAAGCTGGCAGGCACAGTGGACTGGCCGTTGTCATTCCACCCCCAGCAGGCAACACGGTCATCAGCCTTGATGGCACAGTTGTGATATTCACCAGCTGCCAGAAGCCGGACGAGCCCCAGGTTCTCCGGAACGGATGCCTGCCCTACCTGATCGCTTCCCCAGCACATGACTGTGCCATCGGTGCGCAGGCCGCATGTATGCGTGACTCCACTACTGACCGCGTGGAAGGTTCCCGTGGGCTCGGAGCTTTGCTGTTCTTGATCCCTACCCCAGCACTCAATCGTGTCGTCCTGACGGACCGCGCACGTATGGTATGCGCCAACACTCAGGACTTTGACAGCTCCCAGCTCCGATGGCACATCCATACTACCGAAGTGGTTGGTACCCCAGCAGATCACTTGTTGGTCGGCCCGCCGAATCGCACATCCGTGGGCATACCCGAAATCAACGGCCTGGAAAGGTCCAACGGGCAATGCAGCCTTACGGTCCTGGACACGCAAGCCGCCCCGACCTTCGCCAAAGACCTCGTCCAGGCGGCCAAGACTTTCGTCCGCTTTGAGCCAGTAGTAAAGGTTGTATCCGACTGCCATGCTGGGCTGAGGGGCCGGAAGCAGCGAGAAGGGCCGCGTGGGCGTGGCTGTGGGCGTGGACGGTAGCGTGGTTGCTTTCGTGTCCGACCGCGGCCGGTCCCGGGACCGTGTCTGGGTGGCCCTCTGGGTGGCCCGCAACCGGATGCGGCTGGTCTCGCTGAGCAGATCCTGTTGACGGGAGATGGCTGCAGCTATCTCCAGATCGCGTCCCCGTGAAAGGCCGTCGACGAGGATCTCGGTGGCGGACAGCCGTGCTTGCCGGACAGCGGTGGTCGAGCCGTCGTCGACGATCACGGTGATGAACGTCTCGACGAACAAGGACCCGGGACCCAGCAGGGAGGTGTTCACCCGGTCCCAGGATACTTTGACTTCCCCCGACTTCAGGGTGCGTGCCGCTTGGAGATCCTGGGGGCCCGGCATCAGATGCGGGCAGACCCGGTAGTGCGTGGCGAAGCGTTCGGCGTCAGCCTGCGCACCCAAGGCCATCCCGTTCAGGAACAGCAACACCCCCCCCCCATATAAGAACAAGCAATCTGTTTTTATACGTTTGAGGCAGCCGTATTCTAAATATAAACAAGGCGTTTTTGCATTGAACCCTGAGCCGATAGCCCTCGTTTCAGCCCGCGGGTCGAAACAACCATCCCAGGGCATCTGCAGCAGACTTCAATTCCACGTGTGCGTCGAAGAGGGCTCTGGAGACTGCTGTGTGATGCACTCCGTTGATGATATGTCAGTTCAACACTGATACGCAAATTTACAAGGTGATAAATTGTGATAATTGATGATAAAATCACAGTATTGGCTTCCTGGCTCACCGTGCCATCCCTGTGCGTCTGGCCGGGATCCGGGGAGCCCTGACGGTCCCGCCTCGGACACCTACGTTGCCGCATCACAGCCCCCGGCCGAATGCGTCAGGCGCCATCCCACTCCCTGCCACGAGGAGCCCCCCATGCCCCACGGAAGACACTGGTTTCGGAGTGGCCTGCTGGCCCTGGCCCTGCTCGCTGGCGGCAGCTTCGCGGCCGGCGACCTGTTCGACGACGACTACGCCGACTGCCCCCACCGGACCCGCCTGCGCGACGGCGAGATTGCCGACCTGACCGTGGCGCGCGACGCGGAGGAGGCGGACGAAGTCAACGTGGCCTGGGCGGCCACCGACCCCGCCACCTAGGGGCTGGGGACCAACGCCTACAGCGCGGCCCTCGTCGTCATCCTGGACGACGGTGGCGACCCGGTCTCCAAGACCTTGTCGCTGGGGACGCGCAAGGCCACCTTCGAGGGGGTTGCGAAGGGCCGGGAGGTGACGGTCCAGCTGGCGATCGTGGTCGACACGGCGGAGGGCGACTACCTGATCAGCGACATCCTCGAGCAGAGCATCAACCAGAGCCTGAGTGCACCGTCCTTCTCGACCGACTGGATCATCCGGGGCGTACACCCTTGCTGGGGCAGGGAGGTGGCGGACATCCCGCTGGACGACTTGGCCGACGGCGCGGGCCGGATGCACTACATCGGCTACAACGAGAACTTCGGCAACTACAGGGCCGGTGCGGGCTTGTCCCTTGCCACGAAGCCTGCGACCCCGCGCTTGCGCATTGGCCTGGCCCACGGGGCGAGGACGACGACGCGCGCGAGGACATCAAGTTCGACACCTACCTCCTGCGCCTGATCGACGAGGAAGGCGATGTCGTTCCGGAGGGCGACGACGTGCGGATGGTGGCAACCGACTATGGGCAGGATTTTCAGGAATGCCTCGAAATTACCCACCCCGTCAGTGGAGTAACGAGCATCTGCGCTGAAGGCTACTACGACAGGTACCTGATGCTGCGGTTGGAATACTCGAGGAGTAGGGGCT
>JAPPAJ010000193.1 GCA_026705565.1 Caldilineaceae bacterium | reverse complement strand
TCCTGCCGGAACTGGGGCAACTGCATCGACTGGAACATCTCGACCTGGGATACCGCCAAGTGGAGGCCTTTCCCGCCGGTCAAACCCGCAGACAAGTAGCTGCAGCATTTCTGGACCGGAACGAAAGCATCCCGGCGGATATGGGTGCACTGACCGGTGCCATCCCGCCGCAACTGGGACAGCTCACCCGCCTGCGTTACCTCAACCTGCAGGGACAGTTGCTGGCCGGACCCCTCCCGCTGGAAATGGGGGACCTAGCCTCCCTGGAGCATCTGGATCTGGGCAGCAACTGGCTGGCAGGCCCCCTGCCCCCGGAACTGGGCCAACTTGCCCGCCTGCGAACCCTCAATCTGAGTGTCAACCGGTTGACCGTGCTGCCCCCGGAACTGGGACAGCTCACCAATCTGCAGAACCTCGACCTGAGCAGCAACCGGCTGACCGCGCTGCCCCCGGAACTGGGTCAGCTCGCCAACCTGCAGACGTTCAATCTGGGCGCCAGACCGTATTCACTCCACTTCCGCGGCAACCGCAGCAACCGGCTGACCGCGCTGCCTCCCGAACTGGGCCAGCTCACCAACCTGCGGACGCTTGACCTGAGCGCCAACGAGTTGACTGCGCTGCCTCCCGAACTGGGCCAACTCGCCAACCTGCGGACGCTTGACCTGAGCGCCAACGAGTTGACCGCGCCGCCTCCCGAACTGGGCCAGCTCACCAACCTGCGGACGCTCGACCTGAGCAGCAACGAGTTGACCGCGCTGCCCCCCGAACTGGGGCAACTCGCCAACTTGCAGAGGCTCCGCCTAGAGGACAACCAGTTGGTGGGGCCCTTGCCCCCCGGGTGGGGTCAACTTGCCAACCTGCAGAAGCTCCGCCTGGAGGACAACCAGCTGGCGGGGCCCTTGCCCCCCGGGTGGGGTCAACTCGCCAGCCTGGAACTTCTCAATCTGGGAAACAACCAGCTGTCGGGGCCCCTGCCCCCCGGGTGGGGTCAACTCGCCAGCCTGGAACTTCTCAATCTGGGGAACAACCAGCTGTCGGGGCCCCTGCCCCCCGAGTGGGGTCAACTCGCCAGCCTGGAACTTCTATACCTGTACAACAACCAACTGACGGGGCCCCTGCCCCCCGAGTGGGGCCAACTCGCCAGCCTGGTGAAGCTCCGCTTGGAGGACAACCAGCTGACGGGGCCCCTACCCCTCGAATGGACCCGGATGAGCAACTTGAGAACACTGGATACGAGCAGCAACCAATTGACCGGTTGTTATCCCGGGATTTATTTCCCCAATCTGACGACCTCTGAAACTGGCGTGTTTTATGTCTCCACCAGTCTCCCACGCTGTCCTCCCCTCGATTATATCTATCATCCCTCCAGGGGGTAGACCGGGAGCCCGGGCCAAGCCGGTGTCGGCGACGGCGCCCCAACCAACCTGCCCCGGCCGCCGCGGCCATCACACAGGGCCGGGAGCGGGAAACTCCATCCCGCAAACGGCCGTTTGCGGGACCAAGGGCCGGAATCCGACCGGATCCACCGGGTCCGTCGGCCGCAGGCGTTCCAAAAACCGGTTCCACAATCTAAGTTCACTTAACGGCACCGCCACCGTTTGCGGTACAATGGAACCATGAAGATCGGCTATGCGCGCGTCAGCACCCACGAGCAGCTCCACGACCTGCAGATCGACTCCCTGAAGGCGGCCGGCTGCGAACGCATCTACACCGACACCTGCAGCGGTTCGGTGCCCGGAACCGAGCGCCCCGAACTGCAAAACGCCCTGGCCTGCGCCAGGACCGGCGACACGCTCGTGGTGTGGCGGCTGGATCGACTGGGACGCAGCCTGCAGGACCTGATCCGGCAGATCAACGGGCTGGCGGAGCGGGAAGTCCAGTTCGCCTCGTTGCAGGAGGACCTGAACACCGCCACGCCGGGCGGGTGGCTGACCTTCCACTTCTGCGGTGCCCTGGCCGAGTTCGAGCGCGACCTGATCCGGGAACGGACCCTGGCCGGCCTACAGGCGGCCCGCGCCCGCGGCCGCAAGGGCGGGCGCAAGCGCAAGGTGGACGACCGCATGCTGGCCCGCGCCGCGGAACTGATGCGGGATCGCACCGTCGGCATCAATGAAATATGCCGCATCGTGGGTGTGGGCAAGACCACCCTCTACCGCTACCTCACACCCGACGGCCAACGCCGCGGCGAGGGGCTGCCGGATGTGGCTCGGTGAATCAAGCTCCCAAGCGGGAAGAAACGGCCATGCAGGAAACCACAACCACAATACGGCACCGGCAGCCGGACGGCCGCATACGAGTTCAGGACCTGGAGAACCGGTTCCACGAACTGGCGGATCGGTGGGAAGACGAAACAGTGTTTCTGTCCAGTTCGGCACAAATGGCCGCACACCCGGACTACAAGGCCATCGTCAGTCTGGGAATGCCGGCTGTGCCCCTAATCCTGAAACGAATGCAAACACAGGGTGGACATTGGCACTACGTTCTGCGCGACATCACCAAGGTCAACCCGGTCGACCCCACTGAACGCGGCAACGTCGCAGCGATGCAGAGGGCTTGGCTCCGATGGGGCCAGGACCATGGGAGCATCTAGGTGGGAAGTTCAGCTTGTCAGTTACTTCCCCCAGCTGGCCAGTGAGGATTTCAAAATCGTTGGCCCCTACACCAAGCGGTACAACTGCATCGCGTTTGCAGCCGGCGACACCAGCATGAGGTGGGACGACGACGACGGTTACTGGCCCGAGGGCGCTACACGATCAGCCAGTATCGACAGTCTTAAGGAAGTCTTCACCGCCATCGGCTTCGAGCAGTGCGATGGCGTCGGCGTCGAGCCCGGCTTTGAGAAGGTCGCGCTGTACGAACAACAAGGTGCATGGACACATGCCGCCGTGCAGACACCCCACGGGACGTGGCGCAGCAAAATGGGCGACGGACCCGTCATCGAACACCTCAATCCAGAGTCGCTTGCCGGTGGACCCTACGGCCACCCGACGATCTATATGCGGAGGTAGGCCATGCCCCCGATTCGGAGACCGGACCCCGGGAGAAGCTGACACGGGTGCAGTCGCAGTATCCGAAGCCAGCGTTGTAGATTCCAGGCCCAATACCTTTGCTGGGCATCGCCACCATCGCGCAAGGGCTGGTAGGACCTTCGAACCCCATGCGCGCCTCAGAGGAAACACCTGAACAGAGCCGGCAGGATTTGCGCGACCACCTGCGCGACTATGGCTTCCACAAGAAGCCACCCAACGATCTCCTGCTCGAGCCCGAGCCAGCCATCAGGCCGAACGTGCGACTGGTAGCGTACTACGGCAAAATCAAGCAGGAATCCACGGGCAAAAAACCATTACGGAGATAGTGACCGCTGTGTTGGCGGTCGTTCTCGGTGTCCGAGTGCTCACCGGCTTTGATCGGTAGTTTGATGACTCGGAACGGTCGATGACCTTGGATGGATTGATTCTCACTCTGGTCCTGTTGGCAGTCACCTACATACTGTCGCTGCCCGACGGAAACCGGCACGCGCCTTGGTGTGACGTGTACTCGGCGATCGACATTCAGAGGAGAAAGCGGTTCAGCAGGCGTCAGCCTTGCATCAGGGTGGGACTGAACGATGGCGTGGTAGCCAGGTTGCATGTGGATGAAATCGACCACCAACCGTTCCGCGCTGATGACCGACTTCCTGCTCTACGCACGCAATGTAAGGACGGCCGCTGCGCGAACGCGCCGGAGGCAGCGAGCTAGCGGCCACCGAGCCTGTTGTGCCGCGCTGTTGATACCGGAGCAGTTCGATCGGGCGGCCAGTCTGATGCGCGCCAAGCACCTGACAGCACGCGAAATCGCGTGTCTGCCCGACGTGATGTCCAGCACCCTGTATCGGCACCCAAACAGGAACGAATGACCTTGGCGGCAAACGGGCCATCCGCCTTATGAAACTTTCCCCGGCATCGTGTTTGTGCCTTGGGGGACCCATCACCAGAGAGCAACGGCATGGAAAACCAGAAAGTATGTATTCAACCTTCAGACCTCTGCATACCGGAGGAAGCTCCCTTCGGCTTTGACCGCCTTGGTCGCAAGGAGTCGGCGGAGGTGCTAACCCGGATTGTGTCGCGGATCAAAGGGCCGGGTGTCTTGGCCCTTGATGCGCCTTGGGGCTATGGCAAAACCACGTTCCTCAAAATGTGGGAGGCTTGGTTGCGCCAGGAGGCCCAGGGTTTCCCGGTCGTGGCTTGCTTCAATGCCTGGAAGGCCGATTTCACCCACCACCTGTTTCGTGCCCTGTCCTCGGAGTTGACAAAGAAACTGGAATCCTGCATTGAGACCGCGTGGCTCCCTGACAGGGCAGCGGTGATCGCCCGAAGAACGTGCACGACGAAGCGACCATGACTACACACACCACCGGGATCCCCCGTACGCTCCACCACGGCGGCGCACAGCGCGTCCCGCGCAGGCCGACGCCATGTGGGAAGAGTGGGGGAAGGCGATTCCCACAAGGACGTCGCGATAGTTGAGCGGCTGTTGGAAATGGAGATTCGGGAGGGCCGCATCGAACTGGTGGACCGTCCGCCGGTCGAACTGGTTCTGCTGGACGAAGTCGTGGCCCGTAACTGGGAAGGGATCGTACGTTGGACCAACGAGGGAGTGCTTGTGGTTACCGAGCGCTTCCCCACCACCCGGCTGGCATTCGTGCCTTTCCCGGAGGAGGATTAGGCACCGGGTCCGATCCGATTAGCGAGCCTGGTTCTCGGAAACAGACTGGCAGTTTCTCAACTTAAGGACGGTGCGCCAATGGATTTCCGGACGCTTCCAGTTGCGGATGCGCCAGATCCACCCCACCGGATACCCCGCCATCTTGGCTATGTCGCCCAACACGCGAATCAAAGGCACCATGGACATGGCGGCCAGCAGTTGCAGTGGCGTCATGCGGTATTGGCCAAGCTGCATGATCCGCGCCAGTGGTCGACGGCAGTAGGCCGCGATGCCGGCTGCCAAACCCGTCCAGCCCAGGCGACGGCGCCAGGCACCACCACCGATGAGGGCCAGCAGCAAGGGAATTAGCACGAGATAGGTCCCGTAGCGAATCGCATGGCGGCCGCGCCAAAGGTCGGCCTTGCCGTCGCCACGGGCATAGAGGTAGTACTGTTTGAAGAACGCCCTCAGGGATTCCCGGGGCGGAACCCGCACCACGGACAACTCGGCCAACGGCAGACCCTTCACTCCGTCCGCCGCCAAGTCCTCCATCCGGAGGTCGAACACCAAGTCCTCGCAGTAGTCCAGCCACTCGGGAAAGCGGCCGGCCTCTTGCCATGCCTGCCGCGTAAACAGCATGGAGCGACCGGCGGGAAGGAATGTCTCGGAATCAACATCCCTCCTCAACGGCTGCGTGGTACCGGCCAACGCCGTGTCCAGCACCCCTTTCACTTCCGGCAGAAAAAATCCAGCGACTCCTTGGACCGACGGCTCGCTGGCATGGGCTGCGAATGTTGCCACCAGCTGTTCCAGCCAGTCCGGGTCCGGCCGAATCCCGGCATCCGTGACCGCGATCAGGTCGTGGGTCGCGACCTCGATGGCACGGTTCCGGCCTTCGCTGATGTTGGCGCCCTCGGCCACCAGCAGGGTCAACTGCGTGGCCGTGCCCTCCATGGACTGCTGCAACGCCCTGAGACTGGACATCGTATTGTCGGTGCTGCCACCGTCGCAGATCACGACTTCCGCCGGTACGTGGGTTTGGTCCAGCAGCGCCGAGATCACGGTCGGCAACGAACGGCCCTCATTGAGAACGGTCATAATGACCGACACGTGCGGTGCTGTAGCGTTCATCGAATTCCTAGGGATAGTTCTCCACCCGACTCAAACAGCGGGACCAAGGCGGATCCTAGGCTACAGTTTGGCACACAGACGTTCCCGGTTGCCGCCGAGCAAGCCGTTTGGTTGCGGATTTCCATCCCGTCCGCCTCCGGTAATCAGCGGCCTACGGTGCCGAACAACCGCCGCGCATCCGGCCGGGCCGCGTTCCCTCTCCCCCACCTGCCAGCCGTTCGATTCCAACCCCACAACACATGAACCTGGACCAACTGGATTTGTTCGCCGAAGAGGCCGACAGCGAACCGTTGGCCGTGATACAGGCCAATCGCGCAGTTTTCGCGGTGCTGGACCTGGAAACAACCGGGCTAAATCCGCGCGACGACCAAATCATCGAAGTAGGCGCTGTCCGTTTTGACTGGGGAACCTCCCTGGAAACACTTGATGCGGCCGACCGCCTGGACACATTGGTCAACCCCGGAATCCCGGTTCCGCCCGACGTAACCTCGCTCACCGGCATCACCGATGCGGATGTGGCCAACGCACCGCCGATCGAACAGGTAGCCCTCAGGATCAGCGAGTTTCTGGCTCCCGCCACCTGTTTCGTGGCCCACAAGGCGAGTTTCGAAACCTCGTTCCTGGCCGCGGTCGGTGTCGAGGTGGGCCACATGCAGATCCTGGATACCCGCGATCTGGTCGTAATGTGCCAGCCGTCCCTGATTACAACGTCGCTGCCGCGCGTGGCACCGTCCCTCAACCTGTCCGGCGGCGGTCACCGGGCCTTTGCCGATGCCCTGCAAACCGCCCAAATGCTGACCCTGTTCCTGGGCCGGGACTACCTGGGAGGCCTGAGCGACAACGTACTCCTAACAATTCTGGGGCACACTCCCGAGACTTGGGGCCCCCGGCTGCTTTTTATGGAGGAAGCCCTTGACCGCGGCATTGCCGGTGCCCGGACACCCAAGCGTCTGGGCACGGCGGACTTCGAACCAAAGCCGGAAGGAGCCAGCGTGGCGGCCAAACCCGCCGTGCCCATCCTCGACGCAAAGTGCGAGGAGGCGGTCGCAGCGGCCTTGGACGCCGGCCAAGCCCAGGTGCTCCCGGTGGTCCCGGGCCCAGCCGCCACCCATGGCCTGGCCAAGGGGATATTGACCTGGGCTGGCCAGGACGATCGCCGCGTGCTGGTCGCCGTACCCGCCCTCGCCGGCACCGGCGTCGTCGGGTCCCTGTGGGATGCAATCGCAACCGCGGGCACCGGTCCTGCAGTGGCTTGTCTGATTGAACCCGAACGCTATGTGGACTTGCGGCGCCTGGAAACCTGGTTGGCCGGACGGGTGCTGGACAACCGCCCGGCATCCAAGGATTTTGGCGAGTCCAGGATGCTGGTGAAGCTCCTGAGTTGGATGACCCACATGACAAGCTCCGGACGCCGTCAGCTGCGGTTCCTGAACCAGCACGACATGCCCATGCTGGCACTGGACCGGAGTGTGCATTGGCCGGCCGTCAAGGGCGATGCCGAGTCGCAGGCCGGATCCCTGGCGCCGTCCAGCCTTTCCAACCTGACCGACCATGGCCATGCCCCCGAGGACGCCAATGTGGTCGTGGCGGACCATGCGACAGTCATCCACACCGCACTGGCAGACCCGGAATTCGCAGGCGACTTCGACGCCATCGTCGTGGAGGATCTTTGGCACCTGGCGCGCATGGATGCCGAACGGGATCAGGAAACCCACACCTTGGCGGAACTCGCCCATCTGATGGTTCGGGTGCAGGAGGCGTTCGGTCCGGATGCCGACACCTCGGCGGCCGCACAGCTACCGGACCGGTCCGACCTGACCGCGTGTCTGCTGACCTTGGATGATTTGCACCGAACATCCGCCAACACGCTCGCCCGCCTTGCCAATGTTGTGGCAGCGACCGCCTTGGAACTGCGGGAGCTGGACGGGAAGCGCGACAAACGGTGGCCTTCGGATCAGTCGCTCGACAGTTGCCGCATGGCCACGGCCTGGGGCGGGCTTGTCAATGAAGGCCAGACATTGATGGCCGCCCTCCCCAGGCTAACCGACGCACTCGACAATCTGCACGGGTTGTTCGGCAATGCCGCCGACAGCGATGTCCGCGTATCGGAATTGTGCTCCCAGGCCAGCTTGCTGAGCGAACAGATCAAGCGGGTTGGGGACTTCCTCGAAGTGTTCCTGGCAAGGACACCGGCCGCCGCCGAACCCAATGCCGTCCACTGGGTTACGGCCCGCGACGCCAATGCCGGCGACTACGAAACCGACCGGCTCGAACGGCTGGGTTTCAGCCGCACGACACTGTTGCCATCCCAATTCCTGACAGAGGAACTGGAAACGCAAACCGACTCGCTCGTTTTGACGGCGCGCACCACCGCTTCGTGGGAGTTCGGGGATTTCGTCGCGGATCGGCTTGACATCGGGAACCTTCCGGTTGCGGTTCCACCGTCGCCACCCCGGCGCGCAACGCTGCTGGTCGGTCCCACCGGGCTGGACGCGGCCAGGATCAACCGGATCCTGGCGGAACTGCTGGTCAGTCTCTATCCGATCACCGGCCGGTTCCTCACAGAAGGCTGCACGATCGTCGTACCACCGCCACCCCGAACCGACGAGCCGGGGTCGGATCCGTTTCAGGGGATCAGCCAGGACCTGGTCCGTGTCGTCGCCGGCAACATGGCACCGTTGGCGGTCCGCCAAAAGCTTCTGCAACCGGGACCGCACCTGTTGACCGGCTCCATGCGCGACCTTGCGTCCCTCGACCTGGAAGGCGTTGACGTCCGCCTGGTGGTGATCACACGGCTTCCGTTTCTCCCGTTCTCCCATCCCGTCCAGGAACAACTGGCTCGCAAAACGGGCTCCGGCTACTCGGGCTTCATGGACTACACACTGCCGGAGGCGATTGCCGCCGTCCAGCGCCTGGTCGACCTAACGCAACACGCCGCGGGAGGAAAAGCAGCTGCCGTCCTCCTGGATCCCCGCGTGGAGGAGAAGCGGTACGGGCCGGACTTTATGGACCATGTCGCAGCCCATCGGACCTCTTCGCCACCGGCATCCCACGTCGTGTCCACCGTGCTGGACTGGCTTCAGGGATAGACACCTTGGAAGTTATGTCCGCGATGCGTCCCAAAGTCATCCTGGATGCCGGTCCTGCCGTGCATCAGGCAGCCGGCCTCGGCCGATACGCGACGGAATTGGCCGCCGCACTTTGGCGCGGCGAATCAAACCGGACCGATCTGGCCCTGTTCTACAACGACCACAGCGGACACCGGCTTCCCGCTGCGCTGGCGGACGTGCCGTCCTGGCGGCTGCCCATGGGTCAGTACCGCTGGCGGCTTTCGGCGTTGGCGTCCCAGGTCGTGCACCGGCCGAACCTGCAGCGTCACCTGCCGCCTGGCGACGTCTACCATGCAACCGAACATCTGCTCCCCCGCATGGCGCGGCGCACGGTGTTGACGGTCCACGATCTGATCTTCCGGCATCTGCCGGAAACCCACACCCTAAGGAACCGGGCCTTTCTGGCTACGGCCATGCCGATATTCGCCCGCCGCGCCGACGCGATCATTGCCGTCAGCGAACAAACCAAGCGGGATGTCGTCACAGCCTACGGCGTGCCCGAGGCCAAGGTCGAAGTAATTCCCGAAGGCATTGATCAGGACCTGTTCCAACCCGCCTGCACAGGCTGCGACCTCAGCCAGGCACTGCGGCAGCGCCATGGCGACTACCTGCTGATGGTCGGCACCCTGGAACCACGCAAGAACCATGCCGCCGCCGCGCGCGCCCTGGCCATCCTGAACCAACGCGGCCGCAGTCTCAATCTGGTGGTGGTCGGCGGCTCGGGATGGAAATTCAGCCCCTTTCACCAGCTGGTCGAGGAGCTGAACCTGGTCACCCGGGTCCACTTCGCGGGCCGGGTGCCGGACGCGGAACTGCCGGCCTACTACACCAACGCCCGCGTGCTGCTCCAGCCCAGCCTGTACGAAGGCTTCGGGTTTCCGATCCTGGAGGCGATGGCGTGCGCCGCGCCGGTGGTGTCCTCCAACCGCAGCAGCCTGCCGGAACTTGCCGGCGATTGCGCCCTTCTGGTCGACCCAACGGAACCGGACGCCATCGCCCACGCCGTGGAACAGGTCCTTGACCAGCCGCGGCTTCGTTCCGAAATGATCCGCGGCGGACGCAAACGGGCGGCAACCTTCACCTGGGCCGAAGCGGCCCGCCGGACCGCCGACATCTACCTGTCCCTGTTGTAACCGGCTACCAGTCGCCCCGACCAAGGACTTGGGCACCGGCCGAAGCCTCACTCACGTATACATCGGGTACCGGATGGTTGGCGTTGGGAAACTCCCGCACCAGCAGGTCCGCCATGTCCTGCTCCGCGCCCTTGGCCACCAAGGCTACGGCACATCCGGCAAAGCCGGCCCCGGTCAACCGGGCGCCGAAGCAGCCTGATGCCGACATCATCAGCGTCACCATGCGATCCAGGGCCGAACTACTGACTTCATAGTCGTCCCGCAGGCTCTCGTGACTGGCGAACATGTGGGTGCCGGCCTGGTCCAGGCGGCCATATTCCAGGCAGGCCGCGGTGTCCCTGGTCCTCTGGATTTCGGTCACGACATGCCGGGCCCGCCGGTACAAGATGTCCCGGCCGACGGCCCGCAACGGTTCCAGGTCGGCCAACCCCAGGTCGCGCCATCCGGACACGTGCGGAAGTTCAGTGCGGAGACGGGCCAAACCATCGTCGCACTGTGCTCTGCGTTCGTTGTAGGCACTGTCGACCAGGGAACGGCTGGCCTTGGTATTGCCGATAACGAGCACCGCGTCCGCCGGCACTGCGACCAGGTCGTACGCCAGGCTCAGGCAGTCGAGCAGCATGAGGTGTCCGGGTTCGGCCAGCGTGGAGATGAACTGGTCCATGATCCCGCAGTTCATGCCGACAAAGTCGTTCTCCGCCCGCTGCGCCAGTTGTGCCAGCCGCCTTCCCGGCAGTTCCAAACCGGCCAGTCGGCGCAGGGCCGTGCCGACGGCCACCTCCACGGCCGCGGAACTGCTCAGCGCACTCCCGATGGGCACATCGCTGGCAAGCACCATGTCCGCGCCGGTCAGATCAAATCCATCCTCCCGGAGGGACCAGGCCATCCCGGCCGGGTAGTTCAGCCATGCCGGTTTCAGTCTGGCGCTCGGCCGCAAGTCGGCCAGGCTGAACTGACCGGTTTCATGGAAGGACACGGCCCGCACGCGGACACAGCCATCTCCTCGGGGCGCCGCGGCCACGCAGGCATTGAACCCGATGGCCGCCGGCAGGACGAAACCATCGTTGTAGTCCACGTGATCGCCAATCACGTTGACTCGGCCCGGGGCCATGGCCAGGAGTTCCGGCGTGCGTCCGCCGAAGACCTCGGGAAACACGGACAGGGCTTGTCGGGCGGGGGGCGGCAGCGTTGCGGCGGGCATGGTCGGCAGGAATTGTCAGGAACGCGTGTAGACAGAGTACAGGTTCAGGTGGCCATCCACACCGTCCGCCCGACGATGGAACAGGTTTCGGCATCCCGCGTGTTCGCCCAACCAATCCATTTCCGCAGTGGTCGTTTCGTGTACGTAGCGCATGGCGCTCCGCCCCCGGCGCCAGGCAACCAGACGATCGCCTTCCTCCACATCGGTCTCCGCCACTCCGGCGCAGGTCCAGTCCAAGAACTTGGCGCGTTCCCGCGGGGACCGCGACGGCTGCCAATTGCTGAACACCAGCAAGCCGCCGGATCGCAGGCATGAACCAAGTCCGAGCACCGTGCGGCGCCGGAGTTCCAGTCCTGGCAGATGGTGGAGCGTTGCAAGGCACAGGACAAGATCATATTGAACCGTGGCCGGCAACCGGTCATGCCATGTATCCGACGCCAGATCGGCTTCCACGAAATCCAGCGTCGGAACGGGAACCGCCAGCCGGCCGGCCCGGCCTTCGGCGAAATGCAACATCGCCCGATTGGAGTCCAATCCGGTATACCGTGCCAGGGACAGCAAGCCATGCAGCCACACCAGAATGCGGCCGTTGCCGCAACCCGCATCAAGGACGGCTATCGGATGGCGGGCGTGCCGCGCCAGGAGGCCGCTGCACGACAGCAACCCGGGCCACACCTGGCGACGGGTCTGGTCAAAGTCCCGTGCGGTGTTTATGTAAAATTGATGGTTCAGGTCCAGCAATCGGTCCCGAACGTCAGGCAACACCGACTCCCTCCCCGGATGCGGTGCTATAATCCCGCGCCTTGGTGCACCAGGCAGCAACCTCGATCGCGTCGTCCGACCGGCAGCCCCTGTCCGTTTTCCCATGCCAGTCCGGCGCATTCTGCCCACCGAAGAAATCCCGGTCCAGGTACGCGACCGAACCGAGGAATGGCGCCGGCAGCGGTTGGATTTCGATCCGGCCGAACACGCGTCCGCCCTCGTCTATATCTTCAGCGCAATTGGGCAGGTCAAGGAAGACGAGTGGGACGGCCAGTCCTCGCTGCGGTTCATCTTGAGCCAGGTGCCCAAGGACGGTTCCGGATTCTATTCCAAGTCAAATTTGGTGGCCGGCTACCGCTGGCTGGTCGCGCAGGGGGATCTGGACGAGGATCCCGACCTCCTGCGGCGGATTCGCATGAAGCCGATGCGCACGGCCAGCGGAGTGGCGCCCGTAACCGTGCTGACGGCGCCCGCCGGTTGTCCCTCCGCCTGCATCTTCTGCCCCGACGACGTGCGGATGCCCAAGAG
>JAPPAJ010000336.1 GCA_026705565.1 Caldilineaceae bacterium | reverse complement strand
AACTGGAGTCGGCGGTCCAGCATGTGGCCCCTGCTGTTTGGGCTGGCCTGCTGTGCCATCGAGATGATCGCCACTGCTTCCAGCCGCTTCGACCTCTCCCGCTTCGGGATGGAGGTTATGCGCCCCAGCCCGCGCCAGAGCGACCTGATGATCGTCGCCGGCACGGTGACCAAGAAGATGGTGCCGGCCATCGTCCGCATCTACAACCAGATGGCCGAGCCGCGCTACGTGATCGCCATGGGAGCCTGTGCGACCGGCGGCGGTCCCTTCAAGGAGGGCTACAACGTGGTCAGCGGCATCGACAAGTACGTCCCGGTGGACGTCTACATCCCCGGTTGCCCGCCGACCCCCGAGGCGCTGATGTTTGGCCTGATGAAGATGCACCAGAAGGTGGATACACAGAGCGTGACCACGGCGGCCTGGTACAAGCGGGAAAGTTCGGCCTTCGTGCCCGTGCCCCAGCTGGGGCCCGATATCTTTGACCCCCGGCAGGCGGACCTGATCCGGGCCGAGACAATGTCCGGCGAGGCCGCGGTGGTCGACACCGGCGACGGCCGTGCCGAAGGCGGCGTGCCGGGCGGCCTGCGCAACCTGGGGGAGAAGGCCAAGGCCCGTATCGCCCAAGCCAAGGAACGGGCCGCGGCCCGGTTGGCGGGTTGAGGTCGCCCATGTCCGACATCGTCGCTCCGACCGCCACCATGGCCGGCCCCCTGGACGTGGCCGGCACCCTTGCCCTCGTGCAGGAGGCCCTGCCCGACGCCAAGCCGGTGTCCGCCGGTCCCACCGACTACCTGGAGGTGGCTCCGGATCAACTGATTGAAGCCCTGCAGGTTCTGCGCGACCAGGGCGGCTGCGACCTGCTGTCGAGCATCACCTGCACGGACTACCTGAGCTATCAGGGCCGGGCACGGGCCAAGGACGGTCCCCGGTTCGAGGTTGTTTACCACCTGTACAGCACCGCCCAGGGCGGGGACTGCGTTGTCCTGCACGTGCCGGTGGACGACGGCGAGCCCCTGCCCACGGCGACGCCGGTGTATCCCGGCGCCAATCTGCAGGAACGGGAGGTTTGGGACCTGTACGGTCTGGTCTTCGAAGGCCACCCCAATCTGCGCCGCATCCTGCTCTGGGATGGTTTCGAAGGCCACCCCATGCGCAAGGATTGGCACGAGGCCTACTACGAGGAGGATCAGAAACCCTTCCGCAGTCGCCATCCGCGGGCCGACTTCGCCCGCAGCGAGGACAAGGTTCCCTGGGGCAAGAACACCCGCTACCCGGCCGACTGGGATCCGGACGACTGGCAGGAGCCCGTCACCTACGTTCCGGTCAGCCAGGATCCGCGACACCGGAACGGCACCGGCGATCACCTAAGCACGGAAAGCGTGGTGGTCAACCTGGGGCCGCACCATCCCAGCACCCACGGCGTGTTCCGCATGGTTGTGCGCATCGAGGGCGAGACCGTGATCGCCCTCGAACCGGACATGGGCTACCTGCACCGCAACCACGAGAAGATCGGCGAGCGCAACACCTGGCTGATGAACATGCCGTTCACGGACCGGCTCGACTACATCAACTCGATGAGCAACAACTGGGGCTACGCCCTGGCGGTGGAAAAGCTCATGGGGCTGGAGGTGCCGGAACGGGCCGAGTACCTGCGGGTCATCATGGCGGAACTGTCCCGCATCGTGAACCACTTGTGGTCGATCGGGTTCATCCTGAACGACCTGGGTGCCCTGCAGACCCCGGCCCTGTACGCCATCGAGGAGCGGGAGATGATCCTGGACCTCTTCGAGTCGGTCAGCGGCGCACGCATGATGTGCAACTACCTCCGCTTCGGCGGCGTGCACCGCGACCTGCCGGCCGGATGGGCGGAGCGGGCCCGGTACGTGGCCCATGAACGGCTGCCGCGGGCGCTGGACCAACTGGACGACCTGCTGTCCGGCAACGAAATCGTCAACACGCGCGGGCGCGGTGTGGGCTACCTGAGCGCCGAGCAACTGATCAGCCTCAGCGTGACCGGTCCCATGATTCGGGCCGCCGGCGTGCCGTACGACATCCGGCGCTGCGAGCCCTACGGGGTCTACGACCGGTTCGACTTCGATATCCCGACGCTGCCCCACAGCGATGTCTACGATCGATACTACATCCGCCTGCTGGAAGCCCGCGAGAGTGTCCGCATTGTCCAGCAGGCCCTGGCCGGACTTCCGGAGGGCGACATCCTGGCCGGCAAGGGCGGCTACGTGTTCCGCCCGCCGGAGGGCGAGGCCTACGGACGGGTCGAGGGTCCCAAGGGCGAGCTCGGCTTCTACCTCGTCAGCGACGGCAAGCCCAACCCCTACCGCTACCATATCCGCGCACCCAGCTACATCAACCTCAACGCGCTGGCGCCCATGACCGTGGGCTACAAGGTGGCGGACGCCATCGTCATCCTGGGGGCGATTGACATCGTCCTCGGGGAAGTGGATCGCTGATTCGGCCAGAGGAGAAACGGACGCCATGTTCGGAACGGGACTGCTCAAGGGACTTGGAGTCACCTTCAAGCACCTGGTGGATACCTACAAGGACGATATGCAGTCGACCCCGGCCCGCTACCAGGGCAGCGACGACCGCGGCAAGGGCCTCAAGGTCATTGATCAGCCGGTGGACCAGGAGGGCCTGCTCACCATCCAGTATCCGGAGGAGCGCCGCCTGCTGCCGGAGCGGTTCCGCTACATCCCAATGCTGATTTGGGACACGGAGACCGACGAGGAGCGCTGTACGGCCTGCGGCATCTGCGCCAAGGTCTGTCCGCCGCAGTGCATCTGGATCACGCGCGCCACGGACGAGGCCGGCAAGCCGGTCACGCGCCCGCAGGATTTCTTCATCGACGCCACGATTTGCATGAGCTGCAACTATTGCGTCGAGTTCTGTCCGTTCGATGCCATCAAGATGGATCACGATGCCGAGCTGGCATCGTTCGAGCGATTCCCCCACCTGGTCTACGACAAGGGTGAACTCACGGTTCCGCTCGACTACTACGCCGCCCTGTGGCCGACCCAGTACGCCGAGGAACAGGAACGAAGAGCCCAGGAGGCCGCCGAAGCCCGGGCCAAGGAAGAGGCCAAGGCCGCGCGGGCGACCACCAAGGCCGTCAAGAAGGAGGAGGAAGAGGCTCCGGCCCCCGAGGCCAAGCTGTCCCGGGCGGAGGAGTTGAAACAAAAGGCCATGGAACGAGCCCGCCAGCGCCGGGCAGCACAGGGTTGACGCCCTGTACCGGTATCCTCGCTCCGGGTCGACGAGGCGCCGCGGCCGCAGGCCGGAACACAGGAGTTTGAGATGGACGTCAAGGTCACCTTTCTCGGTCATGCAACCTTTCTGGTGGAGGCCGGCGAAGATCGCATCCTGATTGATCCCCATCTGGCGCCGGACAATCCGGCCTGCCCGGTCACGGTCGACGACTTTGTCGGTTCGGTCGACTCCACCGGGGATCTGGGCGGGCGGCCCACATCCGCCGAACCGGACTACATCCTCGTTACCCACGGTCACTTCGACCATGTCTCCGGGTTGAAGGAGTTGGGTGCGCGCACCCAGGCCACGGTGGTGGCCGGCTACGAGATTTGCGAGTGGCTCTCCGAGGTTCCGGACGACCGCAAGGTCAGGATGCAGCCGGGCGGCGGCAAGCTCTTCTCGTTCGGTCACCTGTACATGACGGCGGCGCTGCACAGCAGCATGCTGCCGGACGGCAGCTACGGCGGCGTTGCGGCCGGACTGCTGATCCGGTTCAACAACGGCAAAGTGCTCTACCATGCGGGCGACACCGGCCTGACCTACGACATGCGCATGATTGGCGAACGGAACGAAGTGGACCTGGCCCTGCTTCCAATCGGCGATCTGCTGACCATGGGGCCTGAAGATGCCGTCGTGGCCGCCCAGTTCGTCAACGCCAAGGGCGTGGTTCCGATGCACTACAACACCTTCCCCGGAATCGAACAGGATCCGAACCGTTTCGCCGACCTGCTCGAGGCGGAGGGTATCGGGTGCCAGATTCTCGAGTCCGGAGGCGAAACAATCCTCTAAACCCATTGCCGGGCGGGACCGGGCATCGTCTCCCTGCCGCACGAAACCGCCGTCGGCTCCGCGGCTGGCGGCCGCAGCCAAGCGGGTCCAGCCCGCCGCAATCCACAGTCCAGTTACTGCCAGTACCTGACCAGCAAGCAACCAGGAGGGGCGCGTGTACCATCCGACGGCCGATCTGCTGTTTCCCCATGGCCTCATTGGCGAACTGCGCGATTTGCGCGGGCCCGCTTGGGCCGACCTCGTGGACCATGTGCTGTCGCTCGACGAGACGGATCCGGACAGCTTGGCCTTCCTGCTGATGATGGTGGAATTGGGGGAGTGCCTCAAGTGCTCCAGCGAAAGCTACAAGTTCATGCAGGGGTGTGCGGTGTGCGGTTCGCGCACGATTCGATGCTTCAAGGGCAGTGACGAGGAGCTCCTGCTGCGGTTTGAGCAGGCGCGGCAGCGTATTCGGGAAGAGTATCCGGCCGTAGCGCCGCTGTATCCCCCGAGCCCTTCCTCCCCGAGCCGCATCGAGTTCATACATCCTGTCTCCTGAAGGCCGCCTTCGGCCTGTCCGGCCCGGTCGGTTTTGACACCGGGTCAACAGGTTTGTGCCCACGCCTGATCGCGGCGGCCGGCCCAGCCCCCGCAGACAGCCGTCGCTGACGTGCGCGTTCTGATTGCAGGCGCCGGCCCAGCCGGCCTGGCGGCGGCGGCCTCGCTGCAGCAGGCCGGGATCCCCGGACCGGAGATTGCGGTTCTGGAGGCGGGTCCGCGGGCCGGAGGACTTGCCTCCGGATTTCGAGGTGCGGAAACGTGGGAATGGGCAATCGAACGCTACTACCACCACCTGTTCACCAACGACACCGACATCCTGGCGTTCACCCGGGAACTGGACCTGCAGGATCTGGTGGAAATCCACAGCCCGGTCACCGCCTACTGGCATCGGGGGCGGCCGCTGCGGCTGGACAGTCCGGCCAGCCTGCTGGCGGTGCCCGGCCTGTCCCTGCCGGACAAGGTGCGGATGGGCATGGCGCTGGCCTGGCTGCGCTGGCATCCGCGACCACCCTGGCACCGGCACGACACCGTGACCGCCCACGCGTGGCTGGAGCGCTGGATGGGGCGCAGGGCCTACGAAGCCCTGTGGCGGTCGCTGCTGGAGGGCAAGTTCGGCCGGCGGTATCGTGACGTATCACTGGCCTGGTTTGCCGCCCGCATTTACAAGCGGACTTCCCGGCTGGGTTATTTCAGAGGCGGATTCCAGGCGTGGACCGACGCGGTCAGGGAGAGGGTTGAGCAGGGCGGCACCGAAGTCGGCTTCAACACTCCGCTTACCCTGGTGGAGCCGCAGGGAGGCACACTGGCGGTCCGATCCGGCCAACGATCCTGGGAGGAAGTGCAGGCCGTGCTCTACACCGGACCTCCGAACCTGCTGGGCCGCATTGTGCCCGCCCTTCCGGCAACCTATCGCGCCCGCCTCGCCCGGGAGGACCACATGGGTGCCGTGGTGCTGACGGCAGCGCTGGACCGGTCGCTGCTGAACGGCGTCTACTGGCTGAGCATCCCGGCCGATGCCGGCCTGCCGTTTCTGGCCTTGGTGGAACACACCGCCATGATTCCGAAGGAACGGTACGGCGGACACCACATTCTCTACCTGGGAACGTATGTCGAACAGGATCATCCGTGGCTTGCCCTGCCGGAGCAGGAGGTGGCCGAGGCGTTGCTGGCGGGCCTGCCGCGCATCCACCCCGGATTCGACGGTTCCTGGGTGCGCGGACGCTGGCTGAACCGGACGGCCTGGGCCCAGCCCATTCCGGTGCCGGGTTCCGGGCGCACGCGCCTGCCGTTGCACACGCCCCTGTCCGGCCTGTACCTGGCAACCATGAGTCAGGTCTGGCCCTGGGATCGGGGCACCAACTACGCAGTTCGGATTGGAAAGCAGGCCGCCCGGCGGATTCTGGTTGATTTACAGGTCTGATTCCGGCAAGGTTCCCGGCTGGCACAGGGACTGCGCGAATTGACCCTGTACATGCCGCTGTGCCTTAATGACGCTCCGCACCCGCGGCACCCAAAGTTGAGACCCATGCCTGATCCTGCAATTTCCAGCCCGACTGTCGAATCCGTGACCTTGGCCTTGGCCAACGTCATTGAGCCTGAGCTCAAGCGGGACCTCGTGTCCCTGGACATGGTCAAGGACATCAGGATTGAGGACGGGGGTGTGGCCTTCAAGGTCGAGCTGACGACGCCGGCCTGCCCGATGCAGGCCCAGATCGAGCGCGATTGCCTAGCCGCGGTCAAGGAGGCCTTTCCCGACGCCGACCCGGTCGAGGTCGAGTTCACGCATCTGGTGGTGCGCGATCCGAGGGTGTCCCAGAAGCTGAATGTGGACATCCGCACCGTGCTGGCCGTCAGCAGCGGCAAGGGCGGGGTCGGCAAGACGACGTTCAGCGTGAACATGGCGGTCAGCCTGGCCATGGAGGGGGCCCGCGTCGGCATCATGGACACCGATGTCTACGGTCCCAACGTGCCCATCATGATGGGCCTGGAGGGACCACTGTCGGTCCGGGACGGCAAGATGATGCCGCACGAGGCCTACGGGGTGAAGGTCATGTCGATGGGGTTCCTCATGCCGGAGGGGGAGGCCGTCGTGTGGCGCGGTCCCATGCTGCACAGTGCCATTCGGCAGTTCCTGACCGACGTGCACTGGGGCCCTCTGGACTACCTGATTGTGGATCTGCCTCCGGGTACGGGCGACGCCCAGTTGACGCTGGCCCAAAGTGTGCCCATTACCGGCGGGATTATCGTGACCACGCCCCAGGCGGTGTCGGTGAGCGATGCCCGGCGCGGCGCCGGCGCCTTTGCCAAGCTGGACGTGCCGGTCCTGGGAGTCATTGAAAACATGACCGGCGATGTGTTCGGCGAGGGGGGGGGCCAACAGGCGGCGCGCGATCTGGGGGTCGACTTCATCGGCCGGGTGCCGCTGGACGGCCTGATCCGGGCGGGCAGCGACGCGGGCCAGCCGATCGTGGCGGCACAGCCCGACCATTCGGCCGCCCAGGCCATTCGCCAGATTTCAAGGGTGACGGCCGGTCTGCTCAGCCTGGCTGCCATTGCCAGGCCCGCCACCGAAATCGAATTGGAGTAGGGCTTGCGGGCCGGCACCGGGCGGCCGAAGACCCTGTGCTATATTCGGGGTGGTCCAGCCGCCGGGTTTGACCCTCGTTACAGCCTTCTGCGGAAACCGGAGGCCATTTGGACATGTCGCGTCTGCACACGTTGCTGCCTGTTGTCCTCTGCCTACTGCTGGTCGGTGCCTGTACCCGCGACCGGGGGGAAGGTATTGGCCTGACAGTGGAGGCCGATCCGGTGGATCCGGCCGCGTTGGTTGGCCCCGAAGCCGAAGCGGCGGCCGCGGCGGCCGCATACCTCACCTATGTTGTCAAGGTCGGCGACGCCCTGGCCACCGTGGCCGCGCAACACGGCACGACGGTGGCGGTGATTCGGGAGTTGAATCCCCAGTTGACGAGCGACAACCTGCTGCCGGGCGACGAGATTCGCATTCCGGCCGGACTGGCACCCTTGGAACAGCCGAGCCAACCGCTCTACTACGTGGTTCAGCAGGGCGACCTGGTCGTCTCGCTGGCCGAGCGGTTCGGCGTCACGCTGGAGCAGATCAGGGAAGCCAATCCCCTGGTGGACTTGGACCAGGTGCCGGTTGGCCTACGGCTCGTGATCCCGGTGCCGGCAGGCACCGAGGCCGATCCCGAGCTGGTGTATGAAGGATTGGCCTATTCGGTCCAGCCCGGCGACACCCTCAACGCAATCGCGCTGCGCTATAGCGTGGATCCGAACGAGTTAGTACTGCTCAACGAGCTGGTCTCCGCGGACGATTTGCAGATTGGCCAAATTCTGCGGCTGCCGGACCACGCCTCCGTATCCAGTGCGGTCATGCAACAACCGGAGCCTCAGGGCGAAGGCGTGGTGCATGTGGTGCAGCCCGGGGAAACACTGTCGGGGATTGCGCTCTTCTATCAGGTCAGCACGGCTTCACTGATGGCGGCCAACGGCCTCAGCGACGCCGACAGGCTGGCCGTGGGCGTGGAACTGCTGGTGCCCGGAGTGTCGCCACCCGAGCCGACGGCCACCCCGGAGCCCACGTCGACTCCGGAGCCCACGGAGCCAACGGCCACCCCAGAACCGACTGCGGATGCGACACCCGCAGACGAGGATGCATCGACAGAATCCGACTCCGCGACGCCCGAGGATGCGGCCACGCCGACGGCAGAGGCCACGCCCACGGCAGGGGCCGCCCAGGAAGGGGAACAGGAACAGCCTGTCGCCACGGAGGAGCCCGAACCCACCGCCACCGCCACGCCCACCCTTGTCACCCATACGGTGCAGGCCGGCGATACGCTCTTTGCCCTCGCGTTGCGTTATAGCACAACGGTTGAGGCCATTCAGACGGCCAACGACCTGGGCAGTTCCGTCGCCCTGAGCATTGGCCAGGAGCTGATCATCCCCGTTCCGGAATAACGGCAGGCGGCTGCCTGCCGTGCCGGGCCGCCGGTCACACTGGCATGGTGCGTCCGGCGTGGGCGCGCACGGTTACCGCAATATCCTTGTGGGTGTCCGACGACGCAAAGATCACCACCCCTTCGTCGAACCGGTCGCAGGCGTTTTCGGCACTGAACTGTCCTTCGAAGAACGGTACGCCGTGGGCCGCCAGGGCATCCTTGACGCGGTTGCGCGCCGCCCACATCTCCGGCGGATAGGGCGGGTCGTGGGCATCCAGGTGGCCGAAGGAGAGCCCCATGTCGCCGGGGCCCCATTCCGCGAAGGAGAGGCCGGGCACGGCGGCCGTGGCTTCGGCGTTGGCCAGGGCGGCCTGGTTCTCGATTTTGATGCCCAGCAACAGCTGACCGTCCGGATTCAGGGGCCAGGGATCCGCCTTCTCGATGTACTCCGGGCCCGAGATGCCCCACCGCGCGCCCGCGCCGGCCTGCGCGCCCGCGCCCCGCGTGCCCATTTTCAGGCCTGCGCCCACGCCCTGCTTGTGGTAGGAGTAGCGGCAGCATTCGATGTAGGCGGCCACCGCCTCCGGCACCTCGGCGTGGCACAGCAGGAGGGCATGCACGCCGCGCGCCAGGAGTTGCTGGAACTGCCAGGCATTGGCGTAGACGGCATCGGCACTGTGGCCCAGGACCGGCAGTTCGACCATGATGGCCGGGGTCAGATGGCCCGAGGCCGTGGGACCGCCGTCCAGCAGCCCCTGCATGAATTCGTCGAGGGCCCGGATGTCGAACAGGCCGTGCTCCATGTTGATGCGAATCATGTCGGCCCAGGTGCCGGCCGCGGCCTGGCCGCTGGCGAAGGAGAGTTCCGACACACCCGTGCAGAAGACGGGCTGTCCGGCTTTGAGCAGGTCAACGGCCTTGTTGATGGTCATGGGATCAATTGGGGAATGTGGACGGGGCGGAAGGGAACTGCCGCTTGCCTCAAAAGCCTTGGCATTCCCGTCCCATTGTAATCGGCGGCGACCCGGACGCCTCCCGCGTGGGGGACGGGGCATGGATGGCGGTGCCTGTGTCCGGGAGGCTGCGGAAGAGCGGCGAACAACGCGGGTCTGTCGGGTAACAGCAGGTTGCTAGCCTGTGGCAGTGTTCCAGTCCTTGTTGGCCCATCAGGCGACCGGGCCAGGAGGCTGTCTGCAATACTCCTGTTCGATTGGCGGCGCACAGGTAACGGCCCCCATAAGTCGTCCTTGGGACTTGGATGAGAGACCGGAATCCGGATCTCTTGATCAGCCTTCAGAACAGCTCATCGAGGGCCTCTTCCGGACTGACGGCACGGATTGGAGAGCGTTCATAGTCCCTGACATTTCTCGTGACGATGTGCCGGGCACCGCAGGCGCGGGCGGCGGCCACCTGCATCGCGTCCTCGAAATCCGTCATCGGTAGTCCGGCTGCATAATGGAGGTCTTCGGTGTCGGTAGTTGCCACAACCACGAACCGCGTCAATTCGACGATGAAGTCGCGGGTGCTCAAGGCACCACGGGTTGGCATTACGACGTAGTAGAGATTCGAGACAGAGTGCCATGCCATGTGCGCCGCTTCCGCGCCATACTCAATCTGATCGAGGAGTTCCGAGGCCGGACCGGAGTGGGGATGTCGGTCGAGTGCGACATCAATGAGAACGTCGGTGTCCAGAAGGATCATCGAAGATACTTCCGGGCCAGTGCGTTGTAACGCGGGTCGTCTTCCCGTTCGGCCGCCCGAAACTTGCCCCTCCACCGCGAGCTGAATGTTGGACCGTCCTCTCTCGTGATTTCCCTGAGGGACTGCTCGATAAGCGACGATAAGGACACTCCTCGGGAGCGCGCGTGTCGCTTGGCGACCGGGATGAGTTCGGCATCCACGGTGATAGTTAGTTTTTGCTTCATTGGAGCATGAGGTCCCTGTTGAGCGGTATACCGACATCGCCACCAAGTATACGTGTGCTGAGGATGGCGTTCTGGGGGATGGACGAGGCGGTGGACCTTGCAATGCCCGTGCTCGACTCCGATGCCCCGGTCCTGTTGGTTGGCGACATCGACCGCGGCGGGGTTTTCGCACAGATGGTCGGTACGCTGGCATTGCTTGAACCCGATGAACACAGGCTGGTCAAGGGATTGGTGGTCAACAAGTTTCGCGGTGATCTGGCGTATTCGAGACCGGAGTCGATCTGCTGGAGGAGCGCATGGGAGTGCCGGTGGCCGGTGTCCTGCCTTTCCTGCCCGATGTGCGGATTCCTGAAGAAGATGGAGTTGGACTGCCTGCCGATGGCTTGGGCAACACCCAGGCGGTGTTGGACATCGCCGTGATGCGCCTGCCCCACATTGCCAACTTCGACGAATTCGATTCCGACTACGAGTTCGACCGGTTGGCGGTTCATATGCGACGCCACCTCGACATGGACCTTGTGTACCGGATGATGGAAAACCGCCGGTCAGCGCCCGGCCCGGCGCACGTGGACAGGTCGGAGTCTTAGAACTCGATTCCCGGTTGCACCTTGATCCCCTGACCCGTTTAGGGGTGCATGACTTCCTGCATCTTTGTAATCAGGTCCGCACAGTCGATCAGTTCCTGGAGTGCATGTCGTCCGATGACGATGACATGCATGGCCGCTCGGCCGGTGGACCAGTGTCTCCACCACATCGGCGACCTGCACCCAACCGTAGTGTATGGCAATTGAACGCACCTCCCGCACTGTCAAGCACGGGGCCATGTCCCGACGCACCTTCACGGCCCCCGGACACTGACGGTGGCCGTGGATGCCGCCTTCAGGCAGGTTAACGCCCCGCTGCTGCCTTCACAGTGAGTCATACGAAATTGTTTAGCGCACGGGCGGTGGTGGGGTTAGATGGGGAGACCCATAGCGCGGCGGATGTGGGCCATGTCGAGGTGTTCGCGGACGAAGGCGGCGAGGTTGTTGTACTCGGTATCGGGGTCGACATCGTCACGGAGAGGTGGCAGGGCGACGCCTTTGCGGTTGGCGACGGCATCGAGGACGGAGCGGCGGAGGGTGTGGTTGTGGAAGAGGCCATGCAGGTAGGTGCCGAGCGTGAGACCGTCGTCGTCGAGGGCACCGTCGAGGGCGGCGACGGGCTGGCCGGAGCGCATCTCGATGGCGAAGGGCCCAGCGGCGGGGGTGCCATCGGCCATGCCCATGTGGATTTCGTAGCCGGTCAGTGTTGCGCCGCCGCAGCCGCGGAGCAGGCCGCGCGCCTGTGTCACGCGGGCCGTGATCTGATGCGTAACCTTCGCGGCATGGAACATGGTGTCCGTGGCCAGGAGGCCAAGGCCAGGTGTTGAGGGTTTCGAGGACTCGACAGCTTGGGGGTCGCGCAGTTCGCTGCCGAGCATCTGGAAGCCGGCGCAGATGCCGATGACGGGCGTCCCGCCCTCTCGGGCGCGGACGACGCGATCGGCCAGACCCTGGCGGCGTAGCCAGTCGAGATCGTCGACGGTCGTCTTGCTGCCGGGGAGGACAATGAGGTCGGGCTGGCCGAAGTCGTCGAGGGTGCGGACGTAGCGAACCCGCGCGCCGGGCTCATGGCGAAGGGGGTCGAAGTCGTCGAAGTTGGCGATGTGGGGAAGGCGGATGACGGCGATGTCAACGAGAGTCTCGTGGTCGGACAGGAGGGCGGTCTCGAGGCCAAGCGAATCCTCCTCGGGAATGTGGATGTCGAAGAAGTACGGCAGCACGCCGATGGCAGGCACGCCGGTGTGTTCTTCAAGCAGATGCAGGCCGGACGTGAGCAGGGTCGGGTCGCCGCGGAACTTGTTGATGACGTGTCCGATGACGAGAGCGCGCTCTTCGGGCTCAAGCAGGACCATCGTACCGACGATCTGGGCGAAAACGCCACCGCGGTCGATGTCGCCAACGAGCAGGACAGGAGCGTTGGCGTGGCGCGCGACGCGCATGTTGACGATGTCGTGCTGCTTCAGATTGATTTCGGCAGGGCTGCCTGCGCCTTCGATGACGACGATGTCGTACTCGCGCCTGAGGGTGGCGAGTGCTTCCGTCACG
>JAPPAJ010000011.1 GCA_026705565.1 Caldilineaceae bacterium | reverse complement strand
GTACGGGAGTACTTTCTCTACGATCCGGAGCGGCTGCACCGCACCGGGGACGAACCCCGGCTGTGGGGCCTGCGCCTGTCGGTCGACGGCGAATACGAGAACATTGAACCGGTCCGCCACGAGAATGGGCAATCCGTCTACCACAGCGGTGTGCTGGGCGAGTTCCGGATGCTAGACGAGGGCGGTGACATCCACACCTTTCAGACGTGGGATGCGACGCGCGGCGTCTGGCTGGATCCGATGCGAGCCAAGGACGTAGCTGCCGACGAGGCCAAGCAGGAGGCAGTACAAGAAACTGCTACACGGACCCAAATGGCGAATCTCCTGTCCCTGCTCAGGCAGCACGTGGCGCAAGGGGCATTAGCACCCGACGTGCCGGACACCCTCACTGCGGCCTGGCAGAAGGCCCGGTGGGTACCCGACTTCGCCGAGACCCTGCAAGTAACAAGCGGTGAGCGGGACTGGTCAACCCTTCTACCGTCCGAAGACCGCGGGACCTGATCCGATCGATGCCGTCGGGAAACACCGCGACACGGCAACGATCCCGTTCTTATCCCCGACACCTGCCATGGGGAAGCCCCCGGGTCAAGGCAGGACGTGCGGGAAGGACCGACCCTAACCGGGAGCCATGTGCGGCCAAGAGCAACGAGATCACGGCCATTCCCCGCCCGCTCGACCGCATGATCCTGGAAAGGGGCCGTTGGTCACCATCAACGCCGCCGGCTGCCAGAGGGTCATCGTGCAGGCCCTGCGAGACGCCGGCACACCAACTCGCAGCGGAGGCTGGGGTTTTGGCAATGGCTGCCGATGACCACGGACTTGAGACACGGGAGGCAACCGAGCGGCAACGAACGGGAGCGAGACCGGTGGAGGCGAGGACATGAACCAAGGGCACACGAACAACGACGGCACCGGACTGCGGCCGGGTGATAGCTGCACAATCGGCGGGATCGGATATGTGGTCGATACCTGCCTGCCGCAAGGGTACTGCCGCGGCTACCGGGACGATGATCCCGCGCTGACGTTTGTGTTCCACAACACGCCCTTGGAGCACAGCGACATCTGGCAGGCTGTCGCTCAGGACAGGTCGGCTTATGGTCCCCGGCACCCGATGTTTCCGGAACTCGTACATGCCGGAGACGACGGGGCCGTTCTGGAGGATGTGGCCGGAGACCCCGTGCCGACAGGATTGCCGCTGCCCCGGGCAATCCGGATATTGGAGGAAGTGAGGCGGGAGATGCGGTTTCTGGCGGCGGCCATGCACGCCGCCGTCACCGACATCCAGCCGGACGACCTGCGGTTGACGGAGGACGGACGTACGCGCCTGCGGTGTTTCCCGGCACTGTCGCCGTTTGAACCGCCGACCAGAACCCGGCGCGGGCATGTCCCCGCCGCGGATCAGGCTTCGGAACGGAACTGTGTGTTCGTGTGGGGCGCCCTGCTCTACACCTTGGTGACGGGTTCGCCCTTTCCCTCAAAGGGCCTGGACTATACCGCGATTGCCTCGCTGCAGGTGCCCGGTCTCCCGCAACTGCTCTATGCCACCGTGGGCGGCAGCGACTCCCTCATGCAAGGGGCAGGCCTTCGCAACCGTCCCTCGGTGCTGCTGGCACTCGGCAAAGCCTGCAAGGCCATGGTGCGGCCCGCCTTGCCCCGATACCGGATTGGCGCCGCCACCACCATCGGCCGGAACACCGGACGGCTGTACAACGAGGATGCCTACGGGATTGTCGAAGGCCTGATTGAATGCCACGAAACATCCGAACGTCTGATCCGCGCCTGTATCGCCGACGGATGCGGGGGCGATTGGCATGGTGAAATGGCGAGCCATGCCGCAGTCCACGCCTTCTGCCATGGTCCCGGGCCACAGGCCCTGGAAGAACCCGCGGAACAAGCGCAATGGACCCGTTCCTTGGGCTGGAACGCCCACGACGCGGTCCTGCGCCACACGGTGGAGGGCACCGACGGTTTTTGCCGGTTTTTCCGCGACGGCGAAAGGGTCACCCAGCCCCACGACTGCTGCATGAGGGTTGCTTCCGGTTGGGTTTGCACGATAACCGAACCCCACGACTGCTGCATGCGGACCACCAGGCACGGCACCACCACCCTGACCGGAGTCGTGGTGCTGGACGACCGCCTCACCATGGCCCACGTGGGAGATTCGCGTGCCTATCTGCACTCGCAGGCCCGCGGGCTGGAACTGCTGAGTGTGGACCACACTGAGGGCGGTGGCCTGGAACGGGTGCTGGGCGACACCAGAACGGAGACGTTGCCTGCCGACTATGTGGACACTCTGGCCAACCGGCCCTCGCCGGAAGGCGAACAGAAACCCTTGGGCAAGCCCCATGCCCTGCCCTGGCTGACGTTGGCCATCGGTGATCTGGTGGTCCTGGTCTCGGATGGCGTTTGGGGTGCCTGGAGACCCCGCGGCGGCTTCTGGGGACTGTTTGACAACGACGACACCCCGGAAATCCGGTTTCCGGATGTGCTGGCGCGTGTCATTGCCGATGCGGACGGCGATCCGCAGTCCGTTGCCGACACCCTGATCGAACGCGTCCTGGAGACCCGGGCAGACGACAACGCCACGGTCGTTGCGGTCCAGCGGACCGCCTGAGACCGGCCGCGGTCCCGGTCGGGCGCCTTGGTCAGAGGGACGCGTTGATCTCCCGCTGGTATTCCGACACCTTGCCGGACAGCACCTCGTCCATGGTGACCAACCTGCCCTCCACCGCGGACTCAAGCAGGCCGTAGATCACGGCCAAGGCCCGCGTGCCCTGCATGGAATCGACCTCCACCGGCTGACCGGTTTCCACGGCGTGGGCCAGTTCCGCATACTCCAAGGCCAGCAGCTTGCGGTCGACGAACGTGAAGTCCATCTCGTAGGTCCACAATCGGTTGCCGCCGAACAACTGAGCAGTCAGGGGGTCGAGCCGGAAGTCGGGCACCAGGTCCAGCACCGCCGCACCGGCCGCACCGTGTCCGTCCGTACGGTGCACCGTCAAGGGCTGGCCGTGCCGGTCCTCCGTCAGGTCCATCGAACCTTCGGAGCCGAAGATGGTGCGCTCCCAGAGCGGCTGACCCCAGCCGGCATGGTCTTCGGTGTACTGGGCCACCGCACCGCTCTCGAAGTTCAACAGGCCGTACAAGGCATCCTCGGCGTCCGGTTCAAAGCGCTCCGGCATGTCGGCCTGCCACTTGGCATAGAAGCCGCCGGGATTGCCCAGAATACCTTCGGACTTCCCCAGGTTCACCCGCTCCTTTTCGTGCAGACGGACCTGGCCGTACATGGAGACCACGGGCCCCAACAGGTACTCCAGCATGTCCCCGTAGTGCACCCCCATGTCAACGAGAATGCCGCCCAGCCGGCGCATGTGCCGCCACAGGGTAATCAGCATGGTGTTTTGGCCGCTGACCGAGTTCATCTGCAGCAGCCTTGGAGCCCCAATGGCACCGGCATCCAGCAGGGCGCGCGCCAGCCGGTTGATCGGATCCCGGCGGTAGTTCTCGGCCACGCTGATCACAATATCCGGATGGCTGCGGGCGGTCTCGCAAATCGCAAGCGACGAAGCCACGGTCAGGCCTACGGGCTTCTCGGTCATCACATGGATGCCCATGTCCGCCGCTTCCGCGATAAGGTGGTGATGCAGCGCCGGCGGCGACGTGATGTCGATGGCTTGGACACCGTGGGCGGCCAGCGAGGCCAGATCGGGCACGGGAACCGGTTCGGCACCCAACTCCTGTTGGGCCAATCGGGCCAGCGACTCCGCGTTTTCCGCCACCGGATCGCAGGCCGCAACCAAATCCAGTGTCAGCAGGCCCTGCTGCTGCAGTTCCACCAGCCCCATGAGATGCCGGTGGCCCATGCCGCCGCAACCGACAATGGCGAGACGCAGGCTGGTGGACATCGCATCCTCTCCCGTGAACCGGCTTTCCTTGAGACCTACAGGTTGCCGCAGATCCGTATCAGTGTTTCCTGCACGAGCAACTCATGATCCAGGGATCGATCGGGCGGATGATCACCGCGGATAGCCCCCAATAGGGAAGCCAGTTCCAGTTCATAGAGGGACTGGCGGCTCTGCGGATTGACCGGCACGTTCTGCTCGCCTTCCGCGTAGCCCCCGGCCGCGGCGGCCAGGCACAGACGAATGTTGGTGGCGGGTTCGAAGGGTTCCGTAATGGTGGCGCTGCCTTGCGTACCGTACACCTCGAACCGACGGGCGGGCGGGCGCACCTCCATGGCCGCTATGTCAATGACCGCCAAGGCCTTCTCAAACTCGAAGACACCCACGGTGTTGTCCATGAACTCCGGTACGATGCCGGTATGGTTGCGGAAAAAGCTGGTCGTTTCAATCGGTCGTCCCAGCATCCAGACCACCTGGTCGAGCATGTGGCTGGCCAGGTCGTAGAACATGCCGCCCGGATGCACCCCGACCCGGCGGCGCTGCTCCTCGCCCACGTTGGTGGACATGTGTGCCCGCAGGCCGTACACGTCCCCCAGGAAACCGCTGTGGATCCAGTCCGCGACCTGGCAGAAGCCTTCGTGGTAGCGGAACATGTACCCCATCTGCAGTTGCGTGCCCTGGCCGCGCGCCGTTTCCACCACGCGCTGCCACTGCTTCCAGTTCTGGCCCGCCGGCTTGTCGTACCAGACGTGCTTGCCGGCATCAACCAAGGCCTCGGTTTGGTCCAGGCTTTCGATGTTGGCTCCTTCCGAGGCGACCAGCACGATGCTGTCGTCGGCGAGGATTCCTTCCATTGATTCAAACCACTCAATCCCATTCCAGGGAGCTGCCGAGGCCACTTTGGCGCGTTGCTCTTTGTCCGGCTCGTAGACGCCAACCACGTCCACCTCGGAACTGTCCAGCATGGCGCGCAGCTTGCCTGCCGCATGCCCGTGCCGGGTACCAACCTGTGCTACTCGCATCCTGTCCATCTCAGCCTTCCTCTCCCTCGTTGTCCGCGATCATCTTCTCGCCGCGCAGGCGGCCAACCCGAATGTCGTAGCGACCGGGCCGTTCCGGCATGAGATGGCCGGACTCCACCATCAGGTCCAGCGGGTTGACCCGCGTCTGGAGTGGTAGTGCCACCCGCTCGTGCAGGCGCGCCGCCTCGTAGACCGCATGCACCATCTGCAGGGCCTTGTAACCGTCCACGCCGGTGCTGCGGTAGGGTTCGGCACCCTCCACCCAGTCGGCGACGCCGTCGGCCTGTGCCGCGCCGCCCTCCAGCCACTCGAAGCGCGGGCCCAGTTCCCTTACGGAATGGAACCTGCCTTCCGGCATGTGCTCCTCCCAGACACCCTTGGTTTCATGGTTGAGCAGCTTCAGGTCGCTGGTCGTGAGGTGAATCATGCCGTCCGTGCCATAGATGCGCGCGCCCTGGAAGAAGAACGGCAGCACGTCGCTCAGGATCAGGGCCTGGGCACCACCCTTAAAACCGAACGTGCCGACCGCCCGGTCCTCAATGCGCGTGTTGCGCTCGTACTGGTCCGTCTTGCGCTCCACGTTGCCCATGACCCACTCGCACTCGTCGTCGTTGAGCAGATAGCGGTACATGTCCGTTTGATGGGAGGCGAAGTTCGGCAGGCCGTCGCCGCCAAAGCTCTGCACCAGCTGAACCTGTCCGATGCGGCCCTCGGCAATGAACTCCCGGGCCAGGGTGTAGGCGGGGAGGAAACGGCGCTGGTGGCCGATGGCCAGCTTCACGCCGTTGCGCTCGCAGGCAATCAGCATCTGTTCCGCATGGCCCACCGTATCGGCCATGGGCTTTTCGCACAGAATCGCCTTGGGTTTGTGGACTGCGGCCGCAATGGTCCATTCGGAGTGGCCGGCATGCCAGGTGCAGATCGACACCACGTCCGGCTGCACCTCCGCCATCATTTGGCGGCCATCCCGGTAGTGGGCCGGGGTGATGCCAAAGGCGTCGTTCTTTTCCTGCATGGCATCCGGCTCCAAGTCCGCCAGCGCCACCACTTCGTAGCGTCCACAGTCAAGGTAGCCGCCGATGTGCTGGGACGCAATGCCCCCGGCACCGATGACCGCCGCACGCAGCTTGTCCGCCATATTGAGTGTCCTGTTGGGTGGTCCCCATAAGATTGGGACCGGGAGATGTCAGATCGCGGTGTAGCCGCCGTCCACGCACAGCACCTGGCCGGTCACCATGCGCGCCGCCGACGAGGCCAGGAACACCACGGCACCGGCAATTTCCTCCGGCTCCGCGATGCGTCCCATGGGAACCCGTTCCAGGTTCTTGGCAAACTCCGGGCTCTTGGCCATGGAGGCCTCCAGCAACGGTGTCCGGGTGAACGTGGGAGCCACGGCATTGACAGTGATGTCGTTCGTGGCCCACTCCAGGGCCAGGGACCGCGTGAACTGACCAACCGCACCCTTGGCCGCGGCGTAGATGGAGCGCAGGGGTCCGCCCACAACACCGACCTGGGAACTGATGGTGATGACGCTGCCGGGCCGGCCGGCCTCGATTAGATGGGCCGCCACGGCGGCAGACATGAAGTAGGCGCCCTTGAAGTTGATGTCGGAAATCTGATCGAACTCTGCCTCGGAATACTCCAGGGCCGGCTTGGGAACGTTGTAGCCCGCGTTGTTGACAAGCGAGTCGATCCGTCCGAAATGCTCGACGGTGCCCGCCGTAAACTCGTTGATGCTGTCCAGGGAGGCCACGTCAAGGTGGGCGGCGTAGGCCTTGCGGCCCAGGCCGCGACAGACCTCGGCGGTGGCCTCGCACTCGGCTACGGTGCGGCTCCCAAGAGCCACGTCGGCACCGAAGCGCGCCGCCGTCTCGGCAATGGCCTTGCCAATGCCTTTGCCGGCTCCGGTCACGATCATGACCTGGCCGGTGAGATCAAAACTGATGTCCTGTGGCATGGAAAGTTCCTTGTGGGAGGAGAAACTGGTGCGGGTCCGGTGGTCGAGGCCCGCATGGCCGCGGCTGCCGAATCAAACTCGACGCGGTCGCGACCTACCCCGCGTGCACTCCCGCCAACCGGCAGCCTAACCTTCGGACAGACGCCGTTCGAAGGCTGGGTTCAGGCACTCGGAAAGGCCAATGTCCAATCCCTGAACCACCAAGGATACGGCGGGAATTGGATCAGTATGGCACAAACCAAGGTCCGCCCCAAAGGCACTCGCCGCGTCCAGCAATGCTTCATGGCCGTTGGTGCTGGTTCGAGCCAGGAACGGACTTGGGAATCCTTCGCTTGCCAGGCGACCGAGAGCAGCGCGGGGCGAGTTGTCGTCGTGACCGACAACGATTCCGCCCTTGGGCTGACCCTACAGGCCAGGGTCGGGCCCATGGTTCCCACACGGGACCAACGGCACCGAAAGGCGCATCCAGGCCGCCATCGACACGGCCCTCTGGTACCATCCGGGCGAGCCCACCGTCCACCTGCGCTGGCTGCTTCTGCGCGACCTGACCGGACGCCGGGACCCTCAGGCCCTGCTCTGCACCAACCCCGACTGGAAACCGGCCGCCATGCTCGCCACGTACCTGCAGCAGCGCTGGCAGGTGGAGGTTGCCTGTCAGGAGATCCGCACCCATCTGGGCGTGGAGACCCGGCACCAGTGGTCGGCGGCTGCCATCGCCCGCACCACCCCGGTCCTGATCGGCCTCTCGGTTGACTCATCTTGGCGGGGCATTGCCTGCACCGAGTGCGTCTCCGCCGGGCCGCCGGGCATGCCAAGACCGTCTCCACGTTCTCCGACATCCTGGCCGGCGTCCGCCACGTCCCTCACCGCCCGCACGGACTTTGTACAAAGTCCAGCTAACGAAATCAGCAAGGCATGAAGACTCCGTATAGAGAGATTTTCGATGTAACGGCGCACTTCATTGCGGCTAACTTGCCAGCATGGATAATTCAAGCTTGGAAGGCGCAATGAAGGCGATCGTTCAGAGCGGATACGGCACGCCGGAGCAGGTGCTGAGGCTGGGTGAAATCGACAGGCCGTCCGTAGGCGATGACGAAGTCCTGGTCCGGATGCGGGCCTCCAGCGTGAACACTCCCGACTGGCTCACGGTCACCGGGACACCCTACATCCTCAGGCTGAAGTTCGGGCTCCGAGGCCCCAGGACCGCTGTGCGCGGGTCAGACCTCGCCGGCGTCGTGGAGGCGGTCGGCCAGGGCGTAACCGACCTCAAGCAAGGCGACGAGGTCTTCGGGTCGTCATGGGCCGACGACCTTGGCACCTCCGGGACCTTCGCGGATTATGCCGTCGCTCCGGCGGCGAAGCTCATCAGGAAGCCGACTGGACTAACCTTCGAGGACGCGTCCGCGTCCGTCATGTCCGGCCTCACCGCGCTCATCGCCATCCGCGATGTTGCCAACGCAGGACCGCACACGCGGCTTCTGATCAACGGCGCGTCAGGAGGCGTCGGCACCTTTGCCGTGCAGATCGCCAAGACGCTTGGCGCGGAGGTCACGGGCGTCTGCAGCACGAGGAATCTCGAGCTGGTCAAATCCCTCGGCGCCGATCACGTTATCGACTACACAGAGGAGGACTTCACGCAGTCCGGCAAGCGCTATGACGTAATCCTCGACAACGTGATGAACTACTGGCCGCCGAAGTTGTCCAGCGCACTGGCTCCCGGCGGCATGCTCATTCCGAACAGCATCGGTACCACTGGCGGCATGTTCGCGAGCCTGTTCAAGGTTGCGCGTGCAACGCTGATGGGACGGGGTTCAATCGAAGTTAAGTTTGTCAATCTTGAAGTGACTCACGAGAACCTGAACGACCTCGCCAAGCTCCACGAGTCCGGCGACGTCAAGCCGATCATCGACACAGTCTACCCGCTCAAAGAAGCCCCAAAGGCAGTCGCCCACATGCTGGGACATCACGCCGCAGGCAACATTGTCATCAAGAATTGAGGATTGGACTAAGCTCGACTTTGTACAAAGTCGAGCTTAGCGGTTTACAACTGCCTGGATGCTGGCTATCAACCGTTGGTACAGCGCGTGGGACCAGCCGTTGCTTGGCAGGAAATGTGTGGAGATGGTTTGTGCCGGTGGTCGACGCACCGCCGTCCGTTGAACACGGGGCTCCACCTGGATCGCTCAGCCCTTGACCCCGCTCACGACAATGCCCTGGATATAGTACTTCTGGGCGAGGAAGAACAGCACGATGTTGGGAGTCAGGATAATCAGGGAGACAGCCATCATCAAGGCCCACTCCACCCGGTACTGGCTCTGGAAATAGCGCAATCCCAGCGCCAACGTGTACTTGGTCGTGTGGGACAGGAAGATCAGTGGTCCCAGGAAGTCGTTCCAGTTGTGCATGAAGGAGAACACGAAGATGATTCCGAGCGCCGGCCGGATCAGGGGCAGGCAAATGCGCAGGAACACATGGAACGTGTTGCACCCGTCAACCCGGGCCGCATCGTCCAAGTCGAGCGGCAAGGTCCGGAAGAACTGTCTGAGCAGAAATATGAAGAATGCGTTGGCGCCAAAGAACGTGGGTACCGTGAGGGGCAGGATCGTGTCGATCCAGCCAATGCGCTTGAACAACAGGAACAGCGGGACGATGACCGAGGGGAACGGCAACATCATGGTGGCCAACACCAGCAGGAACAGGGCGTCGCGGCCAGGGAAGCGGATGCGGCCGAACCCAAATCCGACAATGGCGCTGGAGATGACCGATCCGGCGATGGCCAAGGCCGAAATGCGCACCGAGTTCACGGCCCACCGGTTGAACGGCAGGACGGTCCAGCCATCCACGTAGTTCTTCCAGCGCGGCGGGTTCGGCAGCCACTCGATGGGGAAGGTGAACTCGGTACCGGATTTCTTCAGGGATGTGGTGATCATCCAGAAGAACGGGATCATTATCACCACAGTGCCCACCACCAGGCAGGTGTACACGAACACCTTGTGCAGAATGGGTCCCCAGTTGCGTTCCGGTACTGCGTGGTGGGCGGTTGCCCCTTGGACAGTCATGCTTCCGGTACTCCGGTGCGCGTCCGATTGCGAGTCGGTTCAGTCCTCATAGTAGACCCAATCCCGCGACATTTTTAGGATCAGGAAAGTGCAGACAAGGATCACAATAAAGAGGATCCAGGCCAGAGCCGAGGCATAGCCCATGTTGTACCACTGGAAGGCGTGCTGGTACAGGTAAAGCACGTAGAAGAGCGTGGCGTAGTTGGGCCCCCCACTGGTCATGATGAAGGCCTGTGTGAAGACCTGGAAGGAGCCGATCACGCCTATGATCAGGTTCAGCAGCAGAACAGGGCTGATCATCGGGATCGTGATGTATACGAACTTGCGCAGATGGCTGGCCCCGTCGATGGTGGCCGCCTCGTAGAGGGCGGTGGGAATGCCCTGCAAGGCCGCCAGGTAAATGAGCATGCTGCCGCCCACACCCCAAACACTCATGATGATCAGGGCGGGCATGGCCCAGGTTTCGCTGCCCAGCCACATCGGTCCCTGGATGCCGATCTTCGCCAACAGAACGTTGATGACTCCAAAGCGGGGATTGAATATCCACAGCCAAAGCAGGGACACGGCCACCCCGGCCGTGACGGAGGGAAGAAAGAAGACCGTGCGGAACACGCCCAGCCCCAGGATCTTCTGGTTCAGCAACAGTGCCAACAGAAGCCCCAGGACAAGGTTCATCGGCACGTTCAACAGATAGAGGAAGGTGACCTTCAGGGATTTCCAGAAAAACTGGTCCTGCACCAGCTTCACATAGTTGCCTGCACCCACCCAATAGCGGTCGCCGATGATGCTCCATTCTGTCAGGCTGATGCCAAAGGATCCCAGCAACGCGCCGGCCGTGAAGACCGCGAAGCCGATGAGCCAGGGGGAGATGAAAAGGTAGCCCTCCAGCGTTCTGCGCCAGTAGAGCTTCCCTCGGACTGTGCCGTTCAAGATTCGGATGGAGGTCGCCACCCGGACCCGGCTCGGAGCCGGGTCCGGACTGCGGGGGTGGGTTTACCTGTGCTAGTCAGAAAGGCGAACCAATCGTTCTAGGCCAGGATTTCCGAGTCGATCAGGGCGCAGGCATCGTCGGCCGCCTCCTGCGGAGTCTTGGTGCCGCGCAACATGTTGTTGACCTCGGTGGCGTAAATTGAGAACAGCACCCGATAGGGATCCTTGGACCGCGGCACAAACGGATCCGGATTCGTGTGCCGGTAGCCTTCCTTGATCATGGGAATGTCGAGTTCGCCCAAGGGTTCCGTGAACGCGCGCGAATCAAACGTGGACCAGCGGGTGGGGCCATCCGTGAAGGCCAGCTTCATACCGCCGTCGTATGCCTGTTCCCAGGCATCAAGGCTTGCGCGGAAGACGATCCAGTCGAACGCCTGATCAGGGTTCGGGCTGGACGTGGAGACCACGGACTGGTCCGTGTCTCCCCAGCAACGGAAGCCCCCAGGGCCCGCCGGCAGAACGACGAAATCCCAGGCGAACGGAAGTCGCTTGTCCGGATGCAGGGCCTGGACGCTGTCGCAGGTGGTGCCGCCGGCCATGGCCATGCGCCCGGTGTCGAAGTTGATGCCCAGCTCGTTGACCATCAACTCGGGGGAGGGGATGATTTCCTTCTCTACCAGGCTCAGCATGTACTCCAGGCCGGAGACGGATTCGGGGGAATTGACCAGGCACTGTGTTACGGCCTCGTCAAAGATGTCGCCACCTGCGGCTCGCAGCATGGCAACATTGCCGGTGCCGCCTATGCCGGCGTAGGCGTACTGGTCCGGAGCGCCGTCCCCGTCAAGGTCCTTGGTCAGCTGCTGACCAATTTCAACGAATGAGTTGAAGTTCCAGGCATCGGCGCCCCCCGACCAATACAGTTCTCCGGGAGTTGGGAGGCCCGCTTCAGCGAATAGATCCTTGTTGTAGCGGATCTGATGGGTGCAGGACTTCTGCGGCAAGCCGAAAATGTCACCGTCGAACTCGGCGTCGCCGGGATAGAGGATGTCGGCGTAGTTGATGCCCGGCTCGGCGGCGTTGATGCGCTCGGTCAAGTTGGCGGCGCCGCCGGCGGCGTGGGAGTTGATCATCAGGGCCGGATGTGCGGTGAACGTGTCCGGCGCCGTGCCGCCCGCGATGTCGATTGGAATCTTGGTGTTGTAGTCGCTCCAAGGCAAGGCAAGGGCATCAATCTCCACCCCTGGATTGGCTTCCTGGAACAGTCCGGCCAGCGTATCCTCAGTGGCCTGCGAAACCTCATTGCCGTGACGGGCCCATCCAATCACGATGGGTTCCGCCATCGCATCTTCGGAGACACCCGGTGCCGCGGTAGGGACGGCACAGGCGGCCAACAGGCTGGCCGCACTCATCGTCCCGGCCAAATTCAGAAACGATCGTCTGGTCAACCTGTTGGTGTTCATCACTCGTGTCCTCCTGGATCTGGATGGTATGTGGGCCGTTACCGGCCACCAAAGGTGTTGGCCCGTAACAGTAATGCTGAATAATAAGGCAACAGCGCAATGCGCTGAACCATGTCTTGGACGACGGACTGCCACACTGCATCGGCATGCCCAAAAGCCGGCAGCCAAGCCATCCAGACCGTTCCCGCTGGCTTCCTCCACGCTGATCCAGTCGTCAAACCGGCTCCCCGAAGGGCCTTGAGAATCGAGGCACGGGGGACGCCCCCCGTGCCCGGCACCACGGGTTTGAATGCCCCAGGCCGTTCAGTATTCAAACCGGACAGCCATAGTAATTGCTGCGTAATCATGCAATACTCACGCGCAATTGATATTTAGAGGTTTCGTTGTGACCAGTCCCACTATTCGCACTCTGGATGAAGGG
>JAPPAJ010000090.1 GCA_026705565.1 Caldilineaceae bacterium | reverse complement strand
ACAGTTCCAGGTTGTCGTGGAAGTCCTTGCTGTCATTGGTGCGGGATAGGACTTCGATTACGAGTTCGGGGGCGGGGTCTCCCCTGTCCAGGCGAATGATGCGTTCCGCAATGGTGCGCTCCCGCGCTTCGCGGAGGCTCCAGGCTCCGGCATCACCGCCACGTCGAGGGTTCTCCGCGTGCGCGGTTCCCCGCTTGCGGTTGGTTGCTCCAACGCTTCACTCACCCCATCCGGACAGTGCAGGTCCGGTGCAAAGCACACCCTGTGCCCCAGCGCCAAACAGAACGTACGCACCATCAGGTGGACAAGCCGGCTGTGGAAGCTGCCATGGGACCTGACGAGCACCCCTTCGTCTCCATATTGGCAGAGGTGAACGTCGTCCTCCCGGTAGTCTGCATCCGTGGTCCAATCCACCTCGTATTCGTGGCGGGGGTCGTAGTGGAATTCGGGGTCGTGGTGCGAAAGCCGTTGCAGGTGTTCCCGCCATGTCCGCAGCACCTGCAGGCGCGCCTGTGTGCGCCACGCACGGGCCGGATAGGGCACGGCGGTCTGCGCTCCCGGCAGGGCCGACGGAACTAGGCTCCAGTGCTGCGGCGCATTCCGTGTGGTCGCAGCTGCGGATGGCTCGCGCCCTTCATGAATCAGGGCTTGGGCTTTTAACATGACGGACAACCTCTACAACCCCGGTGTCCGGCCCTTCCTGTGGACCGCGACCGCCGACTCCACCCTCCAAAAAATCAGAGATTATGCACGGCTATTTCCGGGACACAACACTAGTCAAACAGCGGCACTCCTTCGACGAGGGCAGCCCTGCCAAGCGCCCCATCCAGTGTCGCGAGCTCCGCACTCTCCCTCTTGGCCAGCTCCAAGTAGAGGGCATCGTAGATGGTCAACTTGTGAGTTCTTGCCAAGTCGAAGGCGAACTCAAGATCGGGATCTGCATCCACTCGGATAGGCAAACCCTTTAGGGCGTCAAGCCGCTCCTTAATTCCGCTCATGGAAAGGCGCCCACGCCGCTCAGCCATGAGCAAGGCGTTGCGCGTCTCCAAGTGCCAAAGCTGCGGTGCCAGTGCCCCCTCCTCCACGAGTTGGACTAGCGCCTTGTCCGCCCGCGGCTCGTCCTCGTCGTCGAAGAGCCACGCCACCACAATCGATGCATCGATCACCAACCCGCTCATAGGCGATGTCCCTCATGGCGCCAGGCTAGGATTTCTTCGGTGGAGAAATCCACGGGCTTCCAGCTGGCACGGCGCTGCCGGAACTGTTCCACCGCCCTTTCACGACTGGCGCGATCCTCTGCGCGGGCTGGCACCAGATGCGCAACTCGTTTGCCATGCCGAGTGATGGCAACAGTCTCTCCATATTCCACCGCCCGAAGCAGTTCGGGCAGCCGCGTCTTGGCTTCCGTAGATCCGATCTCACGCATTCGTTTCTCCAACCGGTCGTTTCGACCATACTATTTTATAGCCTATGGGTTCCAAGACATGTCGTCATGAGATCATCGGGAGTGTTGCAATGCACCGGGGATTCGGTTTGGCGGCGCGCAAAGGGTTGGCAATGGGTGCGGCGCGGCAAACCGGTTCAACGGACACGGGCTTTCGGTCTCCGCGGCGGACTGTGTCGTGTGGCAGACGGCCGCAGACACGTGAACCATCTCTTCAGGTCGGGTGCGTCCAAAGGCACTGAAGCGGAGCGTCGGCCATCACCACGATTTCCCTCGCCAATCGGATTTCCCCGTTCGCATGCGACTGCCAGGCCACTGGTTCGTCGCCCAACCGCATTTCCCGCACCTCTGCATTCGCCAATCCCGGCAGTCTCACATTCCGCACCGGTAGCGAACCTTGCGCGACCTCGAGGCGGAATGTCCCCGGCTCCATGACAACCTGCCCCCAAGCCGGATCCAGTGCCCAAAGACAACGGAAACCGGGGTCAAACCCTTGCACGGGGTTGAAACCCACCATGCCAACTCGCATGTCGAACTCGAATCCGGCGAACGTGTTCAGCAAGGCAAAGGCCGCCATGGACCGCGCATAGTTGCTGCCGCACTCGATCTCGTTCCACGGATTGCGCTTGGCCCCGTCGTAGCGATCCCTGATCGCGGCTACGACTTCAACCCCTTCGGCCACCAGACCGGTGCCAATCATGTGCAGGGCAGCCGCATATTCATAACCGTTCTGGGTCTCCTGGGAATAGGGCAGCGGAATCACCGGCTGGCGACGCCCTTCGGGCCAGGTCGCAATCTGCAGGCCGGCTTCGTCGTTGAGCGTGTAGACACGACAGGGGTTGTAGTCCTCGCGGCTGTTCCGCTTGAAGTTGTATGTGAACAGGTGGGCCAGGGCCGACTGAACCTTCTCCGGGTCCAGCAAATCCCCCAAACCGTACAGGTTCGCATGCCACTGGGCCAGTACCTGATCGATTTCGCACCCCTCGCCGATCTGGTACTTGATTTCCCCGTACTCCTCAGTCCAATAGGACTCGAGCACGGAGACACTGTCGGATGTGTACACGGATTCGACGAACGGCTCCAGAACCGATCGATCCGTCAGGTCGATGCGTTGGTGATAGTACTCGCCGTCAAACAGGTTCGCGTCGACCCAGGCCCGACCCCGCTCGAAGATCGTCCGGAACTCCCGGGCGCACTGTTGCTCGCCAAGGGTCTCCGCCATCTCGGCCCCCGCCTTCAAGGCACCCAGGTAGAAACCGGTCATCCAGGCGTTGGGACCGAACAACTCCACATCCAGAGTGTGGTGCTGGCGACCCTGCAGCACACCGGTCCTGTCCGGATCCCAGCGATCGGGATTCTCCGGATGCCAGGCGTACTCGATGGACCGACGCACGCCTGGCCACAGCTCGCGCAGCCAGTCCGTGTCCCCGCAGATCTTCCAGTCCCGGTAGATCTTCATCACACCACCGAACTGACCGTCGCAGCAGGGCCGTTGCATGCCCGTCAAGTGCCGTGGGGTCCCCAGGGGCAGTTGCAGGCGGAACGGCATGGCGCCGTTCGGCAGCAGGTTGTACTTGTAGTCGGCCGCGCGCATCGAACGCTCCAGCCGCGGAAACAGGAACGGCACGGTCTGCTGGTAGTTCCAGACGTGCGTGCAGCTGCCTTCACAGCACCCGGAGTCGACATGCGCCCCTTCCCAGCCATACAGGGTCCCGTCCTCCAACCGCTTCACAACCGGTGTCTTCAAGGTGGACAGATTGGCCGACACGGCCTCCAGGGCAACCGGTGGCAGGTCGGATGCAAACAAAGTGTTGTGGAACAGAGCCGTACCGTCATGCAACCGGTCCCACTCCCGCAACGCAAACGATGCACTGGCACGTGAATCGGCCCAACGGGTGGCATACCAGTTCCGCCATTGGTTGGGCATCCCCGCCGCCGCGGCCTCGCGCACGGCATCCTCGCTCCAGTCGTTCACGCAGTTGGGGAAGTGCCAGGCGATTACAAACCGCACCCGGCGCGTTTCGCCGGGATTGACGGGAACATGGACAGCCAGCAGTGCTTCATTGCCGGCACCGGCCGCCGCCCCTTCATAGCGGCGGTTCGCGAACGGTCCCGGGCGGGTCAAGTCCTGCCAATACACTTCCAGGTTGTCGAACCATGCCCCGCGAAACCAGTATTCCTGCCAGCTGACCGACTGACCGGGATCGTGCCCGGCGTCGGCACCCAAGGTAAGGTCGCCGTGCGCAGGGGAGTCCGAACCGGGCTCGGTACTGGAAAGATGCATCAAATGCAAGCCCTCGTCGGCCATCGATTCATCCATCCGGTTCAGGTTCACAGCCGGTTGCGGGTTGGCCAAGACTCCAACCAGCGTGTAAGTCAGCCGACGGTCCTCCGGAGCACTTATCTCGAACTCGAAGAAGGCGGCCGGCAGGCTGCAATCGTCTTCTTCAAGGGGAATCAAGGGCGAAAACGCCCGCAAACAAACATCGCCGGGGAAGGTCTCGTCGACGAACCGCAACGTGGCCAAGGGGAACTCGCCCCTGAATTCTACATCGCGGAAGTGCGGCAGGCCGCTCATGTATTCCCGTCGCGGTCCGAACCCGAACCCCTGAAACATGCCTTGGCTTATGTCACCCATGAAGGGTGGGGTCAAGTCGCCTTGCAATATGCGGGCATCCACCGTGGCTCCGGCTTCCTCCGCCCTGATCGCGAAGTGGGAAAAGCCGTTGACACTGCCCTTGTTGGGCTTGTTGAAAATCTCCCAGTCGATCAGGTGGCCATTTCCAGCCAGCCCGATCCCGCCGGCCCCAATTCCTCCCAGGGGAAAGCTGATGTGGCGGGTGCGTTCACCGGTGTAGAGGAAACGATCCATGGCTGCTTCTCTGGAACAGGAAACCCGAACGTCCGCGTCATCGAAGACAATGCATCGGTTGAGACGCCAGGGGGCCAAACCCCTCACAACGGGTGGAATGGTGGCGAACACCGAAGGTAGATTGCAAATCGTCCTTCCGGACTCGAACCAAAATCAACGAAACAGAAACAGGAGCGCAGGAGCGAACATAAACTCAAGACAGATCCTGCTGTTGCAGCAGCTCCAGATACTCCGCGTGTTGCAGAGGACAGTCAATCAGTTTTATCAGATGATCCTTGGAGAGTTTCAGTTGCCGGGCCATGCGCCCGAGCAACTGGTCATCGTATTCACGTCTGGAGCCGCGGGAAAGCAAAGTGAAGATGGAGGTAACTTTGCCATTTCGGTCCTGCAGGAAATACTTCTCGTGGCTACCGCCCTCGCGCAGCCTGAAGCCCTTGCTCAACAGGGCCTGCCGGATATCCCGGGTCTTGCGAACAGCCATTCAGAGCACGCGCTGCAGAAACGCGCGGAGGCCTTGGGCGTTGTCGGTCAGCTCGGACGGATCGAGCTGCAGATAGTCCGGGGCAACGGCCTGAGCCATTGCCCACAAGTCCTGCACGGCATCTTCCAGAGTATCCCCAAAGCCACAAAGGGACCAGTGTCGATGATGCAGGACGTAGCCGTCGGCATCATCCTGTCCAACGTCCAGTTGGAAAGGTTCGCCGGCCACAACGCAGGTGGGTGAGCTACCTGACGAAACCGCGGAGTACTGGAGCCAGATGCCATTGGATATGCTGCTCGGTTTCACCGGTCCCGGGTATGAAACGGCATCCATCCACTTGGCGTGATCATCAGGAGAGACGAAACGGTCTGTGTCCAGGATCAAGAGAGCTTCATGGTGCTCACCGACAGGAGAGACAAACCATGCATCCAGTATTGGTTCAAGATCCATCCGTGGTTGTCCCCACATACCTGCAGGATCCACGGCTTCCACGGTCGCAGTCAACGATGGCAATTCGGTCCAGACAACAACAGGATCAGCGTGCATAACCATCTCTTTTGTATAGATCTCAAAGTGGGAAAGATGCCTTACAAATTTCGCATTCCATACTGCGACTGGGCTTGTTCACCCAGTCTTATTAGATATTGACCAAGTCCTATAGCCATCTCCGGGTTCAAGACCACAGTTGTCTGAATTTCTCGGATCTTGCTATAGCGATCGATAGGCAATTCGGTCCCAGGTATCGGTTTGCCTTGAGCATCAAATTCCTGGGTGACATCCGGTAGTGAACCACGTTCCACATACAGATCAACGACTACCTCAGGCCCACTTAATATGCCCCCAACGGCACCGTTGATCACAACAGTGCGTCGATCAGGCGAGGATTTATAGGTAATGGAAACAGTCCCAGCGCGAGAAGTCATGGATACACCACTGAAACAAGACATGATTTGATTGCGACAATCATAGCACATCCTCACATACGGCAAACGTAGGGAACTGTTGTAATGAGTATAGACATCCTGTGACAGGCCACTCTGAACATGGTGCGCATAGTCTGACAGAATTACCGTCTGGATGTGTCCATCGGACTGCTGCGAGACCGGATCGGACGCCAGCCGTGGCTCCGACTCCGATCCTGCCCTGATCGCAACTTTGCGTTTGCCCTGGTTGTCCACTTGCAACGGGAAACCCGTTGGGAATAATGAGTCCGGTCATTGGGAATGATCCTCTGACACCCCGCCGGCCCCCGTCTCCAGACGCTGTCCCCGCAAGCACAGCAACAAGGTGGCCGTGACCACAAACGGCTGCAACAAGGCCGGTATCAACAGCCAGGTTGCGCCCCCGGCTAGGCGCGCCCCCAGGGTCAAGAGCCACGTCAGGGCCAGGAGACCAAACGAAACGGTTGGCCAGCGCAGGGTCAGGGCCAGACCGTATTGCAATGAGCGTCGCACAGGCAGGTCAAAGAGGACCTGCATGGTCAATGCATGCAACGTCACAACCGCCAGGACCAAAGTCACGCCCAGGTTGGCGACCACCCCGGCAGTCACGAACCAAGGCGGGTTCGATCCTTGCAGGTTCGCGGCAGCCACCCAGAGGTTGAGGGCCAGAAACAACGGGAGACTCGTAAACAGGGCTTGCGGATATCGGGTGAAGAATGTGCGCAGAACATCCAGCCAAGGAGTCGATCGGCCTGTTGCCGCGCGCCCCACCGGATAGCTGAAAGCCATCCAAAGGGGGACCGGGAGCAGCCAAGCCAACAACGCTGCGACCGGCACGTGTCCTGAATTCATCATGACCCACCACGTCGGCAGTGCGAATGTGATCAGGAGCAGGGCCTGGGCGGCCAAGCGCAATGCTTCGGACCAGATCAGTTCGGCGGTGAATCGGACATATGTTCGTTCATCGATGCGAACATCCTCCAAGCGTATTGACACGGGAATTGCGATCCGACTCAAACCGCCATTGACAACCGGTTCCGGATCTTCCTCCAGCGGCTTCCTGCCTCCCACCACCAAGGGGATCCCCCTCGGCCCAGGATGGGAATGAGACGGATGTCGCAGAAACGAACCGTCAATTCCATCCGATCAGGAGAAACCTTCGGCATGCGGAACGGTGCCTATTTGATGCCGCCAGTGAAGCCGATACTTTCGATCATGCGCCTTTGCAGGACCAGAAAGGCCAAGAGGACCGGTGCCACGCCCAAGGTAATCCCGGCCATGATCACCGTCACGCTGTTCTGGGAGTACTGACCGCGCAACATGGTCACACCCAGGGGCCAGGTGAACTTCTGCCAGTCGTTGAGGAAGATCAACGGGAAGAAGAAAGCGTTCCAGGTACCCGTGAACACCACGATCGCCAACGTAGTCAGGGCCGGGCCAATCAACGGCAACATGATTTGAAGCAGGATCCGCACAGGTCCGGCCCCGTCCATGCGCGCGGCATCCTCCAGTTCGTCCGGGATTGTCAACAGATACTGCCGCAACAGAAAGACGCCGAAGATGTTGGTCAAGGCCGGGAGAATTAGGGCGGCATGCGTGTCGATCAGCTTGAAGAATCGCATTTCGATGTACAGCGGCACAATGGTGACCTGCGCAGGCACCATGAGTGCCGTCAACAGAACCACAAACAGCACCTCGCGGCCACGAAACCGCAAGCGGGCAAACGCATAGGCGGCTGCGGTACAGGTAATGAGCTGGCCCAGCGTCACCAGGACGGCGATGTTCAGGCTGTTGAGGAAGAACCGCGGAATCGGTACCGTGGGGTGAAACAGAACCTGCTGATAGTTTTCCCATCGCCATTCATACGGCCAAAGCTGCGGGGGAATGCTGAAGGCCGTTTTGGGCACCTTGAGCGAAGCACTCAACATCCAGACAAAGGGAAAGGCCATGAAGAGCGACAGCAACAGCAGCGCGCCCACGGTCAACACCGTGGATGTGCGTAGATAACCTCGATTCCAGCGCAACCTGGACAGTGCCAGCGGCTTGGACATCACAACTTTAGTCTCTTTTGCCGGTGCCTTCGCCGAAACGCCCGGTACATTCCCGATCTGCGGCGCTCAAGCTTGACCTGCACCGACACCCCCGGGGCTGAACGCATGCGGCAGTCGGGCACACCCATCCGGCACCGGGCTACCGATAGAACACCCAGCGATCGCTGGTGGCGAACTGCACCGCCGTCACCGCCAGAATGGCGAGGAACAGAACCAGACCGATAGCAGCGGCGTAGCCGAAGTCGAGAACCTGGAAGCCTCTCTCCCAGATGTACATCAACACGGTGCGACTGGCATCCCCGGGTCCGCCCTGGGTCAGCACAAACGGCGAATCGAACAGCTGGAACACGCCGATGGCCCCCTTCACCAAAATAAAGAAGATAACAGGTGTTAGCATCGGCAAGGTGATACGTCCAAAACTGGCCCAGCGGCCGGCTCCGTCGATGCGGCCGGCTTCATAGAGCTCAGCCGGGATGTTCTGCAGCCCGGCCAGCAACAACAGCATGTTGAAGCCAACCCCGTTCCAAACAGTCATGATGATGACGCTGTTCCGCACCCAGTCGGAGGAGATCAGCCACGGTACCCGGTTGAGACCCAGCTTGACCAGGTACCAGTTGATGATGCCCAGGTCCATGTTGAACAGATAGAGCCAGACAATCGAGATGACGGCGCCGGACACCAGGATTGGAAAGAAGAAAACGGCCCGGAAGAAGACCTTGAAGAACCGTGGGATGAAGCTGTTGAGGGCCACGGCCAGGATCAGGGCCCACACCAGGTCCAGCGCAATCATGCCCACCACGTAGTAGATGGTGTTGCCGAAGATCTGCAGAATGCGCTGATCCTCAATCATCTTGACGAAATTCTCGCCCCCCACGAACGAGGGTGGCGTCAACAGGTCGTAGCGCATGAAGCCCAACGCCAAACCCCCGACGATTGGGCCTATGACGAAGACGAGAAAGCCCACCACAGTGGGCAGAATGAACAACCAGGCAGTCAGTGCGTCGCGCCGCCGCAACGACCGACCTCCGCCGCCGTCACCTCCTCTTCGAAGTACCTGTCCCGCTGCACCCATAGCGCGTCTGCCCTGCAACTAGGGAAAAGCTTTGCCGGAGAACAAGATGCAGGCGGGCAGCGCCTGCTGCCCGCCTGCGATCCGGAACCGTCAGGCGAACTTGGCCGCCCAGTCCTCGGGGCGACGCGCGACCATGTCGTTCAATTCCTGTTCGGTGCTGGCCAGGGCCTCGGCGATGCCCAACTCATTGGCGAACACCTGCGAAAGATACCGGTTGCTGATCTGCTCCATCTCCGAGAACTCGGGCGGCGAGGTGACGGACATCACGGGAATGTCGTCCCTGTCAATCGACTCGTACCAAAGCCGGCCACTGCGATCGTGCAGCGCCAGGAATTCCTCGGAATATCCGACGGACCGCAACGAGGGAATGTTGGCTCCGGTGGACACGAAGTAGGCGATCGAATCCCGCTGCAGGAGCTTGGTTTCAAACTTCCACGCCGCTTCGGGATGCTCGGACGCCAGGAATATCGGCCAGGAACCGCAACCCACCTCGGTGACTCTGCGCGTTCCCTTGGGCCAATACTGGACATCCCAGTCCCTGAAATCGTTTTGCAGGAAGCCACTGAGCGGCCACCGGCCGGCCATCATCATGGCCTGCGTGCCAGCCTCGAAGTTGCCTGTGTTCTGGGCGTCGGGCTTCGGTACCGTTTCGTCCACGTACATCATGTCGTAGAGCAATTGGATCACCTCGGCGTAGGCCGGGTCGCCTTGCAGCGGGACCGACAGATCGTCGCCTCCCATGATCCCTTCCAAACCATTGTTGAACAGCCAGGGACACAGCCCGAAGGGGGAAGTCCAGAAGGAGAATCCGTAGTGGGTGGTGTTGGCACCGTCCTTCCTGGTCAACGCCGCGGCATATTCGCGGAAATCGCCGAAGATCCAGTCCTCCGGCGGCATCTCCAGCCCTTCCTCGGCCAGCCGGGTGATGTTGAACCAAATCATCATGTTGTTGTAGTCGTACGGCAACCCGTACGTCTTGCCGCCGTACACGAACACGCTGGCCAGTTCGGCGGACACATCGTTGAAGTAGTCGTCCAGTTCCGGTGTGGCCTGGATGTACTCGTCAAGCGGTCGGATCAGGTTGCGGGCCACGGCCAGCCGGCCGCCCTCTGTCGGTATCTTGCCCATGTCCACGGTTTCGCCGCCGGCGATGATCACGCTTAGCTTGTCGAAGTAGCCGCCCCAACCACCGGCTCCCACGACCCCCAGGAATTCGATCTCGATTTCGGGATTCTCTTCCTGGAATTCCGTCTTGATCGGGTCGTACAGCACCGCGCTGGAGTCAGAGGATTCGGTCGTTACGAAGACGATCTTGATGCTCTCGGCAGCCGCTTCGCCATCCGCCGAGGGAGCGGCCGGCACACACGCTGCCAACACGCCAACGGCCGAAGCTGTTGCCGCGGTCTTCAAGAAACTACGTCTGCTGATGGACATCTGGTCCTCCCGAGGCGACTGCCTCCATTGGTTGGCAAGGCACACACCCATCGCTCGCCGCCCCTTGCGTTGATACCAATAGGGTCGCTGCCTGACTGTAATGATGGTAGCAAAAGGAAAATCCGCGTCCGACTCCGACTCCTGTCCAGCATCATCACGGTCTTCAAGGCCTGAGCTCAAGGCCCTACGCTCCATGTACGCTAGTACGCTAACGAAGCTGTCCTCTGCCTCCACCTGGATTGCAGCGCACTGCTGTCCCCCCCTAGGCGCCTGCCCCCAATGCCAACAGACACCCGGGCAGCCCAGTCTGGAGTATCAAGTTACCCTTGATCCAAACCGAACGGATTCCCTTCCGCTCTCCGCGCATTGATGGTATCCAACACGTCAGAAGCAACTTCCAGTACTTCCGGGGGAGCGCTTGCCTGTTCACGGTTCAGCAATCGCAACGCGACTATCACAGGCAACAAGCTCGCTCGCACTTTAGGACTTGCTTCCAATATCGAAGGGATCCGATCCAAAAACTTACCCAATGCACCGGCCCCCATCAACACCTTTGTCATCCCTTGTACGCAATACTCAACATCCGGTTCAAAATCCTCCACCATCGAACCAAGCACATCGATTGCCTCCACGCTTTCCCTGAAGGTATAACACTGAAACAACACACACTCGGCCCACCACCATAGAAATTTGCCTCTGTCGCCTTCAATCTCAGCGATACCAGGCAACCACTCGTGCACAAGAGCCTCAGCTGCCTCACAATCACCAAGCTGCATAAGGCACTCAGCCCGAGGGACGGACCTCGTGGCAGCCCACTCCAAGCCAAAGTCCGTCGCAGTTGAAACCCAACGTTCCATCCCGAGGCGAAGACAAAGTTCCGCAGAACCAAAGTCTCTCTCGTTCACATGCCTGCCAAACTTCCACGCGACGACACTCGCGGCCACCTTGCACAGGTCTTCGGACTGGCTACCTCCAAAACGTGCCAAGGCCAAATCGGCTACTTCCTCTGCCACTGTCACCAATGCCTTGTCCCCATAGTCGGAAGCACGATGAAGTATCCACAACATCGCTTGGACAACCGTCGGTTGCAAGCGTCGATCTCGACTGTTGCCAAATCTGCGATCCAGGTCGCGGACCGCTCGCCCAGCGCACGCTTGTCTGCCCAACTGCCATTCGGCTTGAACCAGAAACAACAGTGCTTGTGCCTGGAAGAAACCTAGTTCCTCATCTTCGGATTGACCGTAGTTCTCCAAGTAATCCCGACTCTCACTGACGGCTCCTTCATAGTTCGCAGTGTCCACCAATACTCGCTGCTTCACTAGAACTGCGCCGGAATACAGGTATGTTCGGTCCGGCTCAGGAAGTCCAGTGCAAACCTCTACCACTTCGTTGCAGCAATTCAGTGCCGACTCGTAGTCTTTGATGTCAACATGTGCACGCGCCTTCATCACCTTGGTTCGAGCAGCCCAAGACTTGTATCTTCTGTCGCTGTCAACGAGTTCAGGAACCTGCAAATCCAAACAGGTCTGGCACAGTTCAACAATCGCCAGCGGCGGGATTTTTCTTTCATGCTTTGCAACAAATGTATATAGCTGAATGCTCTCAAGTGGCCTCAATTCAGTGTGTGGCACGCGTCTCAACCGATGAACCAAGTCAACAAGCCGGTTTTCGTCTACAAACTCCTCATCTCCGCATTGGTCCGCCATGCAGTGCATCTTGCTCAAGACCTCGGCCCAAAGATGATGCAGTGACACTGCCTTGAATTCATCATCCCACTGTTCCACCCAGCGGTACGCCGCGTCCTGGTCGACGATGGCTTGAAGCAACTGTTCCCGAATGACCCGTCCCACATCGGAACCATCGTCCAAATCGGCGAAGACCTTCGTTGCGGCCGACGGAGCGTAGAACGCCACCATGAACGTGATGAACCTTCGAATGACCGCAGGTTGGTTTCGCTCCCTCCGCAGGCTGTAGTAGAAGCAGAACAACCTCTCGGTCACGGTGTACCTGCGCGAACGACGTGTTGCCGAGGCGCTGACCGCACCTCTGTCCGTGAGTCTTCGCAGCATCACGGATGTGGTGCGGATGTCCATCCGGGCACGGTCGGCTATCACGGACGCGGGCGCAGGCTCCCACAGGTCTGCCAGGGCCAAAAACACACGTCGTTCACCGGCCGGCAACGACTCCAAACACTGGCGGAAGTACTCGGTGTGCTCGTCAATGAGACCGACCATGTCCGCCAACAGCTGTTTCAATGTGAGCTGGTGACCGACACCGGCCAGGAGTACCAACAGGCGCGGGCTGCCACCGGTCAATATCTCGAAGGGCCTGATTTCCCGTGCCGCCAGGTTTTGACGGGTTGCCATGTTCCAGAGCGCGGCGCACTCCTTGGCTGTCAACGGCCCCAGTTCGACCAGGCGGAACAGATCGAAGAACGCGCGCTCCGCGTCTTCCAGGCTTTTGAACCTGGT
>JAPPAJ010000318.1 GCA_026705565.1 Caldilineaceae bacterium | reverse complement strand
CCAGGTACCCCATGACGCCAATCTCGGCAGCGCCGGGCAACCCGTCGTCGTCGGGGAAGAGCCGTTCAAACAGGGCGGCGGCGGTTTCGTGCTGACGCGGCGAAAAGACAGGGGACGACTTCGGTTGGGACATCGTAGTGGTCAGGTGGCTGGCTACAGCTTGAGGTTAATCGGTTCGGGTGCAAACAGGGACGGATCCATCGAGCACATGTCAGACGAGCGGTGCAACCGGAACCCGCACCGAGCCTGGACATCCCGGTCGAAGTCCACGCCGGGTGCGATCTCCGTGACAGTCCAGCCGTCCGCACCGAGTTGCAGCACGCATCGCTCCGTTACCACCGTTACGTCCTGGCCTCGCTCCCTGGCATGACGGCCGCTGAAGGTAACGTGTTCGACTTGGTCGACAAACTTTCGCACCTTGCCCTCGTTCCGGATGTGGAGGCTCCGATCCTCCATCTCCAGGCTGAGGCCGGCCGTGGTGAAGGTGCCGCTGAACACGATCTTGCGCGCGTGGGCCGTGATGTCGATGAAGCCGCCGGCCCCGGCCGTGATGGCCGGCCTGGCAGCGATCCGAGACACGTTGACGTTGCCTTCCCGATCGATTTCCAGGAACGACAACAGCGCCTGATCGAAACCGGCTCCCTGAAAGTAGGTGAACTGGTCCGGGGACGGCACCAGGGCCTGGGCGTTGACGGCGCATCCGAACTGGAATCCCAGCAGCGGCAGGCCGCCCACCGCACCCTGTTCGATGACCCATGTGACGGACCCGTCCAGGCCTTCCTCGAGCAGGATGTAGGGAACCAGGGCGGATATGCCGAAGCCGAGGTTGACGGTTTGGCCGTCGGCCAGTTCCTGGGCCGTGCGCCGGGCAATGACCTTCTCGGGCGACCAGGCAATCGGCTCCAGGTCGGTAACGTCAACCGTTGTTTCTCCGCTGATGGCCGGATCGTAGTCGGTTTGGGTGGTCTGGCGCTGGTCGGGGTCCACGAACAAGTGGTCGACCAGGATGCCGGGCACGCGGACGGTCTGCATCGGCAGCGAACCCGCCGGCACGATTTCACTGACCTGGGCAATGGTCGTGCCGCCGTTGTTGCGTGCCGCCAGGGCCTGTTCATAGGCACCCAGATAGGCGCCTTCGCGCCGAAAGGCCAAATTGCCGTTGGTATCGGCAGTTGTGGCCCGGACGACGGATACGTCGGGAGTCAGGGCGGGATAGAACAGCCACTCCTCGCCCCTGAACTCCTCAACTTCCACCAGGGTCGCGGCGGTGCGGCGGTTCATGCGGCCCCCCTGCCGGCGGGGATCCACGAACGTTCCCAAGCCGACCTTGGTCAGCACCCCCGGTCGCTTGGCCGATCCTTCGCGCAACATGTGGAAGATGATGCCGCTGGGCAGGTTCCAGGCCTCGATCTCATCGTTGTCGACCATGGACCAGATTCTTGGGGTGGGCGCGCTGGACGGTCCGCTGGGGTAGGACCCGGCGATGATGCGCGCAATCAACCCCGGCTGGGCTATGCGGTCCACTCCCTTGACGCCGTACATGTCGCCCGCCGCAATGGGGTGGATCAGCGCCAGGTCACGCGGCGTACCGGTTTGCCTGAAGTGTTCACCCAGCGCCGCCAACACGGCATCCGGGCAACCGAGTCCGCTGGAGGAACTGACGGATACCAGGTTTCCGTCCGCGAAGATCGAACCGACCTCCGCCACGGAATCGAGGATTGTGGGGCTTGGCATCCGTATTGGGCCCAACCGCTGGCTCAGGAGGCCGCGGGTGTCGGTGCCGGGGAAATCCGGATCGCGTGGGCCGGCGCCCCGGTCAGGGGGGTGTCGGTCCGGAAAGTCAGGCCCTGCTCGGTTTGGTTCAGGGCTGCCTCGGTTCCGTCGGCCAGGATCGTGGCCCGGGCTCCGGGGGCAGCCACAATGCCATGAATGGCGAACTCCCGACTGCCGGGGCTGTCCATCAGAATGGCGTACAGGTCTCCGTCGCGGGTTGTATAGCGGACGTCAACCCCTCCGTCGGTGGAGCCTTCCGCCGTGTGCCAGGGACGGGAATCGAAGATGGCTTCGCCGTTGCCGGCAAGCCAGGTGCCGAGGGACCGGAGCCGTTCGGCCTGCATGGGGGGTATCCGCCCATCGGCCGTTGGACCCACGTTGATGAGCAGGTTTCCGTTCTTGCTGACGATGTCGATGAAGGAGTGGATCAGCGCCTCGGCCGAGAGGTACTGATCAACCCCTTCCTGGCGGTTGTATCCGAAGGACGCCCCAATGCCGCGACAGCTCTCCCACTTCTTTTCCTGGATTGAGTCGTACTGCTGGTACTCCGGCGTGGTGAAGTCGTGGTGCACCGGCGCGAGCTGGGATGCGCCCGAGGCATCGAAGATCTGGCCGAATCGGTTGTTGACCAGGCCGTCCGGCATGGCGTTGTAGTAGTCCGCAAACAACTGGTTGGTGTTGTGGTGTCGCGGCCACCCGATGTCGTTCCACAGAATTGCGGTTTCGTACCGGTCAACCAGCTCCCGCCAGTGGGCATCCGCGTAGGCGACATACTCCGGGCTCTGCGGACAGGCGGCCCTGAGATCCATCCTGCTCCTGATGACCTGGGGCGTAAAGGTCCAGTCCACGCCTCCGGAGTAGTAGTAGGCCATGGTCAGGCCGCGGCCGCGCACGGCCTGCGCCAGTTCACCGCACAGGTCCCGGCGGGCGTGGTACCCCTCGAGGTACGGATTGGGCGTGCGACTGGGCCACAGCAGAAACCCGTCGTGGTGCTTGGTGGTCAGGACCACGTACCGCGCGCCCACTTCCTTGAACAGGTCGGCCCACGAACCGGGATCCCACTGTTCGGCCCCTTCGTTAAACGGGCCCACGAAGTCGCGGTAGGCATGTCCGTGGCCGTAGGTTGCGAAATGGTGCCGCTGGGTCGGGCTGCCGGGGATGCGGTAGGTGTTGGCGTACCACTCGGCGTAGGCGTTGACGGTGAACCAGTCGGCCCAGTTGCCGCTCTCGATTACCTCGCCCAGATCCCCTGAGTTGGGCGCCCAGGCCGGTACGGAGTACAACCCCCAATGAATGAAGATGCCAAGCTTGGCATTGTGGAACCAGGTCGGAACCGGGTGTTGGGACACCGACTCCAGCGTGGGCTGGTATTGCATGAGGTCCTCGGTTGGCTGAATCGACACGCTGCCCGGCTGGCCCGGACAGAGGGAGCTAGAACAGGGAGTCCGGGGTCGTGGAATAGCACCAGCGGTTCTCAAGCAGGTAGTCGCACACCTTGGCCAGCGCCTCCCGCGTGCCGATCTGCTTTAGGGCCTCGACCGCGAAGCCGCGGACGTAGCGGTTTTCATCCTGCAGCGTGGCCATTAGGGGATTGATGGCCTCCGCGGCATCGGCGCGGTACCGACCCAGGGACAGGGCTGCGCTGTAGCGCACCTGGTCGTCGTCGTCCTGCAGTGCGGGGACCAGAACCGGGACGGTGGCGGACGCATCCTCCAGCATGCCGAGGGCCTCGACCGCGGTGCGCCTTACCCAGCGGTCCCCATCCTGCACACAGGCTGCAATGTTCGGGGCGATGTCGGCCGCTGCCGCTCCCTGCTCACCGGCGGCAAACAGGGCGTGGCGCCGGGCCAGAGTCGATTCGTGTCCGATACCTTCGTGAATCGCCACCAGGGCTTCCGGACCGGCCGTGCTGAGACCGTAGCCGGCGCGGCGGCTGACGGCCGTCGACTTAGAGGCCAGCAGCTCACGCAGATGCCGAATGCCGTCGCGCCCGCAATGGGCCAGTTCGTAGGCGGCGCCGACACCGTCGGGCTCGTAGTCGCCGGCCACAAGATCCGCGAGTTCGGTGGGTTCCCGGCCCGAGTCCGGGCCGTTTCCGTTCGCGCTTGGACGGCCGGACAGCCAGTTCCAGTGATCCCGCCACAGGGTTTCGTGCGTGTGTGGAGGACCGTCGCCGTTGAGGCCTTGCCACTCGTCGGTCCGGTTGTCCCAGGTTGGTTCCGTAGGCCGGGTCATCCGGGTGAACTGGAACTTCAGCATGGCGCGGTTGCGATTGGAGAGGTTGGCGCCACCGCGGTGCCACAGATCGTAGTGAATCAGCGCAAAGGTGCCGGCTTGGCCTTCCAGGAACAGCGGCTGCTCGGTTTCATCGCCCGGCCGCTTGTCGTAGTACTGCGTGCCCGGGATGATGCCGGACGGCCCCATCTCGGTGTCCACCGTCTGCGGATAGTAGAAGATCATGGCCCACCACTGCCGGTGGTTGCGTACGCGGGCGTAGCCCCAGTAGCTGTCCTTGTGCCAGGACTGGACCTTGCGGCCCGGCGAGGTGAAGTGGCAGTGCCGGTGCGGCTGGGTGAGGTAGTCGGGCCCCAGCACGCTGCCGACCGCGCCGCGGATGACGGGATGGCGAAAGACTTCCTGGACCTCGGGGACGCGCGGCAGGATGTTGTTGCCGGGATTGCCCTCCTGTTCCATGACTGCTTCGATCCGGGCATTCATGGCGTTGTGAAAGCTGTCCGGAAAGTCCGTGTTGAGGATCAGGTAGCCGTGGGCGATGAAATGGTGCATCTGCTCGTCGGTGAGCAGAATCGGATCGGATGTCATAGGAGTACTCCGGATGCCGGCATGCAAACGCTGAAAGGCTTAAACACAACCGCAGCGTATGGATGTCGGGCCAAGGAACAGGGAACGGTAGGCAGTGGATTATAGATTCGTGCCTAAGTCGGGTCAATGCAATCCGGTTAATGACGTCTGTCTGCAGTGAAGCAATAGTTGTCCGGTCTGCCGTTGCTGAGCGACTGGATACTTCGGTCAGGCCAACCAACGAATTCAGTGTCCATCCCCGGCCACTCCGGACCTTCTTTCACTCATGTCCATCGTCTCCGGTCCAGACGGTGCCTTGCCAACGGCGATGGACTACAAGGGCACTGTCACCGGACCCTCAAAGCCTGGCTCCCTGATCCGATAAGCCACCAACGAGAACCGTTACCCCAAGTTCAACAGCTTCAAATGCACGTCAGACTCGCGCTTGTTACGGTTGCCGGAAATTCTCTCGCCAGAGTCTCCAGCCCGTGGTAGCGAGAACCAGGGGAATCATCATCGCAATCAATTGCCAGACAACTTCATGGTGCACGCTTGTGGCTTCGCCTGCCTCCAAGGTGAGCAGACTTATCCAGTTGTGGAAGAACCAGATAGCAAGGGCCGCGTTGGCATAGAACAGCGTGTGGGTGCCGCGCCGGGGTACAGGGTTGCCGTCGGACTGCGAGCGCATCCGCCGGAGGTTTACCACCAGAGCGACAAGGATGCCCAGTCCTGAGATGACGTTCATCACGGCCCACACACGCTGCGGATTGTCATACAACGGACTGAAAAGGAACTGCGCCAGGTACAGTGCCGAGTACACCATCATGAGGCCGCCAATTCCCCGCGCAACCATCGTCATGAGAATCTGCTTCTGCCGTTCGCTCGTGTAGCCGGATCGTCGTTCACCTACCGCGCAGGGTTTTCCGGCAAGGAGAAATTGTACCCGGCTGCCACCGGTGTCCGGACAGCATTGTGTTTGCCATGAGGCCTGATTGACAAACGCAGGCCCTGGAGATGGGTGTCGGAGTTGATGGCAATGTCGGCCGAGAGGCATTCAGCAAGCGGGAGAACACTTCTTGCCTGCGGCGCAGACCATTGGGCTGCACCGGTTTTGCCGCGAGGTGTTGCCGCCTATATATCATTGACCGGGCCCGCAGTCTTCCAAGGCTGCGGATCCTGTTCCCATGGAGCCGCCATGTGGCTCGGAGGACACGGAAACCCACCCACTGAAGAAGGAACTCGGCCATGCAGGATGCATCTATTCAGGTAGACAGGGGCCAGCGACCGGGCGCCGAAGAGGATTCCCGCCTTGACTGGTGGCGGGACGCCAAGTTCGGCCTGTTCATTCACTGGGGACTGTACGCCATTCCGGCCGGCGTGTGGCAGGGCGAGCACGTGTCCGGCATTGGCGAATGGGTCATGTTGAGGGCCCGCATTCCGGTCGCGGAGTACAGTCCCTTGGCCGAACAGTTCAATCCGGTGGCCTTCGACGCCAGGGCGTGGGTTGCGTTGGCCAAGGCGGCCGGTCAGAAGTACATTGTCATCACCTCGAAGCATCATGACGGGTTCTGCCTGTTCGATTCGGCCGAGACCGACTACTCCGTTGCCAGGGGCACGCCGTTCGGCCGGGACGTGATCCGGGAACTGGCGGACGAATGCCGGCGGCAGGACATGCGGTTGGGGTTCTACTACTCCCAGACCCAGGACTGGTACCAGCCCGACGGAGACGGCAACGACTGGGACTACGACGAGTCGCAGAAGGATTTCGCGGCCTACATTGACAACTATGTCAAGCCCCAGGTGCGCGAACTGCTGACCAACTACGGGGCCGTAGCTCTCATCTGGTTCGATACCCCGAAGGGCATCACCGAGCGGCAGAGCCGCGAACTGCTTGAACTCTGCAACGAATTGCAGCCGGACTGTCTGGTCTGCGGCCGTCTGGGCAATACCTTGGGCGACTATGCCACCACCAACGACAACACCATTCCCGCAGGGGCCGTGCCGGGCGACTGGGAAGTGCCTGCAACCATGAACGACACCTGGGGATTCAAGACCCACGACCACAACTGGAAGAGTGTTGCGGATCTGATTCAAAAGCTGGTGGACATCGTCAGCAAGGGCGGGGTGTACCTGCTCAACGTGGGCCCCACCGCACTGGGCGAGATTCCGCCGGAGAGCATCGAGCGGCTGGAGGCGATGGGCGCGTGGCTGGCACGGTACGGGGAATCGCTCTATGGAACCCGGGCCGGCCCGGTGCAGGATGTGGCGGGTATGCGCACCACCCGCAAGGGTGAGGTCGTCTACCTGCACGTGTTCGACTGGCCCGCCGATGGGAATCTCTCCCTGCCGGACCTGGACGTGGACACGGCCGATGTGCTGGGTGGCAGTGGCGAGGCGGCAACGGTGGCGCGGTCGTCCGACGGCCTCCGGCTGTCCAATCTTGGCCCCGCACCGGATCTCCATTGCTCCGTCATTCGCCTGAGCCGGAACGCATAGACGGCGCACAACCGATTGCCCACCGAACAAGGGACCCCAATTCGTGACGCAGGAAACCGTCTTCTCCGTAGACACTTCAACCATCAAGTTCGGTCCTGGCTCGATCTCCGAAGTCGGTGAGGACCTGACCATTCTGGGTGTGCGCCGCGCAATGTGGCTGTGCGATCCCAACCTGGTCGGCACCGATGGGCAGGTACGGCTCGCCGGACATCTGGCGGACGCCGGCATTGAATTCGAGCTGTTTGACGCCATCCGGACCGAGCCGTCACTCGATTCGTTCAAGGCCGCCGCCGACTTCGCGGTGCGGGGAAACTTCGACGGATTTCTGGCGATGGGGGGCGGCTCCACCATCGACACCGGCAAGATCGCCAACCTGTTCTCGGTCTATCCGGACGACTTCTTCGCCTATGTAAACGCGCCCATCGGGCAGGGCAAGCCGGTGCCCGGCCCGTTGAAGCCCATGATCGGGATCCCGACCACGGCTGGAACCTCCAGCGAAATCACGGGCGTGGCCATCTTCGACGACAAGGCGACCAACGCCAAGACCGGTATCTCCCACCGGTTCATGCGGCCATCAATGGGGGTGCAGGATCCGGAACTCACCATCGACCTGCCGCCGATGGTCACGGCTTGCACCGGCCTGGACGTGCTGTGCCACGCGATCGAGAGCTACACCACCATCGACTACACCTCCCGTCCGAAGCCGAAAGGCAGCCTGCACCGCCCGACCTACCAGGGATCGTCCCCTGTGAGCGACATCTGGGCCTGCGAGGCGATCCGGCTCGTGGCGCAGAACTTGCCCCGGGTGCTCAGGAATCCGGCCGACCTTGAGGCGCGTTCGAACATGATGCTGGCGGCCGTCTACGGCGGGATGGGGTTCGGCAATGCCGGGGTGCACCTCTGCCACGGCATGTCCTATCCGGTCTCCAGTCTGGTGCGGGACTACCGGGCGCCCGACTACCTGACCGAGCATCCGCTGGTGCCGCACGGCATGTCGGTCATCCTCAATGCCCCTGCGGTCTTCCGGTTTACGGCCGCCGCGCATCCGGCCAAGCACCTGGAGGCGGCCCGCCTCATGGGCCGCGATGTCGCCGGCGTGCCCGAAGCCGAAGCCGGCGAACTGCTGGCCGACTGCCTCATCGAGATCATGAAGGCCACGATGATGCCCAACGGCTTGGAGGCGGTGGGGTACGGTCCCGCCGACGCGGAAGTCCTAGCCGAAAAAACCCTGCCCCAGCACAGGGTTACCAAGCTGTCGCCCCGACCCGCGGACGGCAACGATCTGACCCGGTTGTTCCTTGAGTCGATGAGGATTTGGTAATGGACGCTGCACCATGAGCCGCGCCGAACCCGCGGACCGCATGACCCGGGCGGTGGTGATCGCCATCATCGCGTCGGCGCTGTCCGTGATGCTGAGCGCCGGGATCCGTCAGGGGTTTGGGCTGTTCCTAACGCCCATCACTGCCGAATTGGGCGTGGGTCGGGAGACTTTCGGGATCGCGGCCGCCATCAGCAACCTGATGTTCGGCATTCCCGTCATGGGTTTTCTGGCGGACCGCTTCGGTTCCCGCCTGGTGCTGGGCGCGGGCGGCGCCATTTATGCGGTCGGGTTGCTGCTGGTGACTCGATGGGTGGCCACGGCCGGGCTGATCACCGGCCTTGGGATTCTGGTCGGCATCGGCCTGGCCGCCACGACCTACGTGGTTGTTCTCGGTGCCCTGGTGCAACTGGTGTCGCCGCGGCAGCGGGGAACCGTGTTTGGCATCATCACGGCCATGGGTTCGGCCGGATTTCTGGTGATGCCCCCGGTGGCCCAGTGGCTGATCGACACCTACGGCTGGCAACAGGCGATTCGGATTGAGGCTGTGCTGATTCTGTCGGTCGTTCTGTTGTCCCTGGGACTTCCCGGCAAGCAGAAGAAGGGACAACAAACCGCCGCGGGCAAGGTCATGGAGCCCGAAGTGCCCTTGTGGTCGTTCGTCCGGGAAGGCTTCACCAAGCCCAGTTATCTGTTGCTGGTGTCGGGTTTCGTCGTGTGCGGGTTTCACATCGCCTTCATTGGCACGCACCTGCCGGTGTATTTGGAAGACAACGGGATCGGGCATATCCGCGGTGCCGCGCTGGCGTTCATTGGGGCCTTCAACCTGGTGGGCTCCCTGACCTTCGGCTGGCTGGCGGACCGGTTGCCCAGGCGGTTCCTGCTCAGCTTCATCTACGGCATGCGGGGCGTGATTCTCCTGATCTACCTGCTGACCCCGATTACGGTGGGTTCCACCCTGCTGTTCAGTGCGGCCATGGGGCTCCTGTGGTTGGCTACGGTGCCGGTCACGAGCGGCACGATCGCCCTGCTGTTCGGTCCCAAGTATTTGGCCGTCATGTATGGCTTTGTGTTCTTCAGCCATCAGGTTGGGGCCTTCTTCGGCGCCTGGTGGTCCGGCAAGGTGTATGACGCGACCGGCTCCTACGACCTGGGGTTCTACGTCGCCATCGCGCTGGGCTTCTACGGCCTTCTGGTCCACTTGCCGATCCAGGAAAAGCCGGTCGAGATGAAGCTTACCCAGGTCCATGCCGCTGCATAGAGCCGGTTTGCCGCAAGCCGACAGCCTGCCAACTGCAACTTCGTCCATGAGGAATCCATGAACATACAGGCCCTGTACGTCTACCCCATCGCCGTGGGGGATCCCCCGCTCCTGAATGCGGGAGGCCTTCATGCCCCGTACGCCCTCCGTTTGATTGTGGAACTGGTGTCGGACGACGGCATCTCGGGCTTCGGTGAGGTGCCGGGCCACTTCAAAACCCGGGCTGCCCTGGAGGCGGTGCGTCCGGTGGTGGAAGGGGCCAGCCCCTTCCACCTGAACGACATCCTGAACCGGATTGCCGCCCACCTGGATGTCGAGGACAATCGGGGTGACCGGCCGTGGGACAGTCGGCAGGCAGTCCACGTGCGCAGTGCGATCGAAGTGGCCCTGCTGGACCTGCAGGGACGGATGCTGGGACGCCCCGTGCATGAACTGCTGGGGGGCAAGGTCAGGGACCGGGTGGAGTTCTCCGCCTATCTCTTCTACAAGTACGAAGGTGCCGGGGGCGAGCTCGGTTTCCACACAAAGTCCGGATTGACGGGCTGGGCGCAGGCTCGTCAGGCGGCTGCCCTGGATCCCGACGGCATTGTGGCGCAGGCCCGGGCCATGTGTGACGAATACGGGTTCAAGTCCATCAAGCTCAAGGGCGGGGCGTTTCCTCCCGACGAGGAGGCGGCGGCCATCCACGCCATGCGGGCCGCGTTCGGACCGGGAACTCCCCTGAGGCTGGACCCCAACGCCATCTGGACGGTCGAGACCGCCATTCGCATCGGCAGGGATCTGGAAGGCGTGCTCGAATACTACGAGGATCCGGTGCGCGGCCAGGAGGCAATGGCCGAAGTGCGCCAAGCCCTGGACATCCCCATGGCCACCAACATGTGCACAACTTCGTTTGGGGATTTGCCGGGGAGCGTTGCGCTCGGTTCGGAGGATGTAATCCTCAGTGACCACCACTTCTGGGGCGGTCTTCGGCCCAGTCAGGATCTGGCCGCGTTCTGCCGGGTATTCGGCAGGGGTCTGTCCATGCACTCCAACAGCCACGTTGGCATTTCCCTGGCCGCCATGACACAACTGGGCGCCACCATTCCCAACCTGACCTATGCCTGCGACACGCACTACCCGTGGCAGGAGGACGAAGTGGTGGCCGGCGGTCAAATCCACTTTGACGATGGCTGTGTCGAAGTGTCGGACGAACCAGGTCTGGGGGTGGAAGTCGACCGGGACGAACTGGCGCGTCTGCAGGCCCAGTACGAGGCCTGCGGCCTGACGCACCGCGACGACGAAGTGGAGATGCAGAAAGTGGAGCCGGGCTGGAAGTTCGCGGCGACGAGGTATTAGGTGCGAACCTACCCCGCCTGGCAGGCATAATGCTGATTGATTGACTATGAACCGACCAAGGCACTAAGGACGCGCCGACCATGGCCAGAACCATTCACGAGAAGGATGAGCGACTCATCCACCCCCTGCACCATCCGCAGACTGTGCCTCAAACCATGGTGTTTGATCGCGCCGAGGGCATCTACCTGCACCGGGTGGACGGCCACAAGGTGATCGACGGCATGTCGGGCCTCTGGAACGTAAACCTGGGTCACGGCCGGCCGGAGTTGGCGGAGGCTGCGCACCGGCAGATGATGAGCGTGGCCTACATGTCCAATTATTCCGGTACCGGGTGCGCCACCACGATTGAGCTTGCGGACCGCCTCGCCGGGTTTGCCTACCCGGATCTCAACTCGACTTTCTTCACGTCGGGCGGAGCCGAGTCGACCGAGAGTGCGTTCAAGACGGTGCGCTGGTACTGGAAGCAGATGGGCAAGCCCAACAAGACGACGATCATTTCGCGTCTGCGGGGCTACCACGGCGTGACTCTGGCCGCGCTCAGCGCCACGGGCATCCCCGGCTACTGGAAGCACTTCGAACCCGTGATGCCGGGGTTTACCCATGTCAATCCGCCGTACCCCTACCGATTCGCCGGCGAAGTGCGCGAGGGGGAGACCGTGGGACTGGCGGCGGCCCGCGAGCTGGAGGAGAAGATCGAGGAACTGGGCGCGGATAACGTCGGTGCGTTCATCGCCGAGCCTGTAATGGGCGCCGGTGGCGTGATCGTGCCCCCGGACGATTACTTCCCGCGCATCCGGGAGATCTGCGACGAGCACAACATCCTGTTGATTTCGGACGAGGTGATCACGGGCTGGGGCCGAACGGGCGAGTGGTTCGGTCTGCATCACTGGGGCGTCCAGCCGGACTTGATGACCTTCGCCAAGGCCATCACCAGCGGCTACCTGCCGCTGGGCGGCATCCAGGTGCACGACCGGATCAAGGATGTGATGGACACCTGCCCGTTCGAGGACCGCTGGTTCCATGCCTACACCTATTCCGGCCACCCGACGTGCTGTGCCGTGGCCCTGGCCAACCTGGACATTCTGCAGGCCGGCGAATACCACAAGAAGGCCCGGCATGCCGGCAACTACCTCCTGGGTGCGCTCAGGCACCTGGAGGAGCATGACAATGTGGGCGAGGTGCGCGGCAAGGGGATGATGCTGGCCGTGGAACTGGTCGAGGACAAGGAATCGCGGACGGAGGCCGGCACCGCCGAGGCGGTCAAGAATGCCTGCATCGAAAAGGGGTTTATGGCGCGTGTGGTCGGCAACCTGGTTGTCATGGCTCCGCCGCTGATTTCCACCGACGCGGAACTGGACCGGATCGCCGAGATCCTGGCCGAGTCCGTGGAAGAGGTTCATGCCGCCTGATCCGCATGCCGGATCCCCGCAGGGTAGTTTGAACAGATCGGTACAGGGGCTCCCTTGGGAGCCCCTGTTGCTTAAGGAGCATTTTGCCAGCACGACATATCGATACTGAAGGACATTTTGTGGTATTCTATGGATATGAAGATCTACCGGGCCGCCGCGTTCGCGGCCAAGATTGGGGTCCACAAGAACACGGTCAAGGCCTGGAGCCTGAAGGGCAAGCTGCCGGACCGCCGCACCCCCGCCGGCCACCGCTACTACACGGATGCGGACGTGGATCGGTACTTCGGCGTGGAGCGCGTCTCCGAGCCCGGGCGCACCGTGGTCTACTGCCGCGTGTCCAACCGGGCGCAAGGGGACGAGCTGCGGTCGCAACAACAGGCGATGGAGACGTTCTGCCTGG
>JAPPAJ010000167.1 GCA_026705565.1 Caldilineaceae bacterium | reverse complement strand
CCACCTTTCGCGACACCCTACTCCTCAAAAGCCGTCTGATGATGACGCGCAACAGGGTCCGGGATTACATTGACTACGTTTATCTGGCCATGAGTTTGGAAGACGCCAATTTGGAACAGGCCTTGGCCCCTGCACGGCATTACAAGCTTCCGTCCTCGGGTCCATGGTCGCACGATGGCTCCAAACGTCCCATAGCCTTTCTGGAGGAATTGGGGCTTCGTCTTGTTCGTCCCACACCAAAGGACACACGCCAGATTCGATTGCACTGGCATCGGTTCCAGTCCCTCAATACAGAGGCCGCGTTCCCGTCCTGGGATGAAATCGCGTCCTATTGCCAAACCGAAGGCACCCGTGTGTTGGAGGTCTATCGTGCATGGAACACCTGTGGACCATGCGGGTCCGGGCACAGGCATGAAGGCAGTGACGATGGCGAATTCTCCAGTGACGATACTGACGGGAAGAACACGTAACCCTTAGTGGATAGGGACATGTGTGTCGACTTGGCAGGGAGCCACCTGATGGTGGGTAAGGCCCCGATGGCCCGGCTGCCCTCCCGGCCGACAGCCCGTCCCACGGTGCAGGCTGCGTCGCCGTCGCCGGCACCCCGGACCGTCCTGCAAAGGGGGTTGACCGCTGTTGCTGCTGTCCCGGCGCACCTGCCGGCGCAGGTCCTGGATTTCTTCCTGCAGCTGTCTGACCTGCTCCTCCGGCAACGCACTCTTCTCTACCAGCATCGCCACCTGCTCGCGCAGGGCGGCCGGTTCGCAGGACAGGGCTGAAGAAGGCATGACAGGATCCGCAGACGGAACGGATGGGCACAGGCCGGCATCCATAACTTGTGGCACGAGAACGCGCCGGACGGATCCGACACCTACGTTCTGGTCGGAACACCGTCAGGCAGGGGTATGTGAATGGACCCCCAGTGCACCTCAACCCGGACCTACACCAGGTCACAAGCGGAGATTCCGAATCATAACGGTGTCATAGGCGCTGGTTGCAGCTCCCAACTCTCGCTGACAGAAGACCTGAAATTTCCCTCGCACTGATCTCCCTAAACACGCCTAACGCAACAATTCGATACGGGAATCGTCTTATATAGATAAGCAGGGCTACGCCTCCTGTAGGTCGCTCTTGGCCTACGGTTTCCTCTTTTCTGGACTTCACAATGTTTTTGCTTGAAGGCAATCCACCCACTACCTTGAGAATGCGCTTGGAGAGCGTGTCCGCTAGTCGCCGCAACACTCAATTGCGGGCCTTGGGGCTGATTGTCACAGCCCTTCTGCTCTTTGCCCATCAAAACGTGGTGGCTGAAGCTCAGAATTCCCATCAGCCCCACATCGTTCGGACAGGCGACACCTTGGCCTCCATTGCAGAGCAATACAAAACGACAGTAGCCCAGTTAAGGCAGCTCAACAATCTGTCGGAAACTGAGGCTCTGTACGTTGGCCACACGTTGATCGTGTCCCAGGTAGGCGTCTCTACCCCGCCGTCCACTCGCTCGGTGGTGCACTCAGCATGCCCTGTTTCGCACACGGTTCAGAGAGGCGAAACGTTATGGGCCATTGCCAACCGCTATGACGTAAGCCTGACCGGCATTGCCCAAGCCAACAACCTATCGAACCATCGCCTGATTCGAGTCGGACAATCGCTTTGCATTCCGGGTACCACCAGTCAGCCGTCTCCCACTCCCGGGCGCACCGGACCTCAATCCCAACCCGGCACAGCCAGCTATACAGTGCTGGGTGGCGACACGCTCTTTTTGATTGCCCGCGCACACGGTGTTTCTGTGCAAGATCTGATCGAGGCCAATGGCATCACCGACCCAAGAAGGTTGTATCCCGGCCAGGTATTGCGGATTCCCGGTTCAAGCACGGTGGACACAGGAAGTGCCGGAACCACACCTGCTGCCACCGATCCAACATCTGGTTTCTTTACGGTCCAGTTTTTCAACAACCTGAGCTTCACCGGCCCCCCGGTCCTGACACAGCAAGTCGCACCGGGCACTCGCTATGACTGGGGCTTGGCCGCTCCAGGCCCGCAGGTCAATCCCGATCACTTCACCGCCAGGCTGGAAGGCCAATTCAGTTTCGAAGAAGGCCTGCACCGTTTCAGCGTGACGGTTGACGACGGCATGCGACTGTATGTGGATAACAATCTGGTCCACGAAGCTTGGCACGATCAGGCTGCCACCACCCATGAGGTCGATGTGCATTTGACGGCTGGCCTCCATCAGGTGCGCCTGGATTACTACGAACGGGCATCCTCCGCAAGCCTGTGGCTCCGTTGGCAACGGCTGACTCCCGGGATGATTGTGGCCCCGCCATCACCCCCCGTTGCGCCCATGCCAGCGCCAAATCCTCCAGCCGATGCTTTCAATCTGCAGTTTTTCAACAACGTGGACCTGAGCGGGCCGCCTGTGCTAACCCAAGTCGCCCCAGTGGGAAAACGGTTTGACTGGGGTACGGGTTCCCCAGGTCCTCAAGTCCGCAAGGACAATTTCAGTGCCCGCATGGAAGGTAACTTCCACTTCACTGAAGGCATCCATCGCTTTTCTGTAACCACTGATGACGGTCTGCGTCTATACGTTGATGGTGAACTGGTGTTGGATGAATGGGGAGACTCGCCGGAGCTCACCGTCTACAAGGATATCGAACTGACGCCAGGTTCGCATCACGTGCTGCTGGAATATTACGAAAGTGCCGGAGTCGCCGTCATGTGGCTGCGCTGGCAACCTCTATTCCCCTCAAGCACGAAGGTTCCACAGACCGCTATCACGCCTCCTACTCCAGGTTCAGGCACTTACACCGAAGAATCCAAACGGGCACTGTTCCACGCCATTTCGAATAACGATATAATCACGGTGCGTCGCATGATCGCCAGTACAGGATTCCCCAGATTCCGCACCGATTTGAGCGGAACGGCCCTGCACTGGGCAGCCAGAGTGGATGCTTTGGAAATCATGGCCTTGCTACTAACTTACCCTGAGGCGGATCCCAACGTTCGTTTTGACAATATCAATTCAGCCCCATGGAACAAAAACCGGACCCCGCTTCATGAAGCTGCCAAACACGGCAATGCGGCAATGACGGAACTGTTGCTTGCTCATGGAGCCAATCCTTCGCTTACCACGAGAAAAGGGTTTACCGCGTTGCACTTTGCCGCGAGCAGCAAACATGCGGATGTGGTTGAAATACTCCTGAAACAAAATGTCGATCCTAATGTACAGGAACAGTTTGCAGGGAATTCCCCCTTGCACAGCGCCACAAGCTGGGAACCCGATCCAGAAGTTCTGGAAATCCTGTTGAGACATCGAAGAATCAGACCCAATCTGAGGAATCACGAAGGGCAAACACCTTTGCACGTGGCAATTGCTTTTGGACACAGAGCACAGATTGCGATTTTGCTCGACCATCCTGAGACAGATCCCAATATAAGGAATGACTCCGGTTGGACCGCACTCTATCAGGCGGTGGCAAACGAGAACAAGGACCTTGTGAAGTTGCTACTGGACAGCCGCGAAATAGATCCCAATAAACGGAATGACTTGGGATTCACCGCACTCTACCGGGCCGTGTATGATGAAAACGAGGATTTTGTGGAGTTGTTGCTTGACCACCGAAAAACAGATCCCAACATCGACACCAAGAAGGAGTGGACTCCATTGTTCAGGGCCGTTTCGAATGGTGACCGTGACATTGTTGAACAATTGCTGGATCATGATGATATTGATGCCGAAATCGAGACTCAAGGTTGGACGCCACTGATGTTGGCCTACCACGAAGGCTTTGACAGAATTGCAAGAATGTTGGAAAGGCACCTTGGCTACCAGGGTTAGGAAAGGTGATTGGCTCAAGGAATCCACTGGCAGGCTGCGGAAGAATGGGTTTTGGATGACACCGGTCCCCACGCGCGAGTTGTCGGAATCGTCCTCCGGGGGCGGCGGCCCGTCCTTGGCGCAGAAGCTCTTGAGGCTGGCTGTCGCCTCGATTAGGGTGCCATCCGCCCTGATCAGGCCGCATGTTCCGGCCGCTCTCCTTCGGCCGGGGTAGAATTCGGCAACGGCACACGCAGGGAACATGTCATGGCCACCGTCATTCGGGAACGGGAACGAATACAGGCGACACCCAACGGGCTCGTGCGGGACCGGTACGCTGACCCAACCATGACGCGCGCGGCGCGGGAGAAGAGGATTGCTTGGCGGCTGGACCATCTGGATGAGTGGCAGCGCGACCTGGAGGACCTGGCCCACTACGATCCGCGCTACGCCTACGATGTCGCCCACGAGTACGACCATGATTGGACGACCGACCCCGACTATGGCCCCAGGGCCATCGATCTGCTTGAATTCGACGAGGATGGCGTGCAGCACCGCGAGGATACCCGACCACAGGCCATTGAACTGCACATGCGCGACACCCTCCAGGACCGGTTCGGCCACCGTGTGGTGTACCAGAACCGCTACGGTTTCGTGGAGGAAATCGCCGAGAACCTTGGGCTGCTAACCCGGCAGGGCCGCCCGTCGAATACCATCAAGCCCGATTTGATGGTGATGCCGTCGGAGGAGGAGCTGCTGGGTGACCAAGACCCGGACCGCAGGCCCAGACCCGACGATCCCGTCCCCGAGTTGGTGCTGGAAATCCTGTCCGAATCCACGGCAGCACGGGACTTGGGCGACAAGAGGCTGCTCTACCAGGCGTTGGGCGTTCACGAGTACCTGGTCTACGACCTTGGTGACAAGCGGCGACCGGGTTCGCCCCGGGAGCTGCTGTTGTACCGGCTGGAGGGCGGGATCTACCGACAGATGGCCCCCGAACCAAAACGATCCGCGTCGGATCCGGACCGGCACTGGAGCGACGTGTTCGGTACGTACATCCGTTTCTTGCCGGACGTGCGAGAGAACGCCGAGGAGTTTCGCAAGTTGCCGGAAGGGAACCGGCCGCCGCCCCGCTTCCAGTGGTGGGATACCGCGGAGTCTCGTTGGCGCGACCATGAAACCGATGCCGAAATCGAACGGGACCGGGTTGTGCAGGAACGAGACCGGGTTGTGCAGGAACGAGACCGGGTTGTGCAGGAAAATGACCGGATCGCCCAGGAACGGGACCAAGCAGTCCAGGAACAAAATCGGCTCGCTCAGGAAAGGACAAGCATGGCCATCGACCTGCTGCGCGCGCATCTGGGGTCGGAACTGGCGACAGCACACCGGAATCGAATCGAGGCAGTCTGGCACCGGGACGGTCCACCGACGGATGTGGTCGACCGCATCCTGCAGGTGCGGTCGACACCCGACGCGTGGCAGTCGCTGTTACTACCGGACAAACCTGACAACGACACCGGTTCTGCCGTCACCAACACCTGACGGTGGCACACCCCGAGATTGGCAACGCGGCCTCAGCCCCGCGGCGAACTTCCATCCCCCACACTCCGCAGACAACGGCCAACTACAAACAGATGTGTACAGTGGATTCGCGCTCACTCCCGCGCGTCGGTGGTCACCCACCTTCTTCCGTGGTTGCTTTTTGAGCGAAACTGGTGTGGTCAGTCGGCGGCTGCAACTCCCACCAACAAACAGTAGCTACTGCCGCCTACACAACCAACACGGAATATTGAGGCTTTTGACGATGTTGTCCAACTTTCTGCCTCAACTGCTGCAGACGAAAAGCCGTGAGCACTACGGCCCCAAGGCATCCGGTTCCTTGAACACCTGCTTGTCCACTTGACCAGTAATCATCCGTGATGTTGCCCTCCCTTCGCAACCAACTGGCCCCCAGCCTCCTGGATGGCTACGGAACTCTTTACTCAAGGTTGGGCCGCCCCAAGCCTGGAGAGGAAGAAACCTTCCGGACCAAGCTTCTGGAAGACTACCTTGGCCCCGCGGACCAACACTCCGACCTGCTCCGCTTAGGTCGCAAACTTGGCTCTTTGCTGCTTCCTCAGGCTCCTGTCCAAGTGGGAGGAGTTCAGCTACCCCAGCCTTTCATTCTGGCGGGAGGCTGGATCAAGGGCAGAGGCTATGCCAACGAGAGCGAAGCTCTGGCCCATGTGGTCCGCCCCGATTCGTTCCTGCCGGGCTGGCGCATGCTGCCCTTGTTGGCCGGGCCGGTGGAGTACGGCTCTTTCAACCGTTGGCCTCGCCTCGCACCCGGTGTCTCCGGCAACCCCGGTATCCGTGCCGCGACAGCCTATTTGTCCTTGCATCGAGCGGACCTTCCTTCCACCTACGGCCTCAACATCTCGCCTCCTCCAGTACCGGGTGATGGTGAGGAAATGCGACAGGAGATCACCGAGTCCTTGGAGATCATCTTTGCCGCGGACCTCAATCCGTCCTGGATCACCCTGAACCTCGCGCACATCATGATGGACCCGGAGTTGACTGCCACGGTCGATAACCTCGTGGAGGTGGCCAGTCAAGCCATGCCCACCGTCACCCCACTTTGGTTCAAGGTGAGTCCCGAGCTGCCGGCAACCCGTTATCGGGAACTCCTGAAACTGTGCGACAAATGCAACGTCAAGGCCATCATCGCGACCGATGTCCTTTTCCAATACCACCCGGATGGCTCGCCGGCTTTCGTGAGCGGCAAGCCACTCGCCCCCTTGGCACGCAAAGCCCAGATCGCCCTGGCCACCTTGAAACACATCCACGGTCATGAAGTGGATCTCGTGGCCTGTGGGGGAATTTTGGCCGGTCGGGACCTGCCCGCATTGGCACGGTTGGGCATCCGGGCCTGGCAATACCATTCGGCTCTGGGTTACCGAGGCCCGCTTGCTGCCCCCCTGATCTGGTGGGAGGCCGAAAGACGACGCTGAGCCGACATTGGGGGAACGTAGACGGTATCAGTGGGACCGGCTTGGCACTACGGTTGTAAAGCAGCAAACTGCGCGCCGGGAGTAGTGGCAGCACTGGACTGTCCAAGCGTGCCTCCACTCCCAGACTGGCCAGTGGTCCGTGACGGGGACGATGCACAGCCACATCCGCCACGGCAGGCGACACATCCGGGCATGCCGCGATAGAGGGACGAAAACCGGCCCAAAACCGGCCAAGGGGCAATACCTACACGGGAATTCCCCGTAGGCCAAGGCTTCTAAAATGTTGCGTCTTCAACGAATGATCCCATTCTTACGCGTGCTTAAATATGCCAACACCATCTATTTCCCGTAACCCATGCGTAGCCCTTCCACAAAGTAGGGCTGGAAAATCAGATACAGAACCAGAAGTGGCAGCACGGTCAGCACGGACCCGGCCATAACCAGACCATAGTTGATGTTGAATTCGCTCTGAACCGTCGCCAGCCCCACGACCAGCGTGCGCATTTCGTTCGCGCGCAGGACAATCAGGGGCCAGAGGAAGGCATTCCAGGCATTCATCACGGTGAAGATGCCCAAGGCCGCCATGCCTGGCGTGGACAGGGGTATGACAATGGACCAAAAAATCCTGAGTTCGCTGGCCCCGTCAATGTTGGCCACTTCAATCAGAGCTGTGGGCAGACTGGTGATGTACTGCCGCATCAGGAATATGCCGAAGGGCGTCGCCAGGGCGGGGATGATGAGGGCCCAGTAGGTGTTGAACAGGCGGAACACCCGGATGATCTGGAAGGAAGGCAGTAGCACCACCGCCACCGGTACCATCATGGTGGCGAGAAGCAGGGCGAACACCAAGTCGCGGCCGTAAAACTCCTTCTTGGCGAAGATGTATCCGGACAAGGTGTTGAGGAGCAGGCTCCCCGCCGTGATCAGGGTGGTGGTGAACACCGTATTGAAGAACCAGCGTGGAAACAGACCCTTTTGAAACCGGAAAATAATCTCAACGTAGTTGTCCAGGGACGGATTGTCCGGAATCAGGGTGGGCGGGTACGTCATCATGGTAAATGACTTCGTGAAGGACGTGGATGCCATGAACAGGAATGGCACCACCGTCACCACCGACATGGTGATCATCACGGCATAAAATCCGGCCTGCCACAAGCGGGTGGCGCGCCGGGTGCGCATGCTGCCGAAACTTGTGGTCATGGCCTGCTCCGGTCCTCCTCTGGATGGTTATGATGCGGAAGCCCGCGCCACGGAGCGGAACCCGGACCGCGGTACGGGCGAATCGGATGCCGGGCTGGTGCTGGCGGGCCGGGCTTCACCTGCCTGGCGGACGGGAATGTGGACGGCCATGCATCAATCAATATTCGATGTCGGTGCGGAAAAACCGAAGCTGCATCAGGGACAGGGTCAGGATCACGATCAGGAGCACCACGCCCATGGTGCTGGCGAAGCCGATGTTGTCCGCCTCGAAAGCCTGCTGGTACACATACCAGCTGACCGTGGAGGTGGACCAGGCGGGCCCGCCCTTGGTCAGGACATAGACGGCGTCGAACAGCTGGAAGTTGAAAATGGTGGCCATGATAAAGCAGAACCCCAGAGCCGGCCGTAGCAGCGGCAAGGTTATGCTGCGGATAATGCGCCAGAATTGGGCACCGTCAATGCGCGCCGCCTCGTACATCTCGCGCGGTATGGCTTGCAGCGCGGCAAACAGGATGATGACGTAGAACCCAAACCCACGCCAGATTTCCATCATCACGATGGCGGGGATGGCATAGGTAGGGTTTCCGAGCCAGTCGATTCCCGGCACACCGAACCAGCCCAGAATGTGGTTCAAGGGACCGAAATCCCGATTGACGATGTAGGCCCAGATGTTGGCCGCGATCACCACCGGAGTGATGAGAGGGAAATAAAATGTGCCGCGGAAGAAGCCCTGCCCCCTGGGCACCTGAAAGACGATGATGGCGACCACGATGGACAGCACAATGACGGTGGGTACCGTCATCACGGCATAGAGGACTGTGTTCTGCAGTGTGCGCAGAAAGATGGGGTGGCTGGCAGCCCGCACGTAGTTGGCAAAGCCCACAAAGGTCTTTGGGCCCAGCATACTGCCCTTCGTCAATGAGTAGTAGATGCTCCAGAAAAGGGGGACGGTGGAGAATCCAAAAATGATCAACAGGCTGGGCGACAGCAACAGATACCAGAACAGGGATTGGCGCACCTTGCGCCAGGTCCGGTGCCGGGTAGTGCCCGGGGACGGGAGTCTCATACAACTACATCCTGGGCCGAGAGAACCTGTGAAGCAGGCCGGAGGGGTGAACGCGTCATACCCTGTCCCAAGCACGGTGACCGGAGAGGGGATGAAATTGGTGCCGCCCGTCCTTGGCGTACCTTGGACACCGCTTCCACCGCAGGGGAAACCAGGATCGGACTGCAATCCCCACGGCCTGCCAGGCTGGCGGCTTAGATGGGGTGCCGCCAGCCTGGAATCATGCAGGCGCTTGGGGTTATTCGCCGTCCAGAATCGGGTTCACTGTCGCTTCGACATCAGCGAGGGCTTCCGCCGACGTTTTGATGCCGCTCATGACAGCATGGGACTCCTGGACCAGCGAGTTGGTCGCGTCGCGCCACCGGATGCTGATCTGCGTGCCCACACCATACCCCTTGCCCAGCCAAGAGACCATTTCGGCAACGATGGGATCAATGTCGTCAAGTGGCGCAATGTCTTTCTTCAGAGGCAGTAGATCGACGCTCTTCTGCACATAGTCCACCTGAATTTCGTCGGTGGAGAGGTACTCGAGAAACGTGAACGCACCATCATTGCCGGCGGAACTGGAGGCCATGAACATGAAGCCCACATTGGCCCAGGCAGCGTTCTGCCCGTCATCGGTCAACTGAAGCATCGGAATGATATCCAACTCCAGATCCGAGGCTTCGGTGCGCCACTGGGCCTTGATGGCCGAATTTTCCTGCCATATCATTCCAACCTGACCGCCCAGTCTCAGATCCCGGCGCTGGTCGCCCGTGAAGCCCACCGGAATGCTGGACTGATCCGCATAGGTAATGTCCTCCAGCAGTGCCGTGAAGGCCGCGCGGCCTCCTTCCGTGTTGGCGGTGACTTCGGTCAGGTCGTCGCTCAGAAGCCTGGCGCCGCCCGCCGCCAGCAGGGGAATCATGGTGACCCAGTTGGTTGAACTGGCAGGCACGTCGATCCCATAGGTGCCCGCATCAAGGTCGGTCATCACCTGGGCGGCCTGGCGGAACTCCTCCCAATTGGTGGGGACAGAATCCAGACCCTTTTCCTGGAAGAGGGTCATGTTGCACAGCCAGCCCTGCACCACCCCAAGGAATGGGGATCCCCATGTGCTGCCTTTGTAAGTGGCGATCTCCCAAGCGGACTCAAGATAGTTCTCTTCCCAATCAATGATCCGATCAGTCAGATCCAGGATCTGGCCCTGCTGCACGTATTTGGGATACCACTCGTCAGGGAGATAAAAGACATCGGGCGGTGATCCTCCGGCGAAGGCAGCGGTGAACTGTTCGTCCACATTGCCCCAGGGAATAACCTGATGGTCCACAGTGATGCCGGGATTGGCATCCATGAACCGCTGCAGCAACGGCTCCCACACCTCAGCCGCCTTGGCACTGTGGGGCGGCTTCCAGTACAGCACGTCCCAGGTGTCCGCCCCTGCTTCACCCGCAGCGGGGGCACTCGGCGCGGCGCAACCGGCCAGTGCCGTCAAACCGGCAAACGTGCCCAGTGTAGCGGACAGGCGCAGAAACGAACGGCGGGAAATATGGTGGATTTGACGTTTTTCATTCAACATAATGTCAAGTCTCCGATTATATTGGACAATAAATGTGAATACAGGGACACTAATACGGACATGCCCGGGACCGGTAGGAGAATGCAGATCCCAAGCCGCAGTGTAGTTTAGGGAAGTCTTTCTGTCAATACGGCATCATGACGGCCAAGGCGATTGATCAGCAGCTGTGCTGAAAGGCCAGTTTCATGGGGAGTAGTTGCAGATCTCGGCTGCCACGGGGCCTGGTCCCAGAGCCCGGTGTTGACGATGCACAGCAGTTTGTCCCTGGCCGCGCGAGCGGGAGCGACAGTCGCGGACGGCGGGGTTGTGTCGAGTGGCGGTCACCGTGTTCATGCAGGGCTTTGTGTATGGAAACGCGGCGCGGGTCTCGTTGCTGTCCGCGGTCCCGGTCCAGACGAGACACCAGCCGTGCTTCGAGATCGCCGGCCAACTTCACAACAGTTCTGCGGTGGTGCCGAGACCTGAGCAACGAGGTGCGGCAACACCTCGCCAGGCAACGACAAAGGAAGGGCTCCACGAATGCCCGGGAGATTCAGATCCAGGGCACGCCGGCAGCATCTTCCGTGCAGTATGCCGAAAGGACTTTGTTGATGCCTGCCGCGATGGCATCGCAGTCCTCGGGAGCCCACCATTGATCCAGGCGAATGGTCACGCAACGGGCAAACAGATCGTCCGCCACGGGACAGGCACCTCGGACATACGTGGCCACACCGTCGGCAGCTTGTGCGAAGGGATGATCGGAGGCCATGGTTCCGGACTGTGTGGTTATGGGGTACATGTCCGAATAGATGTGCCAATCCGGAGGAGCGTTCGTCCCCCGTATGCCACAGGGAATGCCTTCCGCGTTGAGCGCTTCGACCAACTTCCGGCCCAGGGCAGTGGATTCAGGGAAGAACAGCAGCAGGTAACCAATCTCGCCATCGGGGTCGTTGAGCTTTTGCGGCGTGATCTCCCGGTACGTCCTCAGTCCACGCAGAATGGACATCTTGACTGTATGGTGGCGGTCAACGATTTGGGGCAACTTCTCCAGCTGGACAACATCCACAGCGGCTTCCAGCTCGGACATTCGGTAATTTGTACCCGAAAACAGTTCACCTTCGTATCTTGGGGGCGCGAAGCGGTCCGTCCGCCAAAGCCCGCCGCATTCCGCCAGTTGGTTGGCCCTTTCCCACAGTCGTCTGTCACCCGTCAAGACCAAGCCTCCCTCGCCGCCGCCGACAATCTTGTAGCAGGAAATGCTGAAGCATCCCAGATCACCGAAGGTACCCACCCATCGGGAACGGAATCGGCCACCTGGAGACTGGGCACAATCCTCCACGACTTTGAGACCGTGTTTCCGGGCAATCTCCATGACCGACCCCATGTCACAGACACTGCCCATGACATGGGTCGGTGCGATGGCCACGGTACGGGGCGTGATCAGGGCTTCGATTTTGGTGGGATCGATCCCCAGCGATTCGTCGACATCACAGAAGACGGGTACCCCCTTCGACTGCACCACGGCCGCGGCTGTGGCATAGAAGCCGATGGCCGGGCAGATCACCTCGGTGTCCGGCCCCACCCCTGCCGCCACCAAGGCACTGTGCAGGGCAGCGGTGCCCGAACTGACCCCCAAGGCAAACGGCACACCAAACATCCGGCACGCCAAGGCCTCAAAGGCTTCCCCCTTGGTTTGGGAGGGACGAGCCGTGGCGTACCGAGCCAGGTTGGGGCCCGGTCCCAGGTCCTCATTGGAAATGACAGCTCGGATTTCTTCCTGAACTGCGCCGGAAAACCCAAACCGCTGGGCAATGGACATGAACTCATCCACGCCTATCTTGGGCTGGGGCCGGCCCACGATCTGTGGGACTGCTTTCGGCCCGCCATTCAGGGCCAGGGATGAAGCCAAGGCTTGCTTCGCCATGGGTCTATACCTCTACAAGATGTGGGAATTGGGAAGCCGCTACGGAGCAGTGCTTGCCTGCACCGTTCGTTCCCATTGGGACTTATATACGATGGTGGACACCACGCATATCCGGTTCACGGGTCGCGGGAGTCCCTGTGGTCGGCCTTGCGACCGACCAGGGAGGGAGCGCTCCTCGCCGTGCAGCAGCCCCAGTCCCGCGGGCCGGAACGGGTGCGCACGGAAGTCCCGCCCGCACCAGGATGTTGATCGCCGCGTTGTGGTCGGCGTTCGCCCGGAACCCGCAGGCCCCGCACGCGAACACCGCCTGCGACGGTCGGTTTGACTTGGC
>JAPPAJ010000237.1 GCA_026705565.1 Caldilineaceae bacterium | reverse complement strand
CGGCTCAGCCTCCGGGTGCCGGTTCGGATCGCCGATGCCGGCTCGCTCCCCCGCCCGCAAGCCGGGGGGCCAGCCGGGCCATGCGGGGCGGACCCGCCGTCGGTCGGCGCGGGTCGACAGCCATGAGGACCACTGGCCGACGCAGTGCCGCGGTTGCGGCGCGGCCCTGCCCCGGACGGACGCCGCGCCCGTGGCCCGGCGCCAGGTGCACGACCTGCCGGCGCCGGCGCCCCTGGAGGTGACCGAGCACCGGGCGCATGCGGTGGGCTGTCCCGGCTGCGGGACCCGCACGTGGGCGGCCTTTCCGGTGGGCGTGGCGGGGCCGGTGCAGTTGGGGCCGCGCCTGGAGGCCCTGGCCGCCTACCTGCGCTACGTGCAGCACCTGCCGACGGGGCGGCTGCGCGACCTGCTGCGGGAGCTGCACGGCGTGGCCCTGGCCACGGGCACGGTCGAGGCCCTCTGCCGGCGCGCGGCCCGGCGGCTGGCCGCGCGCGCCGCACGGCTGGGGAGGCAGGCCCTGACCCTGCCGGTGGCCTGCATGGACGAGACCGGCCTGCGGGTGGCGGGGGAGACGCTCTGGCTGCACGTGATCTGCGACGGGACCCTCACCTGCTACCGCCTGGGGGCCCGCGGCGACATCTGGAAGGCCCATGTCGGCACGGCCGTGCACGACCGCTTCGCCCCCTACCTGAGCCGGCTGCCGGACGAGACCGCCCACGGGCTCTGCAACGCCCATCTGTTGCGCAACCTGGAGGAAATTGTCGAGCTGGAGAAGGCACCGGACGGCTGGGCCGCGCGCATGCAGCGACTGCTGCTCGAGTCCCGGGATGTCGCCGCCTACTGGAGCGACACGACCGGCGGTCCCGTGCCGGAGCCCGTCCGCGCACAAACGGCCGCGGCCTGGGATGCCCTCCTGACACCGGTCCTGGACCACTACGAGAGCCTGCCCCCGCCGGCCCGCGGGCGCCGTCGCGGCCACAACCTGGCCCTGGCCCTGTGGGAGCTGCGGGACGCCTGCCTGCTCTTCCTGGCCGACCCGCGCGTGCCCTTCACCAACAACCAGGCCGAGCAGGCCCTGCGCATGGCCAGGCTGCAGATGAAGATCTCGGGCTGCTTCCGCACCCGGGAAGGGGCCGAGCGCTTCGCCCGCATGCGGGGCCTGGCCGAGACCGCCCGCAAGCGGGGACAAACCCTCCTCGACCTCCTGCGGCTGGACCCCGACGAACCCTGGCCCGACCCCGTCCCGCCCTAACCCGACGCCGGCGTCGAACCACCGCTCCCCCAACCCTCAGGCCGCCCGGACAGGAGTACCTGAACAGTTACAGTTCCAGTTCCCTGAAACGGACAGGGACGACAAGGTCTCGTTGGAATGGAGTCCCCGACGCGAGCCCGACACCACCATGGGACCGCTTGAACTGTCCGGTGGGACGCTCAGGTACATCTGTCTGTCAACGCTACTGCTGCAGCCACCCGAACTCCAGCCATCCTTGATTCTGATAGACGAACCCGAGTTGGGACTGCATCCGTTTGCCATCACGCTGTTGGCCGAGATGATTCGAGCCATCGAAGGCGACAAACAGGTGATCGTTGCCACCCAGTCCGCCCAACTGGTCAGCGAGTTCGATCCCTCCGACATTGTCGTTACGGAGACCGAGGACGGATTGACGACTTTCAATCGGTTGGACGAATCGCAACTGGGAGACTGGCTGGACGAGTACAGTCTGGGAGATCTGTGGTTGATGAACCATCTTGGCGGCAGGCGCGCCAGATGAGAACTGTCATGGTTCTTGGTAGCAGCCAGACCAGGAGGGATCCATCATCAACGCCCCGTTTGGTCGATGGTGGGCAGCGGGATCGAGACGGCTTTGGGCAACGCTGGCTGGGACAACCACCCCATGGCTCCGATGAGCATGGTCGGGCCGACCTGGATCACCGGGGCTGGCATTGATTGCACCGCCCCTGCCGAGTTACGCGTCGATCTCGGTGGCCATCCGCCGCACACTCTCCACCAGGTCCGATATCAGTCCTTCGCTGACATCATCATGGCTGTACCCGTGGGCTACGGCGTTCCTGTACTTCTGCACCCGGGCCAGATGGCGATATTCCTCCCTGGAAAGGATGCCGAGATATGTCGCCTGATTGACAAGGTGGTTCGTGGTAGTGATGCCGTTTCCCGACCCTCCGTGTTCGGCGATCAACATCCTGATTGCAGCCTCGCAGGCAGCCCAGGCAAGCAGGAAAGCGGCATCGGAATGGCCTGCCGCGAGCAGATGTTCGGCTTCCTCAATCCTTTGAAGGATGTGTCCGCGTTCCAACGGACGTTCACCTTCGGGTGATTCCAGCTTCTCCGGCTCTGCCACCAAGATCAACTCGAAACTCCATCCGGGCTTGGACTCGACAATCTCGGCCAACTCGCGGATTTTGGGATTCGCTGCCAGTGAAGACCGGGACTTGACTTCAATGACCTTTGTCTCTCCATCCCTTCGCACAACCAGGTCGGCGCGAAAGTCCGGCAGAAAGTCGAGGGTCGCCTCCAGTGAAACCTCGTAACCCTTGTTGCGATATTCTTCCGCTGTTTTGCGAACGAGAAAGTACTCGGTGTTGGTCGCTGATTCCATCAGAATGCCACCTCGAGGTTCAGGGCGTTGATCACAGAGATGTGGAGAACCGACCTTGACACAACAAGGCGTTCCAACAATTCTGGTGAAGGATTCCGGACCTGCGGGTTGTCGTTCAGGTCCCGTTTGCGGCAGATCAGATCAAACACCTGGGAATCGTCAGCATAGATCAGCCCCTTCAAAGCGTCCAGGACAGGTTTTGGAATGTTGTCGACATCAAGTTCCACGCGATCATAGAAGTAGGTTATGGTCACTGCGAGAGGCCCGTTGAAAGGTTGCTCTGCATCCCAACTTCGACTTGCGACCGCGTGCACTTCCTCTGTCCACTCCCGCCGTTTGCCTCCACGGCGGGCTTGTTGGGACACGGGAGGACCGTCTATGACAAATTCAAATGGAATTGTCACTCCCGTTCCTTCTTGGCTAGCTGTTGCCCGTGGCAAACCCCGGTTCTTGCATGTCCCGATTTTCTGCGATTGGCAACGGTTGAGGAGTGTCCATCATCCCGCGTGAGTGGAGAGTGTGAAGAACCCAAGAGTGCCCAAACAACCCTGCACCTCCGAACTTCAACGACTGGCACAACCGCACGGTTGAAACGCATTCGGGCCTACGCCATCGCGCTGACAAGCCAGGTCACCGTCTGCGGGAAGGCAATCACGATGACAAGGGCCAGGCCCTGCAGGGCCATGAACGGCAGGGCCCCCTTGTGGATGTCGATGACCTTCACCTCCTTGGGCGCGACCGTCTGAAGGTAGAAGAGCGAAAAGCCCACCGGGGGCGAGATGAAGGCCATGTTCAGGTTGATCGCCATCATTACGCCGAACCAAACCAGATCGACGCCCAGCGCGTGCGCGGCGGGCACGAAGAGCGGCATGGCGATGAAGCTGATCTCGATGAATTCGAGGTTGATGCCGAGCAGGAAGATGGCGATATTGGCCACAATGATGAAGCCCCAAAAGCCGCCTGGCAGCGACGTCAGGATGCCCTGAACAAAGTTCTGTCCTCCCAGCCGGTCAAAGACCAAACCGAAGAAGGTTGAGCAGAACAGGATCATGATCACCAGTGCCGTGATGTTGGCCGTGGAGCGCGCGGCCTGTTTCAGCACGTTCCAGTTCAGCGTCCGGTTCAACAGCGAGAGAACGCAGGCACCGAACGCACCTACCGCTCCGGCCTCGGTGGGAGTCGCCAAGCCGAAGAAGATGCTGCCCAGCACCGCGAAGATCAGGACCAGAGGTGGGACTACCGCCACGAAGGTGCGGCGCAACAGGGCCGTGCCGTGCAGGGTGCGCGCTTCGGGGGGCAGGGGCGGTGCCAGTTCCGGTTTCAGAAAGGCCACCACCAGGACGTAGACGGCGTACAGGCCGGCCAGGATCAGGCCGGGGAACAGGGCGCCCAGGAACAGGTCTCCAACCCCAACCCCGATTTGGTCGCTCAGGACGACCAACACCAGGCTGGGTGGCAACAGCTGTGCCATCGTGCCCGACGAGGTGATGATGCCGGTGGCCAGTTGGTGGTTGTAGCCGTAGCGCACCATGATCGGCAGGGAGAGCAGGCCCATCACGATTACGGTCGCCGCCACCACGCCGGTGGCGGCCGCCAGCAATGTGCCCACCAGGACCACCGCCAAGGCCAGACCTCCGGGAACCGGTCCCAGCAGCTGGCCCACGGTATCCAGGAGTCGCTCCGCCAAGCCGGACTTCTCGAAGATGGCTCCCATGAATACGAAGAAGATGATCGCCAGCAGCGTGAAGTCCGACATCGTGCCGAACCACCGGTTGGGCAGGAGGCGCAGCCAGCGAATGTCGAACACCCCCACTGCCAGGCCGATGACCAGGAAGAGGAAGGCGGTACCGGCGAAGGAGTAAGCCACCGGATATCCGTAGATGATCAGTCCGAAGAAGACCACGAACATCACGATGGCAAGCCATTCAAACCCCATACATTGCCTTTCCTGCTGACTGTCCTTGAATTCCGGTGAGAGGCCTATTCCAGGCGCAGTGGGGCTTCGGCTTCCTGCAGTTCCCCGCCTGCCACGTCCTCGCCGTGGCGCAGGACGCGGAACAGTTTCGCCTGCTCGGCCAGCACCTGCAGGGCGAGCAGGGCGAATGCCAAAAGAATGAAGGACTTGATTGGCGCCCGGTTCAGGCCGTCGGGATCCGGGGAAATCTCACCGCAATAGGCTCCGCGCAAGTCCAGGAAATCCACGAAGTACAGGATCAGCTGACCCGGTGCGGCCGGCTCATCCCCGGCGAAGCACCAATGGCCGGAGGCATCAAGGCCCCAACTGGTCAGCAGGGGATTCCAGGTCTCGATCACACCGATGGTGCAGAACGGCAGGATCATGATCCAGTTGAGCCAGAAGTCCAGCTTGGCGCGCCGTTTGAGGGACCACTTGGAGTAGATGAAGTCCACACGCACGTTGATTCCGTGCTGCATGATGTAGGCGAACCCGAGGAAGAACACCAGGGAGAAGAGGTACCACTGCAACTCGATGAAGCGGTTGGAGGAAAGTTGCAGCCCCAGGTAGCGGCCGATGAAACGGGCGCCCACGTTGTAGACGCCAATCACGACCGTGATCAGGACGAGATAGACCGCGACCTCGCCCACGAAGTCGGAGATGGCGTCCACCGTCTTGGAAAAGCGTCGGGTGATGGGCATGGCAGAGGGTTGAGGGGTAACGTGCTTCGCCGCCGATGTTTGTGGCGGACTTGGTGTCCGGACCAGTGTCTTGGTTCACTTGGGAGGGTCCAGACAACAGGGTTCGGCCACAGGAGCCCAAGCGTACGTCGGCAACGCCATTGTACTTGCCGGCGCGTTTCGCAGGCTATGCGGACGGATGCGCGGGTTGGGGATGGTCTGCCGGTCGTTGGAGGCCGGCACTATCTGCAGTACGCGTGGTGGTTGCCGGGCTCCATCACTCCCGCGCGTCCAGACGGTTGAGGTTCCCGTTCCGCCGGGGGATGCCATCATCCGCAGTCAACAACCGGTGCCCTTCCAAGGCGGTACTCACGATGATACGGTCGGCAGGGCCGGTGTGAAAGCCGGACAAGGTGTTGGCGCGGATGCCAATCTCCCCGGCGACGGGGATCTCCGTGAGTCCTTGCTCAAGCAGTCAGATGAGCGCATGCGTGTCCAGCAGGCTTATGGGTTCAGTACGCTGTCCGGATTGGTCTCGGCTTGCCACTCGACATCAACGGGCCGGATGATGTCGCCGACAATCTTCATCCGGCCGCGGCCTGCGCCAAATAACGACATGGAGGTTCCCGGCAAGGCACGAGGTGGGAAACCGGCTTCCCGTGTTTGGTGATGACGATTTCGCTTCCCTCGTGCACCACCTCGTCCATGAGTTGAAGGCACTTGGTCTTGACTATGGTTTGGACAGTTTTGAGTCGGTTTCACGTTCGATTTCCGGCATGACGGATGTGTGCATCGAAGGGAGATCCGGTCTCCAAAGGGAACCACACGGAGCCTACGATCGTTGATGTGGTGCGACATCATCAACAGGGATCTTCCGTGCGATGCCCATATGGCGGCGCCACCGCAGTGGCTACCCGGACGCGTCCACTTTAGCAATCTCGAATTCTGTAGTGGCCGCTCGGCGCGCACCCATGCATGCTGGTTTGCGCGGTCCTTCGATGCTGCGCGCTTGGCCGTGGCCGCCCTGTGCACGGTGCATCCGCGGTCGCAGTGGGAGTTGCTAGTCCTGGACGCCAGCTTTGACCGGATCGCTGATCTTTCTGCTCAAGGAGATGGGAGTGTTGTCCAGTACCACGATGTGCGGCATTGTTTCACCTCTGTTGAATTTGATCCAGCGCGCAATCTCCTTTGGGGCCCGGAACGGAAACCCGAACGGTGTGCCAATGCCGGCTTCCCAAGCGGCACCGACATCAACAGTTCGACATCCTTCCTTCAAGAGACCATGGATTGGGAACTCGCATCAGTGGACGTTCAATGACAAGCCATGGGGCAGCTTCCAAGACGCTTTCTCGAGCAGAGCATCGATCTTGACGTGCGAGCAAGCCTTGGTCGGACCACTCATGCTCTTTCCCAGGGATCCACAATCTCGATTCCCATACCTTTGAAATCGCGGATATTGCGCGTCGCCACCACCATGCTACGAGATGCAGCGATTGCTGCGATCTGGCAATCCGCCGGCGCGATGGGGTGCCCGGCGGAGCGGCGCATGGCCGCAATGTGGCCATACGCGCGTGCGGCATCGCTATCGAACGGAAGCACCCGGTTTCCAAAGGCATCGCGCAGCATTGCCTCGATCTCCAGAAACAGCGTATCGCGACGTCGACCAGTCGGGAGGATGGCCGCGCCGTAGCGCAACTCCGCTTCGCTTACCGCCGAGAAGAACAGGTCGTCCAAAGGATGGTCCGAGACCCAGGACACGACAGCGGGTTCGGGCACCTTGCGGATCAACTCGGAGACGACATTGGTGTCAAGCAGCATGGACATGGCCGCGAGCTCACTCGAAGGACGGTGGCTCACGCCCGGGTTCACGGGACGGCAACTCCAAGTCCACGCCGTTGGACGGCCCAAAGTGCGAGCGGATGATACTCACGAGGTTCCGGGAACTCGGCTTGCGTCCGACCGCCTCGCGCAGGATCAGCCGCACTTCTTCCTCCATGGAGCGGCCGTTGCCAGCTGCCCGGACTCGCAAGCGGGCTTTCACTTCGTCGTCCAAGTTGCGGATCGTAATACTCGCCATGGTCGTACTTCCTTGTTTCGGCGAGTCTATATGATGATTGCATTGCAATCAAGACGATCCCGGATGCGTCTTGGAACACATGCGACCCAACCGTCCGATTAAGACAGCGCGTGCATCAAAGGGCCGAGTGAGCAATCGAGATTCGATGCACCATTGCCAGCCGACCCCAGGGTCTGGAGGGCGCCCAGGATCGCATTCCGGTAGCCGCTGCGGGTTATTACGGTCGCCTCCACCTACAGGATTACAGGGTCAGGCTTTTGCCTGGGAACTGCGGATGGGGCAATTGCCGGGCAATGCATTCGGCATGGGGACACCATGCGGGCGACAGAAGCATGGGTGGCTCCCGGTATCGTGTTGGCAATGGATACTGGTAACTGCCCGCCATGCTATTTCAGCTGCTTGGACCGTTTTTTCCCCTGGATTGGCTTTGTCTACCCCTGCGGGAAACCGGAACAGCCGCAGCCAGAACCGTGGCCACTTTGGCATCGGCTGCCCCGAGAAGCCCTACGCGCCACATTGGCCAGACACATACCAGGACTAGGGTAGTCAAGCCCAATCGAGCGACACCGTCAAGAGGTTCACGCCCCTTCACATCCGCCAGTCCTGAGTTTGACCTGCCGCAGGTGCAGCTCTTCAGAGTCCTGAACATCGCGGTCACATGGTGTGGCGGGACCATGCCTTCGATGGTTCAGGTGAACGATCGCCATGTTGCAAACAAATTAAATTATTGTTAACATCATCTTGGGATGAAAGCCCAACCACCCAGGAGGTGTATCGAGTGATCCTGGCCGACGCATCACCGTTGATTGTTCTCGCCAAGCTTCGGCGCTTGGAACTCCTGTACGATCTCTACGGCGAGGTGCTCATCGGTCCTGTCGTGAAAGCGGAAACCATTGATGCCGGCAATGCCATCCGTGCCCGGGGCGTGGAACAGCTCGAGAATGCCTTGGAGCGTGGTTGGCTGCCAATGGCTTGCCCCACCGCTGAGGAACGCAAACTCATGGAAGACTTGGTGCGCCGCTCCCGGTTGGACCGGGGCGAGGCCGAGGCCATCGCATTTGCGAGCACGCGGGACCTGCGATTGATCGTGGATGACAAGGAGGCACGAAGCGTGGCGGTGGTCACCGGGGTCAAAATCGTGGGTACGGCGGGTGTGCTGCTCGAGGCATGCCTGGGGTCGCATCTTGATCTGGAAGAACTGGAGGCCGTACTCCGGGACCTTGTCCAGGTGCTGTGGATTTCGCCAGCCGTGGTCGCTGAGATCTTGAGACTTGCGAGGGAGGCGAGAGTATGAAGAAGGGGCAGATGGTGGGAGCGCGGCTCCCCATGGGACTGGTTCGCGAACTGGAATTCATCGAGGAAGTTGAGCAGGCTGACCGTTCGACCACTGTGCGCCGGCTGCTCGCGAAAGCGGTTCGGGAGTGGAAGCTCGAGCACTACGCACGGCAATACGGAGACGGGAAACTCACGATGGCGCGGGCGGCCCGAGATGCGGGCGTGTCCCTTTGGGAAATGATGGAATATGTCCGGGGCAGAAAGGTCGCGGTGCAATACGATCTTGAAGATCTTCGACAGGATCTGGACACTATCTCCGAGAAATTTGCACACCCCCAGCGGTGATCATGAACGGGGAACTGCCAACGCGCACAACAATGAATGACAAACTCTTGGCAACCTGCGTCAGGGTCTCCTGCCCTGGATGGCAAGGTCTGGCGGTGCAATGATCTGCACCCACATGCTTGGGTTCAAGACCAACCAGGTTGAGTGTCATGCACCAGAATCATCGTGGTGATTGACAAGGCTCAGTTCAGACAAGCCATCACCACCACACCGCAATACAAACCGGTCACTCCGGGAATGCCGGACCAAGGCCAGCTGCCCGGCCGCATCCAGCGGCTGATCCGGCCCAACACCAGCCACAGCCAGAGTACGCCCAGTCCCAGCGTCAGGGATGCCGGCAACGTTGCCGCCAGGACTGTTGCCACCTTGGCATCGGCTGCCCCGAGGAGGCCTTCCCGCCACATCAGCCAGACGCAAACCAGGACCAGGACAGCCAAACCCAACCGATCGGCACCTCCCAGCCAGTAGGCCAGCGGCAAAGCTGTCAGGAACGGTGGCACCGTCAACAGGTTCATGACCCTCCGGTCCCGCCAGTCCTGTCGGGCACAAGGCAGAAGCCACCAGATCAATGCCACCTGCAGCCAGAAGGGGTGTTCCATCACGACTGCCGGGAAATCCGAAATGAGTCGCAGATCGCTCGAACCATACCCGGGCCACCCTGTGAACCTGGATGGTTCAAACCCGGCCTACCGGGCATCGGAGTTCAGTCTGCCTGCGACCGTCCGGCGGTCCACCACTCAGGTCAGGCTGTTTAGGAGCGGCACCATCATCGGAGCCAGTACCAGGGCCATCAGCGGCAGGAAGAAGAACAGGACCGAGGGGATGGCCAGGCGGCTTTCGAACTTCTCCGCCTCCCGCAGGGCCCTGTCCTTGTAGGACAGGATCAGCGAACGGGACAGGCTTTCCATCAGTTCCGGTCCGGCGGCCCCCTTGCGCGCCGCGATTTCAATCTGCAACGCAAAGGCGCGCAGGCTGGGCAGGCGGTAGCGTTCCACCACCTCGCGCCAGGCCCCCTGTGCCTCGCCGTGGCTGAACATAGGACGCCGCGACTGCCGCGATTCGTGCAGGGCCAGACGAATGATGGCCGCCAAGGGGCCGCCGAACTCCCCGGCCCGCGCGAGCGCCTGCTCGGGCGGCACACCGGCCGCCATCTCGGCGGACATCAAGGACAGCAGTTCCGGCAGCGAACGCTCAAGCGACTTCCGGACTCGGCGGACGCGCGCCCGGAGGCGCACGAACGGTACCACCGCCGCCACCGCGGCCACGAGCATCAGGGCCGGAATCTGGTTCACGAGCCCCAGGACGCCGCAGAGCAAAGCCACTGCGGCGATGCCCAGCAGGCGGGGGAGCGACGGCTCCTCGCCCTCCAGGGCGGCCCACCGCCGCTGGTGTGCAAACAGGCCGAACCACCGTTCCTGTCGCTGTGACGACATCCGGCGCAGCAGCGAATTGCCCAGGGCTTCGAAGCGGTCGTCGCCACCCGCCAGAAACGCGGACAGCCGTCCCTGGAGCGAGCGCCGATGCGCCGCGTCCAGCACAAGGCCGGTCAGGGCATGGACGGCCAAACCCGCCAGCAGAGCGCCGGCCGCAACCAGTACACCGCGGGCACCGTCGGCCCGGAGCAATTCGGGAAGGGTTGGCCCCAGCAGTTCATCCCAGGACATCGGAAATCATTCCATTGAGAAAGTAGTAGCCGAACGCCATGGTGCCGAGGGCGCCCACGAGCACAAATTGCGATGTGGGCAGGGCATAGCCGGCACGCAGGCCGGGCGACAGGGCCATGAGGGCAACTACGACACCCATGATGACAAGCAGCATCACGATGGAGTTGCGGGCACTTTCGGCCTTGGCGGCGGCAACGGCCCGCACCTCGAGCAGGGCCTGGAGGCCGGACGCCGATCGGGCAAAGGCGCGTGAGAATCCCGTACCGCCTGTCTCGGCCATGCGACCCAGCTGGAACACCACGAGGGCCAGGGAGGGGGAAATGCGCAGGGCCTGGGTGCGGGCATGGGCCAGAAAGTCGCGGCCCTCGTGCCGCAGGCCCTGTTGGTACAGCTGCATCCAAACCCTCAGGGCGGAGGACTCCGGATCCAGCGTGTCCACTACTTCGTCCAGGCAGGCGGTCATGGATTCGGTCAGGAGCAGCATGGCTCCCAGGCGGCTGACGAACACCGGCAACTCCTCCTCGATCCCGGCCTGGAAGCGATGCCAGCGGCCGCGCAGCCAGGCATCGGCCACGGCATAACCCAGGAGGCCGCCCATGAGGGCCGGGACCACGGGAAAGCGTGCCAGCAGCAGGGCGGTCACCGGGAGCAGGGAGCCCAGCAGGCGCAGGTGCCAAAGCCGCACGCGCGGCGAGCGAATGTGCAGGGAACCAAGGATGATGCGTTCGGGATCCACGCTGATGTGCCGGCGCACGGCGGAACCGGCGGCATCGTCCAGGCCGCGGTAGGGGGCCAGCCAGGAAGCCAGGCGCGCGGACTCCCGCTGCCGGCGGCTGCCGGGCCAGCGCAGGTGGAGCCAAAGCCGGGCAATCGCCAAGCCCGCGCAGGCACATCCGGCCAACAGGGCACCCTGTCGCCAGTCGAACGGCAAGGCCAGGGTTTCGGGAAGAGGGAAATCCATCAGGCTTGCTCCCTAGTTTCGGTTGGGTCCGCTGCCTTGGTGTCCTTGGCGGGGGCAGCCGCGCGCTTTTTGCGGGTTGCCGCGGTGCGTCGGGCTGTCTTGCCGGTGGCGGTCTTGCGCAGAGCCTTGGGTTTGGGTGCCGCGGCCGGTGAGGTCGACAGCCTTGGGATTGGGTCCGCATGTTCCGATTGCCAGACCGGTTCAAAGCGCACATCGTGGGTGGTATCCGTCTCCAGTCCAACGTCGTAGACCCCGAGCACGCGCCGGCGGCCTTCCGTGAAGCCGATATGCACCACCTGCTGAATCGCCTGGACAAACATGGTGCGGGAAGCTTCAAAGGGCACGCCGGCGTCGGCGAACATGATCACGCCGAGACGGATCAGGGCTTCCAGAGGGCCGTTGGCATGGAACGTGGCCAGGCCCGAGTGATCACTCATGAACGCCCGGAACAGGGACAGGGCGGCATCCCCGGTGCGGACCTCGCCCACCAGGATGTGACTGGGAGCCATGCGCATGGCATCGTCCACCCCGTCAGTCACGGTGTAGCCCGGGATCGAACTGCCCGGCGGCGCCGGACGCGCCTCCAGGGTGGCGACATTGGGGTGGGGTAGCCACAGTTCCTCGGGATCCTCGATCTTGACGATGCGGGCGGACTTGGGGATGCCGTGGCACAAGGCGCTCAGCAGCGTGGTCTTCCCGGTGCCGGTACCTCCGACCACGAGGACATTGGTGCGGTTCCCCACCGCCTCCAGCAGTTGTGCCAGGACTGGCTCCGGGAGCATGTCCCAGGCCAGCAACTGTTGGGGATCGACCGGATTGGGTTCGAAGAAGCGCAGTGCCAGCGAGGGATAGCCGTCCCCCGGCACAATCGCGGGGTGCAGGACCTTGAGGCGCGCGCCGGCAAAGCCGGAAGCCGCGTCGCGCGGCATGCGGGCATCGACGCTGGGCGACGCCTCGGTGCAGGCCCGGCCCAGGGGACCCAGCAGGGACTCGATGGCCTGCCAGACCTCCTGGTGGCTGGGGGTCTGGTCGGCCAAGTGCGTGAAATCCATGTCGCCCCGCGCCCGCGCCCAGAGCTGGCCGCTGGGATTCAGGACCAGATCGGTGTAGCGGTTGCAGACCGGCGGCATCAGTTGTTCGAGGAAGCCCAGACCGCCCGCGCGGGACAGGAGGGCGCGCACAAGCTCATCCAACTGGGTGTCCGTAGGCGGCGCCATGCGCATCCGTCCCGCGGCTTCCTCCAAGGCGGTGCGGGCCAGGGCCGGCAGGCGGCTGCGCTCCCCGGTCCGGCAAATCCGTCAACGCGAAAGAAGCAATTCCCAACGGCGGATTGGAGTGAGATTC
>JAPPAJ010000209.1 GCA_026705565.1 Caldilineaceae bacterium | reverse complement strand
GGACAGCACCATCGACCGCATTGGCCAGCTCGTAACCTGGGTTGCCTCGACCCTGGCGCAGCATCCGGACGATGTCGAGGTGGAGGCGCACCAGTACGACCAAGACCTGGAATTCAACCTGCTGGTGCATCAGGAAGACATGAAGTTCATCATTGGACGCAACGGGGACAACATCCGTGCCCTCCGGGCCCTGGTCAAGGCGTCGTCAACCAATCCGCACGCCCATGTCGCCCTGCACGTCGACTCCTGGCAGGAAATCGGCGATGGCCTGACCCCGACCGAACGCGGGCAGGACGACCAGGCCTGAACCGCCCCAATCCGGTGGCCGCCAATGGCTTCTCCCTATCCCGACGACCACTTCGTCGTCGGACGCGTCGAGAAGCCCCACGGCATCAAGGGCGAGGTGGGCATACGCGTTATCACCGACAACCACGGCCGGTTTGCCCCACAACAGATTCTGTACAGCACCCACGGGCAGAGTCCGCTGACGATCCTGTCCACGCGACGCCACAAGCAGGCGCTGCTCGTACGGTTCGCCGAGGTTCGGGACAGAACAGCCGCCGAAGCCCTGCGCGGCGCCTGGCTTTCCGTGCCGGAAGCGGAGGTGCCGCCGCCGGCGCCGGGAACCTGGTGGATTCACGACATTGTCGGTTCATCCGTCACAACCGATGCCGGCCTGTACCTGGGTGTGGTGACCGAGGTGGCCGCAACCGGAGCCAACGATGTCTGGGAAGTGTCCCCGGCTCCGGAGCTGGGACTCAGCCAGCCGATTCTGCTACCTGCCATCCGCGAGGTGGTGACCGAGGTGGACATCCCCGGACGATCGGTAATCGTGCACCTGCTGCCGGGTCTGCTGCCCAAGTAGGATAAGATACAGATTACACCCAACAGGGGTCCGCCCGTGCGGTAGCCGGTCGGGAGCCCTGCCACGCCATGGAAGCAATCATCGATGATAGGCGTAGTCCTAGCTGGCGGCAGCGGGAATCGCCTGTGGCCTCGCAGTCGGCAGCAGACGCCCAAGCAGTTTGACGATCTGCTCGCACAGGGAGAATCGCTGCTGCAAGCGACCTGCCGCCGGATCTCCCCCCTGCTGCCGTCGGAGCGCACATGGGTGGTAACTGGCCGCAGCACCTCCCATTTGGTCCGCCAACAGCTTCCGCACCTTGACCGGGCACGGATCCTGTCCGAGCCGGAAGGCCGCAATACGGCCCCCGCCTTCGCTTGGGTGTTGGCACATTTGCCGGCGGACGCGGACAGCGAGATTGCGATCTGGCTGCCCTCGGACCACTGGATCCAGGATGAAGTCGTTTTCTGCCAAGCCCTGACCCGCGCGTCCGAACTCGCGGCCGACGGTTCCCTGGTGCTGCTTGGCGCTGTACCCGACCATCCGCACACGGGATACGGGTACATCAGGCTGGGCGCCCCGCTGGCCCCAGCCAGCACTCCGCCCGCCGCGCGTGTGCGCAGCTTCCGTGAGAAGCCGGACAACGCGGCTGCCGCGCGCCTGCTCGCGCGCGGCGACTGCCTCTGGAATTGCGGCATCCTCGTCAGCCGCGTCGACAGCCTGCGCCGTCGCTTGGCGCAATGCGCTCCACACCTGCTGGCGGCGGCCCATAATCCGGGCTCGAACAGCGAAACCTGGAAGGCATTGGAGCCATGCAGCATCGATCAGGTGGTCATTGAACAGGCCGCCGACTGCACGGTGGTCCATCTGGAGACGGGCTGGACCGACCTGGGCAGCTGGGATGCACTCGAGCGCATACTGGAGAAGGACGGGGATGCCAATGTCGTGGTCGGCGACAGGGTTGTCGCCGTCGACAGCCAACACAACATCGTCTTTGCCAACGGACGCCTGGTCGCAATGGTCGGCGTTCGGGACTTGGTCGTTGTGGACACTCCCGATGCCCTGCTGGTGGGACGCAAGAACCACATGCAGTCCGTCAAGTCCATCATCGCTGCAATCGAAGAATCAGGCCTCGGTGGAATGACATGATTCGTGTTTCCGACTCGCGGATGAGGGGTTTTGTACGGCCCCTCATCAAATATGTGGTCGTCATCGCCTTCAGCTTGGCCGCCGGCATCGCCCTGGCGTGGTACGCGTGGCCCGTCCAGTGGCAGGGCGCGCTGCCGGCCGATCTGCTCGGCGCCTACAAAATCCTGATTGTCAACAGCTTGGCCGAGGACCAGCAGATCAGCGGTTCGGACTCGCTGTCCCCCGGTGCGGCCAAAATTCTGGGCTACATGGCACCGGATCCAAGACTGGCGGTCAACGAGGCGCTGGGCCTGCTGCGCGCCGACGGAAGTGCCGGCCTGATCCTGGACGACGGCGAACAGGAATTGATCGAAGCCAATCTCCTGGCCCTGCAGGGCGTGCTCATCGACGGCCCGCAGACGCCGGACGGAAGCGCCTTGCCCGTTTCGGAAGGAAGTCCGCCTCCGGAACTGGTCAGGGACAACCGTTTCATTCAGTTGTTCTCACTATTGAGCAGTTTGGTCCTGGTCGCGGGCCTGTTGTTTGTGGCCTGGCGCCTGATTGCCCAGGAGGCGGCTGCGGGAACGGAAGGCGAGGCGGTGGCCAGCTTGCACTCCGAGGTCGATCTGGGTGCAGGAGGCGGTCTCCGAAACCAATTCGGGAAGTTCACAGGATTCCTGGAACGGGCCCGCACCCGGTTGCGCGACGTAGGCCTGACCCGGTTTGGGACCGAGGACTCGGCGTCGGCAGACGAGGCCGCGGAGTTGGAGGACCCAGAGTATCAGGAGTACCGGGAACCGCGTCCCCGACGCTGAAATCCGGAGGGGCCAAACGGATTGGCCCCCGCCTCAACGGAGCCGGGCGTCCATGTCCAGCAGAAAGCGGTCCGTCATGGTCGCGATATAGGCGCCGACCACGGCTCGCCGATCCCGGCAGTCCAGTTCGTCCCGCCAGGCCGGCGGCAACTGCGCCGGCTCCGACACCAGCGCCGCAAACACGCGGCGGATGGCGTCCACACCCGCCATGGCACGGACCCGCACCTTGCGGGTCTGGTAGAAGTTGACCGTCAGGAACCGCCGCAACTCGCCGTACATGGATTCCAACTCGGCATCCAGACGCACCAAGGGCCGATCACCGCACCGCCGCACGTCGGCAAGACTGCGAATGTTGCAGCTCTGCAGGTTTCTGACGGTGGCCTCCACGCAGTCGCCGATGGCCTGGCCCACCATGGCGGTGATCAGAACCTTGCGCGAAGTCGAAGAGTCCAGGTCGGCCTCCTCCAGTTCACGGCTTGCAGCATGCGCCCGAATGCGCCGGTACACGTCCAATTCCCTAACGGCCCCGGCCAAGCGTTGGCCGTTCCCTTCACCAAAGCGCATCAGGTCGTCCAAATCGCTTGAGTTGTAGGCAATCTCGTCGGCCAAGTTGCTGATCTGGGCCTCCAGCGACGCAGCTTCCCAAGGTCGCAGCCCTTCCTCTTCCACCCGTTCAACCTGGCGAACCGACGGCGCGGACCCGTGCTTGAGAACGCCTTCCCTTACCTCGTACGTGAGATTGAGGCCGGGCCGGGCCGGGCGACGCCGTTCCCGCACGTCCAGCAGTTCAAACGTGAACAGGTTGTGGTCGAAGCCACCGGCATCGGACAACAGTTCGTTCAGGGTCTGTTCCCCTTCGTGCCCGAACGGGGGGTGTCCCAAATCGTGGGCAAGGCATATGGCCTCGACCAGATCCTCGTTGACGTTCAGCCGACGCGCGACGGAACGACCTATCTGCGCCACCTCCAGACTGTGCGTGAGCCGCGTCCGGACATGGTCGCTGCCAGGCAATGGCTGCACCTGGGTCTTGTGGGCCAAACGGCGAAAGGCGCGCGAGTGGACAATCCTGTCCCGGTCCCGCTGAAAGCAGGTGCGCCACTCGTCGACCGCCTCCGGCTGGACGCGACCCCGGCTGTGCAGGCTGCACACGGCGTACGGGGCCAGCATCGCGAGCTCCCTCCGTTCCAGGCACTCCCGATCCACCAGTGCCGGCCGGACCACGGCAGACCCTCCCTGCGTTGGCATCAACGCGGCCTGCGGTGCATGGCGATACTTTCCCCGCCATCGATGAACAGCAGCGATCCGGTGACAAAGTGCGAATCAATCAGGAAGCGCACGCCGCGCACGACGTCCTCGGGTGTTCCCCATCGGCCCAGAAGCGTCGCGTCCGCCACGCGCCGGCGGGCATTCGGAGACAGGTCGGGCTGGGGCAGCACCGGCCCCGGCACAAGGCCATTGACCCTGACCCTGGGCGCGAGTTCGAGCGCCAACTGCCGGGTGAGGGCCTCCAAGCCGGCCTTGCCCACGGCGTGGGCCGTCAATCCGGTTCGGGGCTGACGCACGATGGTGTCCAGAATATTGATGATGGAGGGCGAGGACGACTCCAGCAACAGGGGCAGCAGTTCATTGCAAACGTACACGCACCCGTCGATGGACGCACGGGTCACGCGATGCCAGGATGCATAGTCCGTCAAGGGGAACGCATCGAACTCCCAGGGACTGGCGGAGTTGATGCAGATGTCCAGCACGCCCCCCCGGTGGTGCAGATGATCCCGAAGGCTGTGCACATCCCGAAGCCGGGTCACATCGCACCGCACCGCGGAGGCTCCCGCATCGATGGCCTGCAACTCGGCCAAGGTAGCCCGCGCCTGCCGTTCGGCACTCAGCCAGGAAAAGGTCACGCTGGCCCCGGCGCGAGCCAAATCCAGACAGATGCGACGCCCGATGCGGTGCGCTCCGCCCGTCACCAGCACCCTCCGTCCGGCCATGGACATTGTCGAGGGTTCAGGTAATTCAGCCACGGTTGAAACCAGTCGGGACAGGCGCATCCTCCGACTGCGGGATTATCACACATGGATGCCTGACCGACAGGGAGTGGGAGGGGGATCCTTGGCCCCGTCCCCGCCCGGCCCAGACCGTCCCGTTTGGGGAATGAATCGGCTGCGGCCTATAATTGTGTTTCGCCAACCCATTCTCCGCGCCCTCGGCAGTCACACCACCACCCGTACCAACAATGGACAACAATCCCTTGCCCTCCTCCGGGCAGGTCACCGTCTCCGACGGCATCCAGGGCGCACAGGACCTTGCTGCCGCTGCGTCCCAGCCCAAGACGCAGGCTGCGGATGCCACAGCGCAACCAGCGGATCCGGAGCCGGTCAAACGGCCCAAGCAGAAGAAGAAGATCGTAACCCTGGCCGTCGGAGACAGACGCGACGGGACCGTTACCCGTGTTACGGACCGCCAGGGCGCCTGGGTCGATATTGGAACGGGCAAGGAAGGATTTCTCCACAAGAGCCAGTTCCTGCCGTATCTCCGTTACAACAAAGAGAAACTCGAGGCTTTTCAACCTTCGAGGCAACTCAAGCGCGGCGACCGGATCCATGTCTGGATCCACAAGCTGAACCGGGAGACCAACAAGATTGATCTGACGCTGATTCGGCCGGATTACAAGTCCATCAAAAACCTGAAGATCGGTGAAAAGCGTCACGCCGTGGTCAAGGCCGTCATTGATGCTGCAGCCTTTTGCGACATCGGCTCCGACAAGGACGGTTTCCTGCCGGTGAGCCGCCTGTCCCAGGAACGGGTGCAGGACATCCATGCCGTCGTCAAGGTCGGCGACGAGTTCGATGTCTGGGTCACCGAAATCAGCATGCCCAAGGAAAAGGGCAGCAAGTGGCAGATTGCCGTCAGCAAGCTGTCGCCTGAGGTCAAGCTAATCTCCGATCTGCGCCGAGGAGCCCGAATCAACGGTACCGTCAAGGACCTCAACGACCGGGGCGCCCTGTTGGACGTCGGCGTCGGCGTCGACGCCTTCATGCCCTTGGACGAAATCGATCATCACCATGTCGTGAATGCCGCCGACGAACTGGAGGTCGGCCAGGAAGTTGAAGTCATGATTCTCATGGTCAGTTCCCGGCGCAGGAGACTGGATGTAAGCCGCCGCCGGCTCCTGGATGCGCCGGACGACGAGGAGATCGAGGATCCCTTTGGCACCAATGACGCCCCGCCGATGAATGCAATGGAACTGGCATTCATGAAAGCGCAGCAGGGACAGGGGGCGCGGAAGGGGCGCAAGGGCCGCAAGCGGAAAGATCAGGTGTCCAATTCCGAGCAACTGGACATCATTACACGCACGCTGCAGTCGGGCGACTGACGCCTTCCGTACTCCGGGTATCCGCTCCATCCACCGACCGTGAACGTCATGTAGGCATCCGCTTCCGTCAAGCACGCTGGGTGGCGTGCATTCATTCCACCCCTTGTTCTGGTCAGTTGACACAACAATGCCGTCCTACATCGCACCTGATGAACAAGACGAACCATCCGTCCTATTCGCTTCCCACCCCTCCGCACAAGATTTCCCATCCGGGTCGTGTACCCGGGTAGTCCCTGCCAGTGAGAATCGAAGGCGCGGCGGAGCCACGTTCTGCGTGGTTCTGGATTTTCCGGTCCTCGGGGAACACCTGCCCCGCGATCAGGTAGGGGACCTGATCACCGCATTCAGCCTCAGGGTCTGCCGCAGCTATCTCCTGTCCTCCGCCAAAGGCGTCAGTGCCCTGACTGATTCCCTGGTTGCACTCCATGTGTACCTGGGATACATCCGCCGCGACTACCCCAACATCCAATTGGAGGGCACCGCCTCGGTGGCGGAGGTGCGGGCCCGCGAATTGAAAGTGGCCTGGACCGACGGAACCTGTCACGTAGTGACGGGGCAGGCGACTGCAGACGTGTTCCCCACCGGTTCAGCGCCCACCGGCGGTCTGGCCGGCGGGCCGAACCGGCTCCTTCCCGGAACCTACCAAGGCGGACTGGCCCCGGGCCAGGGATGCCTTCTGGCCACATCCGACTGGTTGGCCACCAACGAAACCCAGGCCACTGCCGAGGCTGCCAAGCAAACCCTGGCCACCGCGGTAACCGACTTGGCAGATGGCACGCGGCCGGAGCGATCGGACTGGTTTGCCGCCCAGGCCCGCCGCCAGGGAGCCCCCGGACTTCTGATCGCAATCCCGACACCGGTCTCCGCTCACCAAGCCGACCAGGCCGACAAAATCCGGTTTGTGGCTCCAGCGCTTCCGAACGCGACACGGGCACAAACGCGACCGGACCCAATGCCGGCAGCCGGGATGGTGGCATCCGCGCCCGAAGCCAAAGAAGCCCCGGAGCCAACCGATTTCGAGATGTCCGAACCGAAGGTCATCCTGGCCTCGGCCGAACTGGAGGCCCCGGCGGCACCCCGAAATCCTGCAGCGAAGTCGGACGCCAATCACGGTGAGGACAGGGAGCGGGAACCGGAACCCGCGGCCGTCCTGCAGTCCGCGCTGGACACGCGCGGCCACGGACCGAATGCGGGAGACGGCCGGTTTGGAGGAGGCGGCCGGTTCCTGCAATCCGCGGGCCAGAGACTAAAGGTGTGGTTCGGCGAGGCATTTCCCGACCCGAATGCCGAGACCCAGGCCGGAACGCAACCCGTAGCGATTGCGGAGCCATCCGCAGAGAGTCCGCGCGACGCGGTGGTTTCGCCCCACACCGTGCCGGCAACCGCACCGAGTCCCGACCAATCGGTTGCCCTCCCCAACCTCCAGGAGATCTACCACACGCTTCAGGAGCGTCAACCCAGGCGAAGAATTCCGAAGTCGTGGTCGGCCATGTTGCTTCTGTGCCTGCTGATAACCGTGCCGGCTGCCACATATTTCGCGTATCGAATCAACGAGCCCACGGGCAGCCAGGATGATCCGGTGGCCCTGGCACTGATCCAACAGCAGGTGGAGAAGGCGGATGCGCTGCTGGGACGCGAGCAGTACGAAGCGGCCCAGGAGCAACTGCAGCAGGCCCGCGAACTGGCTCAAAGCATTCAGGAAACGCAAGGGCCGTCACCCGGCCTGAACGCCCTCCAGTTGAAGATTCTGGAACTCTGGGACGATGCCTTCCAACGTATTCCGCTGCTGGGACTGACCGAGCCACTGTTGACGTTTGGGCGCGACCACCCTCCGGCACGCATGGCGATCAACTTCCAGGACCTGTATGTCCTGGCCAGTGATCACCGAACGGTTACCAAATACCGACTGGACTCCCTGCGCCGGAATGAGGGGGGAGCTCCCCAGGAGATACTGAGCCAGGACACTGTCATCGACGGCGTTACGGTCGGCAGGATCGTGGACATGGCGTTCCAACCGACCAAGACTGCGCACAGCGACAAGCCCAGCCTGTATCTCATCGACGAAGACCGTCATCTGTTCCAGTACAACGACACGGATCTCATCTCCCATGTGACCCTCGGCAGCAGGAATGCATGGATCAGTCCGGTCCAGATTGACTTCTACTCGAACCGGCTCTACGTGGCCGACAGCGGCCACGGACAGATTTGGCGCTACAACCTCAACCAGGCCGTCGTGCACGAAGAGCCCTGGCTGCCGGAACCGATCGATCTGAGCGGTGCGGTCGGCATGCACGTGGGCGACAACATCTGGTTGTTGTTCGACAACAACACCGTGGTATCGCTGGGACGACAGGATTCCGGCAACCAAGCCAACATTCAGTTGCCCTTTGCAGTGCACGGGGCTGTGGGCTTCAACAGTCGGTTTGTCGACCTTGAGGCCGACACGGAACAGAACAACTACATGCTGCTGGTGGATTCCGGACGCAGCAGCATCCTGGTGCTGGACCCCAACACGGGCGCGTTTCGGCACCAGCTTGTGCCCCCCAACGGCATGGAGGACGCCTTCGACGGCCTCCTGGATGTATTCGTCCACAGGGACACCATGTACATCCTGACTGCACGCGCCCTGTTCGAGCATGCCTTCAACCCCTGAACAAACCGGCACCCAAGGCAGGCAGATACGGTGATAACATTGTGGTGTAGCGCGTCCGCCTCCCGCCTCCCGTCCCGTCCACTGTCCAACACCTCCTAGCTACCCTCAATCCGCCGACCCGACCTTGTACCGACAGGTCACGGGCCGGTTTGTCCACTTGTTGGCCAGTCTCCGCCCCCGCTGCTTCCCAGGATTGTCAGGCGGCGCTTGAACATCCGGGTTTCCACGCGCCCCAGGCTGAATCCCACCGTTTGCCATGGACATGTCGACCGACGCCGTTACCGGGCCGCCTGCCCGACTGTCCCAACCCAGACGACTGGTCTGGCGCGGTGCCATCGCCGCATTGGGTGCGGTCCTGGCCGTCTGTGTCTACATTGTCGGCAGGCCCGTGTTCAACATGGCCTATGAGGAAGCCGTGAACACGACCACGGTCACGATTCACATACCGGAACCGGCCAACGAGGCCCCTGCCGCAATCGCGCCTGCCACTGCACCGGAAACCGACAACCCGTCACAGCCGGAGGTTCCGGCATCGCCGGAACCCCTTGACCGGGAACCGGTCTTCGCCACCGTGCAACGGGAAGAGCGCTTGAACATCCTGTTGTTTGGTTTCGACACCCGCGTGGAAGACACATCCGCGCCGCGTACGGACACACTGATGCTCCTGAGTTGGAACCAGGAGACCAATACGCTTGACATCCTTTCCATTCCCCGCGACTTGTGGGTTCCAGTACCCGGGTTTCCGCCGACCAAAGTCAACTTGGTCTACTCGCTCGGCGAGACCGTGCCTTCAACCGGTGGCGGCGAACGCCTCCTGGCCGACACGCTGTCCGCATTCCTGAATCAACCGATTGACCACTACGCCTGGGTCAACTTCGACGGGTTTGTCCGCATTATTGACCTCTTGGGCGGCATCGACATTTATGTCCCGTGGGCCATTTACGACGAGAAGTACCCGACGCCCGACTACGGGGTCGAAACCTTCGAACTGCCGGCCGGTCACCAGCACCTTGACGGGGTTACCACCCTCAAGTACGCCCGCACGCGCACCCAGGACGGCGACTATGGCCGGATCGGCCGGCAACAGGCCGTCATCAGCGCAGTGCTCCGTCAGGTATCCAATCCCAACAACGCCGCCGATCTGCTGGCGGCCGCGCCCGACATCATCCGCACGCTACGGGGCAACTTCGGCACCGACATGAACGTCGCCCAGATGCTGCAGCTGGCCCAAAAGGGCGCGGCCAACACCCCCCAAACGGGACGCAGGCTCATTCTGGATCGACACCATGGCGAAGAGGCCATCTCCGAGGAAGGCATGTGGGTCCTGATCCCGGACCGAGCGACCATCCGAGCCGCGTTGTCCGACTTCTTTGGCGTTTCCGTGCGGCCGTTGCAGACACCGTCGGTGTCCGCCGACGCCGGTTCCTAGACCGTGTCCGCCGTAGGGCCCGCGGCGAACCGGATTCTGCCATGGCTGCGCTTGGTACGGCCCCAGCAGTGGACCAAAAACCTGTTCGTACTGGCCGTCCCGTTTTTTGCCGGCAACTTGCTGGATCCCGGCGAACTGATCTCCAGTGTTGTGGCGGCGATCTCGTTTTGCCTGGCCTCGAGTGCCGCCTATGCATTCAACGATGCGCAGGATGTCGAACTGGATCGGCTACACCCCCGCAAACGCCGGCGGCCGGTCGCGGCCGGCTCCGTATCGATTCAGGCAGCCCGAATCTTCGCCGCCCTGCTGGCAGTGACCAGCCTCTCCGTGTCGGTTGCGGCCGGCGGGAGCACCACCTTGTGGGTGGCCATCTTCCTGCTGGTCAACGCCCTGTACTCGGCGGGCCTGAGGCAAATCCCGGGCCTTGACATCATCATCATTGCCCTCGGTTTTCCACTGCGGGTTCTGGCCGGTGCCGGGAACGACATCGGCAACACAAGTCCCTGGCTCTTGGCGTGCACCGGCATCACCGCCCTGCTGCTGGCCGCGGGCAAGCGCCATTCGGAACTCGGCTCCCACGGCGAGGTCGCCGTCCAATTCAGGCCGGGATTGCGCAAGGTATCGCTGCACACGACGGGCGCGGCCGTTTGGGGTTCCGCCACCGTCCTGGCAGGCGCCTACACCCTATATGCACTCGCGGCCTCTTCGCGCACGGCCCCCGGTTGGTCGATGGGACTCACCATCCCCTTTGCAGGTCTGATCATAGTGCTGTACCTGTGGCAGGTTCTGCGCCATCACGCCGGCGAACAGCCCGAACTCCTACCATTTCTCTGCAAACCGTTGCTGCTGTCCCTGCTGGGATATCTGGCAGCCACCATCACAGTCATATACGGGGTGCCGATGTGGACAAGGTAAGACCAGCCAACCTGCTGTTCATCCTCTCAGACCAACACAATCCCAGGGCCATGGGCAACGCCGGGAGCCCGGAGATCCACACTCCCAACCTGGACCGCTTGGCTGCGGCCGGAACGCGCTTCGATGCAGCCTATACACCCTGTCCCATCTGCGTGCCGGCACGGGCCTCGCTGGCCACGGGCCGCTATGTCCACCAACTTCGGACCTGGGACAACTCGATGCCGTACACGGGTTCGGTACCCAGTTGGCACCACCGGCTGCGCGAAGCGGGCCACAGGGTCGACTCCATCGGCAAACTTCATTTCAGGGGCCCCGGGGACGACAACGGATTTGGCCGCGAAATCGAACCGCTGCACATCGTCGACGGGCAGGGGGACATCCTGGCCTCGGTACGACGGAATCCACCGCGCCGCCAGGCCTGGCGCGGGGTACGCGAAGCCGGCCCGGGCAACTCGACGTATCTTGAGTACGACCGGCGCAACACCGCCAACGCCAAGGGGTGGCTACAGGCGCGCGCAGAGTCGGACGAGCCCCCGTGGGCCCTGTTCCTGTCCTATGTCTGTCCCCACCCGCCGTACATCGCCCCGCCCGAGTATTTCGAGTTGTACGATCCCGACTGCCTGACGCTGCCCCCCGAGCCCAAGGGAAGCACCCATCCGGCCCTGGCCTGGATGCGGCAGTTCTTTTCCCTTGAGGATGTGACGGAAACCGAGATGCGGCGCATGATGGCCGCCTACTACGGGGTGTGCACCTTCCTGGATACCCAGATCGGCCAGGTGCTGGATGCCCTGACCGATCTGGGCCTGGCCGCAAACACCCGGGTCCTGTACAGCAGCGACCATGGGGAAAGCCATGGTGCGCGCGGGCTGTTTGGAAAGTTCAGCCCTCATGACGAAACCTGCGCCGTGCCTCTCATCATGGCGGGACCACAGATTCCGGCCGGTCGCACCTGCGATGTACCCGTCAACCTGGTGGACTGTTTCCCAACCGTACTGGAGGCCATGGGCATCGCGGAACAGCCGGAGGACCGGGATTTGCCCGGCCAATCGTTGTTTGGCATCTTGGCGGACGAGACCGGCGACCGCACCGTCTTCAGCGAATACCACACGGTCGGCACGGAGGATGCCTGGTACCTGTTGCGAAACCACAGGTACAAGTACGTGCACTTCACGGACAGTAGCCCGTTGCTGTACGACATGCTTGAAGACCCATTGGAACTAACCAACCTTGCCGGTCTTCCCGAACATGCGGCAAGGATCCGAGAATTCGACCACGAGTTGCGCGCGTTATTGGATCCGGACTCCATCAATGCCGAAGCCCATGCCGACCAGGTTGCCCGCGTGGCCGCCGCCGGGGGACGGGACGCGGTATTGGCACGGGGGGCGTTCACCAACTCCCCGGTCCCGGGCGAACAGCCGGCCTTCAGATCCTTTGCCACATAATCCAGGCGTTCCGGGGTCGCGCAGTGGCTCCCTCAGCGGCCGGGTCGATTGGAACCTCGAGGCAAGCAGGAGCAGACTGGCCACAGCCACGCGGGCCGGAATGCAGATGGTGCCCATCGGACGCACCCAGGATCCATCATCCGAATCCGATCCGGTCAAGCAAGTTGGAGACCGGCAGAATCCGAACCCCTGGTGTCCGGAACATCTGTCCGAGCGGCGCGCCGAACTCGAATGGCGTTCGCTACTGTCGGGTCAGGGTCAATACGTCATCGCAGCCGAGTGGAACGGAACCGTGCGGAGCGGTCTTGAACGGAAGGCGGATTATGGCCGCGCCTCTTTGGCCGAACCGTTGCCGCCCAACGCTTGGGGGACCATTCCGCCCGCCAACCTCAACGGAAGGGTTCGACCGCACCGGCGGATCGGCTGCCACAAAGACCACTGCATCCCCAGCACTCTGCCCTTGCAGCCGGACAGGGCCGTCACTGCCTGATCCTGTTCCATTAATCGTTACACTTCGGTACCGACGCTGGTAATTCGCTCTCGGTTGATGGGGGCTCCGTTGCACGCCCCCGCAACTCGAGTC
>JAPPAJ010000197.1 GCA_026705565.1 Caldilineaceae bacterium | reverse complement strand
CCTGACCGTGGATCTTGGGACACCCGTACTGCAGGACCACTGTCCGGTATTCGACCCCAAGGGCCGCTATCTCTACTTTCTGAGCAGCCGGATCCTCAACCCGGTCTATGACACTGTTCAGTTCAATCTGTCGTTTCCCGCCCCCATGCGCCCCTATCTGGTTACGCTGCAGCAGGATGTGCCCAATCCGTTTGTGCCGCGCACCGGTGAGGATGCGGATGAGGAAGACGAAGGGGAAAAACAGGAACAGACCAAACCCGACGAAGACGGCACGTCCGCGGCGAACGGCGATTCGACTGCGGAAACCACCGACGGATCCGACAATGCGAAGGACTCCGTTCCTGAACCCGTACGGATTGACGTTGACGGCATCGCGGACCGAGTTCTCCCCTTTCCGGTGCCTGCAGGTTTGTTCATTGGCCTGGCGGCGGCCGAGGATCGGGTGTTCTGGCTGGCTTCGGAAACCAGGCAGACCATGAAGGATCCGTGGTTGGACGATGAAACGCCGCACGGAGCCGCACTCCAGGCTTGGGTGTTCAAGGACCACAAACCGAGTGAGGTGGCCGCGGACGTGTCGGACTTCAGTTTGTCCGCCAACCGCAAACACCTGCTGTACCAGGCCGATCAGCGCCTTCGGGTCATCAAGGCCAGCGAAAACGCCGACAGCCTGACCAATGAAGGCGCGGCCCGCGTCACCGGGTGGTTGGATCTCGGTCGCATTCACCTGTCGATCGAGCCTCCGGCCGAATGGCAACAGATGCTCGCGGAGGCCTGGCGACTGCAAAGGGACCAATTCTGGACATCCGAAATGTCGGGTGTGGACTGGCAAGGAGTTCACGATCGGTACGCACCCTTGGTGCAACGACTCGCAAGCCGGCGCGAATTCAGCGACCTGTGCTGGGAAATGCAGGGCGAACTGGGCACGAGCCACTGCTACGAGTTCGGAGGCGACTACCGACCGGGCCCCAATTGGCCGATCGGTACTCTGGCCGCGGAGTTCGAGTGGCAGGCGGATCCGCCGGGATGGCGGCTCGACGACTGGATCGAGGGTGACGTGTGGGAGCCCGAAGTCCATTCCCCGTTTGCCGAGGCCGGGGTCGACGTGGCCAGGGGAGACCTGCTGGTGTCCGTCAACGGACAGCCGGTTTCGGAAAGCGTTCCCCCCGCCAGATTGTTGGTCAACCTGGCCGGTCAGGAAGTTCAGCTTGGTTTCCGGCCTGGCACCCAAGTCGAGTCTGCCGACAAAGAGTCATCAGCCGAAACCGACATGCTGAAGGAAGTCACGGTCCGCACTATGACCGGTGACAAACGTGCGCTGTACCGTGCCTGGGTGAACACCAACCGGGCGCATGTGCATGCAGCGTCGGACGGCCGTCTCGGCTACCTGCACATTCCCGACATGGGACCGTGGGGCTATGCGGAATTTCACCGCGGCTTTCTGGGTGAACTCCATCGGCAAGGCCTGGTTGTGGATTTGCGCTTCAATGGCGGCGGCCATGTGAGTGCCCTGCTGCTCGAAAAGCTGGCGCGCCGCCAGATTGGGTTCGACCAAACCAGGTGGGGTGGAGTGGCACCCTATCCGGAGGAGTCGGTGTCCGGCCCCATCGTGGCCTTGACCAACGATGCCGCCGGCAGCGACGGCGACATATTCAGTCACGCCTTTAAGCTGATGGGGCTGGGAACGCTAATCGGCACGCGGACCTGGGGCGGCGTGATCGGGATCTGGCCGCGCCATGCCCTGGTGGACGGCACGGTCACTACGCAGCCGGAGTACAGCTTCTGGTTCAAGGACGTGGGCTGGACAGTCGAGAACTACGGCACCGACCCGGACATTGAGGTCGAGATTTCCCCCGACGACTTCCGCGAAAAGCGCGATTCCCAACTCGACACCGCGGTGACCGAAGCACTTCGCCTGCTGCAGGAACAACCGCCTCTCCAATTCGAACCCGGAGACCTGCCGAATCTGACCGGCGCGCCCCAATTGATACCGGGAACAACAGCGGATGGCAACGACCAATGACCGGCTCCGGCGGCAGCCGCTTCGACCTGCGCGTCCTGGACGCGGACCCGGAACGCAGGCACACCGTACTCCAAGTGCTGGAGGCGGCACTCGAGGCCGTGGACCCGGCCCGTGCGGTTCTGCACCACGTGTCGCTGGACGGCGACCAACTGCGACTGGCGGATCAAACCATCAACCTGTCCGCCGTGGACCGCATCCTGGTGACCGGGGCGGGCAAGGCCGGAGCACTAATGAGCCAAGCGTTGGAGGCCGTCCTGGGGGACCGGATAACCGCGGGCCTGGTGGTGGTCAAGGACGGTCACCGGGCACCAACGGAGATCATCGAAATTTGCGAAGCCCGCCATCCCGTGCCCAACCAGGCCGGCGTGACGGCGGGCCGCCGCATCATTGAACTGCTGGCGGACACCACGGAACGGGACCTGGTGATCAACCTCCTGTCCGGCGGAGGTTCCGCGTTGCTGGTGGCTCCGGCCGAGGGTCTGACCCTGGCGGATCTGCAGGCCATGACAGCCAGCCTGCTTGGGGCCGGGGCAACGATCAACGAGATCAATTGCCTGCGCAAGCACTGCAGCCAAGTCAAGGGTGGGCAACTGGCCCGCTCCATCCACCCGGCCCGCTTCGCCACCCTGGCCGTGAGCGACGTCATCGGCAGTCCACTGGACGTGATTGCCAGCGGTCCCACGGTCCCCGACAGCGGTGACTGGCAGGAAACCCGGGGCATCGTGGAGAAATTCCAGTTGATGCCGTCGTTGCCGCCGCCAATCCGCGCCCGTCTGGAAGCGGGCTGGCGTGGCGAACTTCCCGATACTCCGAACGCCGACGATCCCCTGTTCGAGGGCAATCCCACGCTTGTGGTGGCGGACAACCGCATGGCCATGGCCGCGGCCGAAACCCGGGCGCGCGAATTGGGATTCAACACGGTGTGGATGTCCTCTTACGTGGAAGGCGAAGCGTCCGAAGTTGCGAAGGTATTGTGCGGCTTCGGACGCGAGGTAGCCGGATACAGCCTGCCCGTGCCCGCTCCGGCCTGTCTTCTGTTCGGGGGGGAAACAACGGTAACCCTGAGCGAAGATGCCGGACAGGGAGGCCGCAATCAGGAACTCGCGCTCGCGGCCGCCTTCGAATTGGCGGACCAGCCCCGCACGGTCCTGGCCTCACTGGCCACTGATGGAACAGATGGCCCCACGGACAGCGCAGGCGCCCTGGTGGACGCAGGATCCCTGCAGCGGGGCATGGCGGCCGGTTTAAATCCCCGTCGGCACCTTACCGGGCACAATGCCTACCCATGGCTGACCGCGGCCGGTGACATGCTGGTCACCGGACCCACAATGACCAATGTCAACGATTTGATGGCCCTGTTCGTTTTCGAATAGGCGGTCCGGCCCGTAAGATTCGGGTTCGCGCAGATCCGCCGATTCACTCGGCGGCACCGCCCAACACAAGGAGCACCGCATATGAGCAGCGTCAACATTACTGTCAAGGGAGAAGGCACCTTCTCCGTTCCGGAAGGCAAGCGCCTGGTGCTCGCGCTGGTGGACGAGTGCGGCATCGACCAAATGCACGCCTGCGGCGGCAACTGCATGTGCACCACCTGTGCCGTCAGTTTCGTGGAGGGCGAGCCCACCGTCACCACGACCGCCGAACAGGCCAAGCTTGCGGAGCGGGGATTGAGCGGAGTCCGCCTGTCATGCCAGATTCAGGCGGCGGACGGCATGCAGGTCGAGATTTTGAATCGCCTGGAAGGTTCCGGCCGGCCCGATCCGGGCAGTCGTCCCAATGACGACATTGCACCTGATCCGGAGTGGGTGAACCTCTAACGGCCGCGTGCCCTGCCCTTCCGGCGGGTCCCGCACGGGATGACGCGGGCCGACGGCAAGTCCTGAAGCCAAACTGGCGCCGGTTCAACACCGTACCGGCACGGTCATCAGCACAGCGTTGATCGTCCGCCCTCGGGCTTGCCTCTGCAAGGCAAGGGTGTGTTCCATGGATGTTGCTGTGGCTCGGACCGCCGAATGAGCCTGCCGGCCAATGGTGCCGCAGGCCCAATGCCGCAACACACGGAGAGCGTGGAATTGCTCCACGCTCTCCGCGTTCAAACCGGTCTCCGACCCTGGGGCTCCGCGATGGAAATCAACCTCGCATCTTCAGTCCGGAGTTTCGGGATCTAGCCGAGGGTCAGCAGCCTGGCCAACGCCAAGGCCAGCGACGCAGGCTGAATTTGACCGACGAGCTCGCCTGTCAACGCGTTCATGTCGCCCATGCCGGTAGCGACCGCGATTACGAGTTCCTGCAGCGTGTCAGGGTTGATGTCCTGGAGCAAAATGCCGCCCCAGACCTGTTCGATGGCTGCGTCGGAGAAGAGACGCTCGGCCAGTTGCCCAGGCAGCATGTCGCCCATGCCGGCCGCGACCGTTTCCTGGACAAACGGCGCGCGCAAGGCCTCCTGCACGATTCCGCGCCACGTCTCATCGGCCAAGTCGTCAGCCACCATCGTGATGTAGTCGGCGGTGGACATCATCTGGCCCATCAGGACGCCGTTCACGATGCCGGCGACCGTCCCGGGGCTGAGATCGCCCAGGATCAGTGCTGCCACGCCCGTGCCTGCCACGAGGTCGCGCATGGAGTCGTCAAGCACGACACAGGCCGACATGGCCTGGAGATTGCCACTGGCATTGACACCGACCGAAACCCGACCGCTGCCACTAAACGATACCGGGCTGATGGACGCATCGGCCGTAGCCAGGCAGCCGGTCTGGTAAAGCGCTGCCACCTGACGCAACCATGCGGTCACCGGCGTAACGTTGGCATCTGCGATCTGGTTGAGCCGGGCCGCGGACATGGTGGAGTCCTCACCCAAGCCGGAAATGGAGTTGACGACCAGGGACACACCCAGATCGTCGATGCCACCCTCGGTTACCGTAACCGTGTAGTCCACGTTGTGCACGCTGCTGGTGTAGAGCGACATGTTTGGCTCGCATGTGCGCTGGGACAGTTGCATGCGGGAGCGGAGGTTCATGACATTGTCGGCACCGCTGGTAATGACGGTGGAGGCCGGAACCCAGCGCATGCGAACTTCGCAGGACTCCTCGACGGAGCCGCCGTACGCCAATTGATCGTCGATCAACTTGACCACATCGTTGAGATTGACGGTCCCGTTGATCCGCATGCTGAGGACGCCGTCGTCCATGCTCACCGGATCGATGCCGTCGAAGGACACCGTCACCGTGCGGTAGCCGGCCGGAATTTCGATTTCGCCGGCCGTATGGCCGTCGGCCAAGGCTGCCGAAGGGGCCAGGAGCAGGATCAAGGCTGTCAACGCCAAGGCGGATAGCAAAGTGAGTTTGCGCATTGCGCTCTCCCAAGTTTGGAAATGGAACTGAGGCACTCGATGTCTGCCGACACGAATGACGTGCCGCGTCGATTGTACACCGGAACCGAGCGATGGATTTTAACGATTCCCAGTTGAACCATCCTGCCAAGTTGACACATGGCAGCGACTCCCGGAGCCGTGTGCCAGGAGTCGCTGAGGCATTTGTTGCCCCCGCGTAGGCAAATCGTCAGATTCGGACGGTACGGGTCAATCCTCTTCCAGATTGGCAGCTGTCCCGGTTCGTCAGGAAGGCGGCACGGTGCGAGACCTTGCCGAGGGACGACGGCCTGGGATTGGACCGTACATCGCGTTCCCGTCTGAAACGCGGCGGGACTTCGATGCGGAACGTGGAAGGGTTTCGACCCATGGCCCGCCCCCTGGGTCCGGATGCTGGCAGTCCCCAACGTTGCCTGGCCCGGAACCATGCCTGCGGCGGAGGCGTTCCTCGCCAAATCGCTGCTATCAGGTCAAAGCGTCAGCCAAAGGTAGGGTCGTTCCGCGAACTGTTTGATGCGTTGCAGGAACCCGGCAGCCGGCCTACCGTCCACCGCCTTGTGGTCGAACACCAGACTCAAGGCCATGGCATGCCCCACACCGATGTCCTGCCGTGCCTCGTCCATCACCATAGGCTTGACGGTGATGCGGCCCAGGCCCAGGATGGCCGTGTGCCCCACCGGGAGAATCGGGGTGAAGTGGTCCACGTCCATCACGCCCAGGTTCGTCAGGGAGAAAGTACTCCCCTGCATGTCCTGGGCTTTCAGGTTGCCGGTCCGGGCCCGGTCGATCAGATCGGTTGTCTCCATGTGGATCTGGCCAAGATTCTTTTGGTGGACATGCCGAACCACTGGAACCAACAGCCCGCGGTCGGTGTGGACCGCCAGCCCAATGTCCACCTGTTCGTTCATGCGCACCCCGTCTTCCAGTACGGTGGCATTCATAACAGGGTGGTCCAAAAGGGCATGCGCCGAGATTTTGAGAAACAGATCGTTGTAGGTAGGAACATCGGCACGCGCATCTGCCCTCAAATGGTCCCGCAGCCGTACCAGTTCGGTGGCGTTCAATTCCGTCGTCAGGGTCACCGGTGCGGACCGGGCCAGGCTTTGGGTCAAATTGGCGGCAATGGCCTGACGGGTAGGGGTGAACGGTACCACCTCCCCTTGAGGCTTGGCGGCGGCACCCAGCTTCTGCACCATGTCCACAGTGATGCGAACGTTCGGAAAAGCCTTGGCCAGTGCATCCATACCCACACCCAATTCCCGGGCCAACCTTCGGGCCACGGGCGAAATGGACAGGATGCCGGACGTACCGGCTGGCGCGGCAGCCCGTACGTCACGCTCTACAATGCGCCCGGTGCGGCCGCTGCCCTGCAGGACGGTCCAGTCCACGCCCAGTTCCAATGCCGCCTTGCGGGCTCGGGGACTGATTGCCGGACGCCCCGGGTCGGTGGAACTGCGATCGGCTACGGTGGAAACGGTTCCCGGAACGGGCGTGTCGGCCTCGGTGGCGACCTGTCGGGTGGAAGCGCGGTCCGCCGAGACTGCAGGTGGCTCTTCTCCATCTTCCAGAATGTAGGCCAGCAGTTGGCCCACCGGCACGGTGTCACCCGGTTGCGGAGCGTCCGGCGGGATGTGCAGGATGCCCCCGTCCAGCGACTCGATCTCCTCAACCGCCTTGTCCCCCTCCACCGCGAACAACACATCCCCTGGCTTTACGGGCGCGCCGCTGGGCATCAGCCATTCCGTCAGCACCCCTTCGGTAGCGGTCCAGCCCAGACGGGGCATCACGACTTCCACTGCCATCGATTTCCACCGCCCGCCATGAACCGTCCTGCATCACCTGTGACAGGTCATTCGGCCAGCAGGTCGCGGAGAGCTTGGACGACCGCATCCTGGGAAGGGACCACCGCCTGCTCCAAGGGAGGACTGTAGGGAATGGGTACGTAGGCGCCATTCAGCCGGGCGACGGGTGCATCCAACAGGTCGAAGCCGTCCGCACAAACCCTGGCGCTGATCTCCGCGCCCACACCGCATGGCTGGTAGTCCTCATCGGCGATCAGCAGCCGACCGGTCTTGGCCACCGATTCCAGAATGGTGGCCGTGTCCAACGGCGCGATGCTCACCAGGTCAATCACTTCGATGTCATGGCCGGACTCGGCCAGGCTGTCGGCTGCCGCGATGGCCTTGGAGGTCATCACACCGACGGCCACAACGGTGGCGTGCCGGCCGGTACGCCTGACCCGGGCCCTTCCCAAGGGTTCCAGATACGATTCGGACGGTACTTCGCCCCGGGTTGCCAGCAGCAGCTTGTGTTCCAGGAACAACACGGGATCGTCGCTGCGAATGGCCGTCTTGAGCAGGCCCTTGGCGTCACGCGGGGTCGAAGGCACGACGACCTTGAACCCAGGCTGGTGCAGGAAGAAAGGGTAGTAGTTGCCCGAATGGTGGGTGGCTGCGGAGCCGCCGACCCCAATGCACCCTCTCAGCACCATGGGCATGCGCAGTCGTCCGCTGCTCATGTACTGGATTTTGGCCACCTGGTTGATCAATTCCCCAAAGGCATCCAGGATGAAATCCAGGAACATGAAATCCACCACCGGGCGCGCACCCGCCATGGCGGCACCGGTGCACATGCCCACAAAGCCTCTTTCGGTGATGGGGGTGTCGCGAATCCGACTGGGACCGAAGCGGTCGAACAGGCCCAAGGTGGTATTGAAGTTGCCGCCCCTTTCGCCGATGCCTTCTCCCACCACGAAAATGGAGGCGTCGCGCTCCATTTCCTCCGCCAGACCCTCGCGGGCGGCTTCGGTAAACGTCAGTGTCCGCGAGGAGGCATTCATGAACGCCGCGCCGCCTCGGCGGAGTCGGAGGCATCCACAAAGTCGAAGACGGTGCGGGGATCGGGCCAGGGGCTTGCCTTGGCGAACTCGATGGCTGCCACCGCCTCCGAACGGGCCTCGTCTTCCCAAGCCGAGATTTCGTCCGCCGCAACGCGCTCCGTGCCCATGAGATGGCTTCGCAGCAAAGCGATCGGATCCCGTGCCTTCCAGGAGTCGACTTCCTCCTGCGTGCGGTAGCCAACCTCCGGCATGCCTTCCGCATGGGCCCGCGTGCGATAGGTCTTGCATTCCAGCAGGGTGGGCCCGTCCCCCCGGCGGGCCCGGGCCACCGCCTCCTCGGCCACGGTGTCCACTTCCATCACATCGTTGCCGTCCACCGCCCGGCCCGGGCAACCGTACCCCTCGGCCCGCATGGCAACTTCCGGGTTGCCGGCGGCGTAGGCAAACGGTACTTCAGTGGCATACAGGTTGTTCTCGCAGACGAAGACAACCGGCAGGTCCCAGATGGAAGCCAGGTTGAGGCCTTCGTGAAAGGCACCGTTGTTGACGGCACCGTCCCCAAAGAAGGCCACGGCGACCCGGTCCTCGCCATTCAGCTGAAAGGCATAGCCCGCACCCACGGCCTGGAGGATGTTGGGGCCCACGATGCCGGTGGTACCCATCATGCCCACTTCCGGGGAGAAGAGATGCATGCTGCCTCCCCTGCCTCCCGAACAACCGGTGGCCCGTCCGAACAGTTCCGCTGCGACCTCCGTAGCCGCCACGCCCTTGGCGAGGGCGTGGCCATGCCCCCGGTGTGTGGAAAAGACGGCGTCCTCGACCTGGAGATGGGAGCAGACTCCCACCGCGACGGCCTCCTGACCAACATAGGTGTGGCAGGCCCCCATGACGTGGCCGTCCCGGTACGCGCGGGCAAGCTGCAGTTCCGTTTCCCGAATTTTGAGCATCTCCTTGTAGAGATGGATCTCCCGAGCCGGATGGGCAGCAGCGAGGACGACCTGTGTGACGGACATCGTCTTCTGCCTCAAAAAACCCCGGTGCCCGGCGTGCCTCCGGCGTTCATAGCCAGATTGCCACCATCCATGGGGATCAGGGTTCCGGTGATCCATGAACTGGCGGGGGATGCCAGCAACACGGCCAATCCCTTGATGTCCCGCGGATGGCCCAGTCGCCCCCTGGGTATCCCGGAGAGGTATTGCGACTCCAGACCGGGATCGGAAGCGATGCGCTCCTTCAGGCCGGGATTGAGCACCTGGGCGGGCAGGATGGCGTTCACCCGCACGCCCCGACCGCTCCAGGCCGTACTGAGTTCACGGGTCATCTGCACCACCGCGCCCATGGCCATGCTGTAGGCGATGTGTCCCCTGCCCAAGGCAGTGATGCTGGCCAGGGATCCGATGTTGACGATGCTGCCCGACTGCCGGTCCAGCATGCGCCGTCCGGCCTGCTGGCACATGGCGAATCGACCCACCACCAGGTTTTGCAGAACCTGTTTCACGTCATCGATTGCAATGTCTTCCGGCTGGGCCAATAGGCCGTCGCCCGCCACATTGCCCAGAAAATCCACACGACCCAACTCACGATCATGCAGCTGAAACAGGGCTTCGATCTGTTCCGGTTCCGATACGTCGCAGACCTGAGGCACCACGGTACGACCCAATGCCGAAATGACGTGGGCAGTTTCGTCCATGCCGGCCTCGTTGCGATCCGCCAATGTCACATCGGCGCCGGCTTCGGCCACGGCAATGGAGATGGCCTTGCCCAAACCGCTGGCGGCACCCGACACCACGGCTGCCATGCCGCTGAGGTCGAACTGTTCAAGGATCATGAAAGGCCTGCTGCACGCAAGGGTTGGCAAGGACATCCCCGGAGGGCGACAACGAACCGCATTGTAGCGGACCGGGTCCGTCTCTGTTTACCTCGCGGCAGGGCGGATTGGGCCCACGGCTTCCGCGCCAAGGTCCGCTCGTGGATCGCCGAGGTTGTCCTCCTTCCCGGAGTGCATCTTGGTCGGGAAGCCGTCGGCCCCGTGCGATTGGTGTTCTAAGAAACGGATGTCCAGACAAAGCACAGCCTGACCGACCTTGAGGCCGCGGAGCCAGTTTCGTTCAACATTCCTTGATGCCATACCCCGGGATGGACGGTGGACGCTACACAATTGTGGCCGGTCCTTTCCCCCGATGCGGCTTTGTGTTTGTCCTGGGCCACTCCCGGTGCACATCAGGCAATGTTTCCGAGGCCATCAGTCGGAGATACGGTACGTGGTTCCTGACAGTCCAATGGCATTTGTCTCCCAAACTGTTTGCCTCTTTGGCAGTGGGGAAGACGGCCGGAACGTGCCAGAGAGCCTGTCCCCTTAGTCTTCCAGGGGGAATGTCCGGAAACCAACCCCTTGGAGCGTGCAACGCCGTTGATGCTACCCTGCACTGCAACAGGACGGAATCGATGCCGGTGCGCATAGTGCACCCGTGGCAGCCGCGCCTGGAAATTCATTGCCGTTCAACAAGGATCGATGACATGAGGCCTGAACCTTCACCCATGTTCACCGACGTGGACAGACAGGATGATCCGCACCCGACCTGGACATTCCGCACGAGCCTGGTGGCCTATCAGGAGTCGTTGATTGGTGGCCAACTGGTCGGCCGGGGCTGGAACGGTGCAGGTTTCATGGCACCGGAAAGCCAACGCATCGATACCAGCCAGCACGCCGAGCCCCAGGCGTTCACGCTGGAGATCGACGGGCAGTCTCTGCGTTCCCACTGGTCCCTGGTGTCCGAAGAGGTTGTACCCGTTGAAACCGGGATCGAGTTCGTCATGTCGCTGATGCACGCACATCGCCCCGTTGCGGTCAAGGTGCACACGCAGTTGGACGGAACCTGCTTCATGAAGAGATGGTTGGAGGTCACCAACCATTCGGAAGCGACAGTGCCGCTGTCGGCTGCCAGTTCCTGGTCCGGGATATTCCAATCCATCACGGAGAGGGCCTTTGGTGCACCCGGCCCGTATCGGCTCGGTTACTTCCAGGATTCCCACTGGGGCAACTGCGGCGATTTCGATTGGCAGGAGATGCCGTACGCGGGGTACAGGATCGATGGATACTTTCGCCGTGACCGCCACCGCCATCCCATGTTCATCCTGAACAACCGGGAGACCGGAGAGAACCTGATTGGTTCCTTGGCGTTTTCGGGGGGATACAGCTTCGAGTTTGATCTGGATGACGGACCTGCCCGCGGCACATCCCGGATGTCGTTCAAGGCGGGTCCCGCCGGCCCCGCCCCATTGCGGGTGCTGGAGCCCGGGGAAACGGTTTCCACGCCTGCGCTGCATCTCGGCCTAGTCATTGGGGATCTCGATGATTGCATCAATGCCTTGCACGACCACACCCGCCGCAGTGTGTTCCGGCCCTTGATGCCCGGCAAGAGCGGCCTGATCACCAGCGGCATCGGCCCCGAAATGGAGATGACGGAAGAGGCTGTGATGCATGAAATCGACATGGCCGCCGACATGGGGGTTGAACTGTTCATTCTCGACGCATCATGGTATGCGGAACCGTATGGCGACTGGTTCGCCACGGCTGGCGACTGGGAAGTCAATCGCCAGCGGTTCCCCAAGGGCATTGAATACTTTGTGGAAAGCGCCCATGAGCGGGGCCTGCTCTTCGGTCTTTGGATGGAGCCCGAAAGATTGGGGACTGCGAGCCAAATCCGCAAGGAACATCCTGAATGGGTTGCCCGCCGTTACGACGACACTCCCTACGAAACCGGCCTGATCGATCTAACCAATCCGGAGGCGGTGGCCTGGGTCGAAGCCAACATCTCCCGCCTTATCGAGGCCTATGGCCTGGACTGCTTTCGGCTCGACTACAACGTCGGTTTCCTGGAGACGGCGGGTTACTCCGAACGGCACGGATGGCTCGAAAACCGCTATTGGCGGCAGTGCGAGAACCTGTACGGTCTCTTTGATCGTCTCACCCGCAAGTTTCCCACTGTCATATTTCAGAATTGCGCCAGTGGCGGAGCTCGTACGGATTTGGGTTTCCTGCGCTATTTCGACCACACCTGGATTACGGATCACCAGATCGCGCCCCGATCGTTTTCCATCACCAGCGGCATGTCCATGGCCCTGCCGCCCGAACGCATGGACAGGTTGATCGGGTATGGCCAGTACTGCGGGCGCACCGCGGACATCGACTTTCAGGGCCGACTGGCCCTGTTCACCCATGCCACCATGGGGTGGTACCACCTGATCGGTGCCCAACCCAACCTGGCGCAGCGGCCCCATGTCCAACGGTTCGTGAGACTGTACAAGGAGGTGGCGCGGCCCATGCACGGACAGAGTCGCATCTATCACCACACCCCGACGCACGACGGGCTGGAACCCTCGGGCTGGGGTGCTCTGGAGTTGGCACATCGGGACCGATCCCGCTCCATGGCCGGTGTGTTTCGGCTCCAGGATCCTGCGGAACCGGTGTACCACATGCGATTCAAGGGTGTGGATCCGGGTTTGCGCTACTCCGTGAGGTTCGACAATGAGGACTCCGAGACGGCCATGGACGGCTACCACCTGAAGTATGTCGGGATACCCGTCCGGCTTGACAACCCCTTGACTTCGCAGCTGTTCGTGGCTGAAGCCGTAACGGAGACGTAGATCCGGTTGGAACTCTGTGCTTGCCACGCCCAAGCCGGCCGCTGGCTCGGCCACACGTATCGCCACGATCTTGGCTGACAGTGTAGCCGTGACAAAAACCAATGTGTAACATGGTTACACACCAGGTACAAGAGATGAGTGCTCCATGGCCAGAGTTCAGTTGGTGATCCCGATGCCGACCGCGACCGTTTCGTTCTGCAGGCGCGGCTTGAAGGCATGTCCTTGAGCGCTTGGCTGCGAGCTGCCGCCCACACGCGGCTTGAAGAACGCCAGCATCTCAAGCCTTTCGAGTCCCTTGAAGATATCAAGGAATTTTTCAAGATGTGCGATGCGCTGGAAGGTCCCGAGATGGACCCGACTGGGATGAGCACCTACGTGTCAT
>JAPPAJ010000190.1 GCA_026705565.1 Caldilineaceae bacterium | reverse complement strand
CTCCCTCGGGACTGTCGGCATAGTCGATGACCCAGACGGAATGCCGATCGCGACCTTCGGCCCGGGGCTCCACGCTGGCTTCGGCCAATTCCTCCATGCCAGCCCTAAGGGCACCATTGGTGGACTCAATGCGGTCCAGAACAGCCGGCAGCTTGGCAAGCTGACACCCCATGATGGCGCCCGCAATCTCATTCATGCGCAGGTTTTCGCCAATGATGGGGTCCGCCTGCAAACCCTGGAAGTGATCCCTGACCCCCGAATGGGATGTCCAGAACTGGCCGCCCTGATCGGAATAGATGGTGGCCCGACGGTAGAGTTCCGGATCGCTCGTGATCAAAGCCCCGCCTTCGCCGCTGGTGATGTTCTTCTCCAACTGGAACGAGAAGCAACCCACGTCGCCGATGGTCGCCACGGGCCGGTCGCGATGAACACTGCCCACGGCCTGGGCCGCATCTTCAATCACCTTGAGACCGTGAACCTGCGCGAAGTCGCAGACGGCATCCATGTCCGCGCACTTGCCGCCCAGGTGGACCGGCATGATCGCCTTGGTCAAGGGAGTAAGACATCGCTCCAGATCCTCCGGATCCAGAAGCATGTTGGCATCCACCTCGCAGAACACAGGCCGGGCACGACTGGCGACAATGGCACCCACCGACGCAATAAAGGTGGCGGCTGGTACGATCACTTCGTCACCGGGACCAACCCCAAGGGCTGCCAGGCCAAGGCGCAACGCGGCCGTGCCGTTGGCGGTGCCCAAGGCGAACGGCACACCCAGATAGTCCGCCAGGGCCTGTTCAAAGGCCGCCACCTTGCCGAGGTGATTGGGACCGTAGTACCGGAACAGGGACTGGGCGTCCAATACTTCCATCACGGCCTGCTTCTCCTCGGCTCCAAGCAGACCGGCACCCTTGAACAGATTGAGATCACGGTCTACCGCCTTGGGGCCGCCATGGATGGCCAAGACACTTTCGCCAGCACTGGAGGTTTGGGAGTTGAGGTTCATGGGCGGAACACCAATGGATGGGAATCAAGACAGGCGGAACACCCGATCAGTGTACTCGCAAGTCGAAACCGCACCTGACACCGCCGCCCGGCAACCCGAGACATGACGCAGCCCGCATTGTCCGCATCCACGATTCGGGTCCTGGCCTCGGGGCTGGGCTTCGATCTGTGCCGCATTGCCGCCCCGCGGTCCGGGGCTGTGCACGCCAACTACCTGAAGGCCTGGCTGGAGGAAGGCTGCCACGGCGACATGGCCTGGCTGGCGCGCAACCCGGATATCCGCATGCATCCGGACCGCCTGCTCGTGGCCGACAGCCAGCCTGTCCGCACCCTGGTGGTGCTCGGCGTTGACTACCTGCATGCGGATCTGCCCGAACACGTGCGCCGGGATCCGTCGCGCGGCATCTTTGCCCGGTATGCCTGGCACGAGGACTATCACGACCAAATCAAACCCCGGCTCTTTGAACTGGATGCCCGGATCCGGAAACTCAGCGGCCGTACTGCCCATGCCCGATGCTGGGTGGACACCGGACCAGTGGTGGAACGCGACTGGGCCATGGCCTCCGGCTTGGCGTTCACCGGCAAGAACTGCTGCTCCATCAACCCGGACCTGGGCAGCTGGATCTTCCTGGCCGTCCTGGCCATTCCTGAAGCCGTCGCACCCGATCCGGCCCCCACGGCCCGGCCTCCGGCGCCAACCCTGTCATCCATTGCCATCCTGGACGGTCTGCCACACGATCGGGACTTGGGGTCCTGGACCATGGAGGGAAGGGGCAAAGCCGAACAGACCATGACCTGCGGCCGATGCACTCGTTGCCTGGACCAGTGCCCCACCGACGCCTTTCGCGGACCGCTGATGCTGGATGCCCGCCGGTGCATCAGCTATTGGACCATTGAAGCCAAAGGAGCCGTACCCCGGGATCTTCGCAGCCGGTTCGGCAACCTGGTGTTTGGGTGCGATGTCTGCCAGGAGGTTTGTCCCTGGAACCACGAGCGGACACCCGGCAACGGGTTCCTGGCCGACCGGCCGGTCCGTACCGAGTGGATGGCGCCCGAGCTACTGGAGGGTTTTCGGGAGGACAGTCCCTACTGGCTGGACGACACGGCGTTCCAAACCCGCTTCCGACGGTCGGCCGTCAAACGAGCCAAGCGCACGGGCATGCTCCGCAATGTGTGCACCGCCCTGGGCAACTGGGGTGCGCCTGCGGCCCTGCCGTCCCTGGCCCGGGCATTGCAGGAAGCCTCCCCGCCGGTCCGGGAACACGCCGTCTGGGCACTGGGCCAGCTCATACGCAAGGCCGTCGGCCCGGACGCTGCATCCATTTTGCAGGTGCACCGTGACAGCGAAACCAACCCGGGCGTGCGCGCGGAACTGACAATGCAACTGGACCGGTAACAGAACCAGGGATCTCGGATCGGGGACCATAACCTGGTCTTGGACAGTCCGGTCCGCGCGAATCGGCTCTCCCGTTGGCCTACGTCGAGGTGCCCGCCTCGACCATTTGCAGGAACAGGCGGTGCCAGCGCAGATCCCCGGACAGCTCAGGGTGAAAGGCCGTACCCAGAATATGGCCCTGACGTACGGCCACTTGTACCGAACAACCTTCGGGATCGGTCCACTCCGCCAGAATCTCCACACCGGGACCTGTTTCGACGACGGCCGGCGCGCGGATGAATACCGCCGGCGATGGGGCATCCCAACCGGCGACCTGCAATTCCGCCTCGAAACTGTCCCGTTGACTGCCGAAGAAGTTGCGGTTCACCAACACGTCCAGGCCGCCCAGCAGCGTCTGACCATGCCGCTTCTGACCCGTGGCCCGCTCCGCCAGCAGAATCAGTCCGGCACAGGTTCCCCAGATCGGCCGACCCTCGGACACCCACTGCCGAAGGGGGTTGACCAACCCCCAACGTTCCGCGACGAGACCCATGGTTGTGGACTCGCCACCGGGAATGATCAATCCGTCCAGCTTACCGAGCTGGTCCGCCCGTCGCACCTCGACGGCCGCAGCCCCCAGGGCCTCCAGCCTTTGTATGTGTTCCCGAAAAGCTCCCTGCAGCGCCAGGACGCCGATGCGCAGGGGCACGGCCTCGCTACCAGCCGCGATGAGCCATCTTCTCCGGTTCGGACAGCGTGTCGAGATTGATGCCGACCATCGGTTCGCCCAGGTCCTCGCTCACTTCGGCCAGCACTTCGGCATCGTTGAAATGGGTCACCGCCTGCACGATGGCATGGGCCCGCTTGGCCGGCGCTCCGCTCTTGAAGATGCCCGAGCCCACAAACACGCCGTCCAGGCCCAGCTGCATCATGAGTGCGGCGTCCGCCGGGGTGGCGACCCCTCCGGCCGCGAAGTTGACCACGGGCAGGCGGCCCAGGTTTGCCGTCTCGTTGACCAGCTCCACCGGCGCCTGGATGTCCCTGGCATAGGCATAGCGCTCGTCGGCGCTCATGGTCGAGATGCGCCGAACCTCCCCGAGCACGCTGCGCGCATGGCGCACCGCCTCGACCACATTGCCCGTGCCGGCCTCGCCCTTGGTTCGGATCATGGCGGCGCCTTCGGCGATGCGCCGCAGCGCCTCGCCCAGGTTGCGGCAACCACAGACAAAGGGAACGGTGAAGTTGTGCTTGTCGATGTGGTTGTTCTCGTCGGCCGGGGTCAGGACCTCGCTTTCGTCGATGTAGTCGATGCCGAGGGCTTCCAGAATCTGGGCCTCGACAAAGTGGCCGATGCGCGCCTTGGCCATGACGGGAATTGTGACGGCTTCCTTGATGGCGCGAATCACCTGGGGATCGCTCATGCGGGAGACACCGCCTTCCTTGCGGATGTCCGCCGGCACACGCTCCAGAGCCATGACGGCACAGGCGCCTGCCTCCTCGGCGATCCGGGCCTGCTCGGGCGTCACGACATCCATGATGACGCCGCCCTTCAGCATCTGGGCCAAACCGGCCTTGACCGTGTATGTACCGGTCCGGGCACCGTTGCTGGAATTGATGTATCCGTTCTTCTCCATAGTTTCCATCCCTGCCTGCCGCAAGCATCCATGCAGACCTGTAGATTCGACCATTTTAGTCCAGTGGCAGAAGCCTTCACCAATTCTGTTACCGTTGTGCACTGTTGCGGCTTCGTTGAGGTCAGCCCAGTTGCGGGATACACAACAAAGTAATGTGGATGGTTCCAGCCGCCGTGATGGGGGGTGTCCCTTCCAATGCAGTAATCGTGGTTGTCCAGATCAAAATGGTCCTGAAACAGTCCGCGAAGAACCTCTACCGCGCCGTATTCCGACAAGAGCAGAGAGTGCACTGCTTGCCAACGCATCCGTCAAGATGAGGTGCATCCGTTTTTGGGCTGCGACTGTCCTGTTGATTGCCCTCGCGTCCGTATCGCCGCTACGGTTAGAGGCACAGGACGCAACGGACCTCGACGAACAATTCGTATCGGTCACCGGTCCGGGGAGCACCTGTGAATTGCGTCGGACTGGCCCGACAGTAGTGGCAATCGTGACAACCCCGGTGCAACCTCCGCTTGGTGGCCTACGCGGCAAGGCGTTCTTCATCTCGGATGGAGGCATCGTGACAACCCCGATGCAACCCCCAGGCAGCAGGAATCGTACCTATTGCCAGGTACCCGAAGGGTTCCGCCCCTTGACCGGGATCCGCCAGGAAGCCGTCGCGTACATCGGCGATCCCTCGTCCAGCGATTCCGACCGGGCCGGTAGCGTCGAATTTGTCTACGTTGATCCGGATGGTACCGTCATCAACGCGGGCGGACGCATCGAAGATATTCCCGGCGGGAGGGGCTCCTCCGGGGCCAGCTTCGCACTTGAGTGGTTCACCGCCACCCATGCGGCAGACGGTGTCTTCGCCAATCTGGCCGAGCACCATGGCGGCCAGTTCCAAGTCTTGCGCGGTGGCCACCATGTCCGTGCCCACATCGCGACGGACCGTTCGCCGGTCCAGCACTGGGCGCGGCAGGAACCTGCAAAGCTGTTCCAAGTCCCGGAAGGTTTCCGGCCGCACATGCCCGTGGTCCGAACGGTGGAAGGAACCGTGGTTGACGCCAACGGGACCCCCTTCAACCCGTCCCGCGTCGTTGCTTTTGAGATTACGGTGACACCGGACGGAGCGGTGCGGTACGTGGACGGGGAGCTGTTGGACGACGTGGGCTATCTGGCCTACACGATCCATATGGTTTGGGAGACTGCGGTGTCCCCTGACCGTGCCGTACTTGAGGATCTCATGGCCAAGGCCGATTTTCATCTGTTGCGTATCTATGCCAACTTCAACTGGGGCCGTGCCGATGTGCCATTGGCACAATGGAGCGGCGTGTCCACGGATGCGTTCGGGCGGGTGACACACCTGGAACTTCAAGGGTTTGGTGGTAGCGGCGATCTTCCGCCGTCAGTCGGTCGACTGAGTGCATTGCGAACACTGGATCTGAGCAATGGCGAGCTCATTTCCAACTCATTCACGTCAGTTCCCGCAACGCTGAGTGAGCTTGTGCATCTGGAGCATCTCATCTTGGACGGACAACCCGTAACGGGAACCCTGCCAGCCGCGTGGAGCCGTCTGACAAACCTCAGGACCCTGTCCCTGCGGTGGACCGATTTCACCGGTCCCTTGCCGCCCGAATGGTCGGAATTCCAGCGGCTCGAAGTGCTTGATTTGGGCTACACCCATGTTGAGGGCTACCTTCCTCCCGAATGGGGCAGCATGAGAAACCTAGAGGCACTGGTGTTCTCCAGCCCGTATCTGGAAGGCCCCTTGCCGGCGGAATGGGCCACCATGCCACGCCTGCGCGGGCTCGATATCCGCGGCACTCCGTTGACCGGACCCTTGCCTCCCGAATGGAGCCGGATGCCGCAGTTGGTAACTGTCCACCTGTGGCACACAAACATTGATCCGGTCGTGCCTCCCGTATGGAGCATGAGCAGATCGCTGCGGTCGGTGCAAGTGGACAACCTGCAAACCCATTGGTATGCGCTCCGGCGGGAATACATTCGAGATCTGCTCCTCGCCCATGACTCGGCACAAACCCGGGCAGAGTCCGGATGCAGGGATGGCTATGTTACCTACCTACATCACTGCAGGGGCACTGAACCGGAGCCGTCTGTCGCAGCAATCTCTGATTGAAGCCCTTGGTCCCTTCGTGTGCCGACCTGCTGGCGGACACTCACAAAGACGGCCAAGTTGGCTTCTGCATGAAGTCAGCCCGGTCGGATCGGTGTCCATTCCGTCCGCTGGAAATCTTGGCAGACAGAATGGCGAGAATCACTAGCGACATCCCGAATCCAACTGTGATCAGGCGGTGCAGCAGAGCAAGTCCCAAGGACACGCCGGAGCCAGCAGAGGCAATTTGCGTATGTCAGAGAGGGTCGGAACCCAGATACAGTGTCGTCATTGCATGGAAACCTCACCGTTTAGGTACCGGCAACCTGGTCAGGGCCTCGCGATGCTGGTCAGGTGCGGCAGGAAGACCGCGGCTCCGACCCCGATGCTGACCACCGCGGCCACCAGTACTGCACCGGCGGCAACATCCTTGACAACGCGGATCTGCTCGCTGCACACGGGTCCGGTCGTATCCGCCAAATGCTCGATCGCGGTGTTGAGCAGTTCCGCGGACAGCACCAGGCCACAACAGATCACAACGGCCAACCATTCGACGGGGGAAATCCGCAACCACCAGGCCATTGCGAGGGCCGCGAGACCCAGGGCCACTTCGATCTGAAAGTTGCGCTCGCGTCGGACCGCATGGACCAGCCCGGACAAGGCATGCCGGATCCCGCGCAGGAACCGAATCATGGCTGCCTGGCTGCGGTGGAACACCCGCGATGCGTCGCCCGCGGGCGGTGTCCGAGTGTACGCACGACCCGGTCCTGCAGGCGGAACATCACGTCTTCCTCCTCCGGGGTTCCGTGGTCCAGGCCCAGCAGGTGCAGAAACCCGTGCACAAAGCAAAGGAGCAGTTCCGCCGCAGGCTCGGTGCCCGCCTGCCGGGCGTACCGGGTGACATAGTCGGGGCAGAGCACGAGTTCGCCAAAGACGACCGGCTCCTCCGGCGGCTGCATGTCAACCGGGAGGGCATCCGTGTCCTCCCCGAAGCTGAGAACATCCGTGGCACCGTCAACCCCGCGAAACTCGCGGTTCAGGGCTTGGATTTCATCCTCTGCGGCGAACAGCACGTTCAGAATGGAACCCCGCGGCGGAGACAGCCGGGCCTGCGGGCCGGCCTCGGCCAGGGTCGCGGCGACTGCCTGCTTCAGGATCCCGGAACCCAGGCAGTCGGGCGGAGAACCAATGAGCTGAACCTGAGGGCTCTCAGTCACAACCCCATCCCCGACGGATCGGCTTGCCCGGCTGCGACAACAGGACAACCGGGCCTACAACGATGTCTGGGTTTGGGTGTGTGAAGCCCCCGCCGGTATGGTCTGCGCAGGCAAGGCCGGAGCCTGGGACCAGTTCGGATCAAGCACCGGATAGGGAACCCGGCGGTGGTTGATGGACTGGAGCATGGCGGCCACGATGCGACGTACAGTTTGGAACTCCGCCAGGCGCAGGGGACTGTCAATCAACGATCCGTCCAGCAGGCGCTCCTCGAACTGCCGATTGACCAGTTCATGAACACCGTCCTCGGTTGCGGGGCGAACGGCGCGGAACGCGGCCTCGCAGGAGTCGGCCAAGAGCAACACGGTTGTTTCTCGGGTTTGCGGCTTGGGACCCGCATAGCGGAAGGGTTTCTCACCGACCTGGGCATCGGCTCCCGCCTCCTCCAAGGCCCGATGGAAAAACGGCACCATGATCTGGTCGGCGTGGTGTTCCCTGATGAAGTCGACGATGCGCGGCGGCAAATTGTGCTCCATGCCCATCTTAACCCCGTCCGCCACATGCCGAATGATGATCTCTGCCGACTCGCGGGGCGACAGACCGTGGTGAGGGTTGTCGTCCGGGCCCATGTTCTCGACGAACATGTCCGGGTTCCGCAGCTTGCCAATGTCGTGGTACAGCGCCCCCACCCTGGTCAACAGGGGATCGGCGCCGATGGCATGGGCAGCCTTCTCGGCCATGTCGCTAACCAACAGGGAGTGCTGGTACGTGCCGGGGGCCTCTTCCCGCAACGCCGCCAGCAACGGATGATCCGGGCGTGCGAGGTCCGCTAGGTGGAAGCTCGTCACGCGGCCGGTCGCATCCCCCAATCCGTAGATCGCCACCAAGGCCAGGCTGGACGCGGTCAAGCCGTGCACCGCGGCCGCCAGTCCCATCAGAAAGGGTCCGCGGGCAAAGAAACCCGGACCGGTCTCCAGCCAGTTGCCGGGCACGCCCGACAGTTCAGGCAAACCGGGCAACTTCTGCAGCCAGCCGGGAACAATCAGGAGCGCAGCCAGGATCGCCACCCAAGCACCGGCTTTCACGAAGTCGTCGATGCGATGTGTCTGGCGCAGCGCGACCAGCCCGACCACCACGGTTGTCGCAAGGAACACCATGTGCGGGAGCGTCATCCGAGACGCGAAACCACAGACAATCAGGAAGGCCAGCATCACCATCGAGGCCACTCGGAAACCGGCCAGGGCCCTGACCGTCATGCCCAGGGCGGCCAGGGGAATCATGTACCGGAGCCAGGGAACCAGATGTGCTTGCAGGCGAACCGCCAGCAGACCGGCGGCAATCAGCAACACCAAGGCCTTCAACTCCCGACGCTGCTGTACCAGGTATTGGTTGGTCTCCGGGACGACCCGGTACAGAAGAAACAACAGGCCGACCACAACTGGAAACAGAAACAGAAAGCGCGGTGTGATCCACCCAGTCCACACCAAATCCAATCGCCTTAAGGCCGCGATCTGCACACTGTCCAGCGGCATGCCCGGTACGGCCACGATTGCACCCGAGCCAAAGGCGCCGGTGGCAGCCCGTTCGGAGAGAACCGGCTGCAACAGGGAAAGGGCGATGTCCGCCTGCCCCGGCGGCAGCCCCAGCTGCCCGTACAAATGGTCCCGGTATCCGGCCAGATCCTGTGGAACCTGCGTTTCGGTGTCCGCCAGCTGCAAAGCTTCGTCCAGGGCGTGCCTCAAGACCGACCAGGCGTCATCCGACATGGCCAACAACTCGGGCAGCAGTGCCTTCTGCAACTGGGTGTAGCCTGCCGGTGAGGTGTCCGGTTGGCTGCCGGACTGCCTGTGGACCGAAACGGCATCCAAAAAGCTTCGGAGGTCCGATTCGCCGACCCGCGCGCCCTCGGAGGGCGATCCGTCGCCTACAACCAGATCGAAGGGCGCAACAACCTGGATCGGAAGCGTGCCACCCGTTTCCACCTTGAAACGCGTGACCCCCGGGATCTCGAGCGCAACCACGGACGTCAAGCCCAACGCGAGTACAACCAACGAGACCAGATGAGCCGGTCTCCGGACCAAACCACCCGCCGGTGTGTTCATTGCCGATTGCAAGGCTAGTTAACGAAATGGGCCCAATTCGGGCCCCCAATGGGTACCAACATTGTCGCAGCGGTCAGAAACGCGGGATTATACACTGTAGATTCGGCACTGCTCCGCAGTACCCGAATTGGTTCGTCCTCCCCAACCGGCAAGTCTTCCGGCCATCACAACAGAACACATTGCGGCAATCATGTTCTTTGACCGAGCGCGAATTTGGGTCCAGGGTGGCCAGGGCGGCGACGGCATCGTGGCCTTCCTGCGGCAGAAGCATGCCCCGCGCGGTGGACCGTCCGGCGGCAACGGCGGCAGGGGCGGGCACGTTGTCGCCGTGGCGGACGAATCCATGAACACCCTCCACGGACTGCGCCGCAAGGTGCATTACCGGGCCGGCAAGGGCGGACGCGGAGGCAACACGGCCAAACAGGGAGCATACGGCGCGGACCTGGAGGTGCAGGTCCCCACCGGCACCCTCGTGCGCGACGCCAAGGACGGCAACCTGATGGCGGACCTGAGCGACGAGGGTCAACGGGCCCTACTGGTCAGGGGCGGGCGCGGCGGCCGGGGCAATGCCTCCTTCCGTTCGGCCCGCCACCAGGCACCGCGCCTGGCGGAGAAGGGCGAACCGGGACAGGAACGCTGGCTCGACCTGGAATTGAAACTGGTGGCGGAGGTCGGCATCATCGGAGTGCCCAACGCCGGCAAATCCACGCTGATCAGCCGCATCAGCGCAGCCCGTCCGGAAATCGCCGACTATCCCTTCACGACCCTGGTGCCGAATCTGGGAGTTGTGGAGCTGGCCCACCGGCAACGGGTCTTCGTGGACATCCCCGGCTTGGTCGAAGGGGCCCACCAGGGCACGGGACTGGGCATTGAGTTCCTCCGCCATGTGGAACGCACGCGCCTGCTGGTGCACCTGCTGGACGGATCGTCGGACAATCCGGGCGGGGAGATGGCAATGATCGAATCGGAGCTGGCCAGCTACAGCGAGGCGCTCGCCGCCAAACCGAGGGTAGTGGTCCTGAACAAGCGGGACCTGCCACAGACCCGCGCCGCCGAAGCCGAACTGAAACCGGCCATGGACAAGCGCGGGTTGCCTTTCTGGTCCATCTCGGCCGTCACCGGCGAGAATGTGCAAGACCTGCTTTGGGCCCTGGACCGCCAACTCGAGGCGATTCCCATAGTGGAAGCAAGCACCCAACCCGACCTGCCGGAGATAGCCGTGTCCGAGGACGACCGAGCTTTCACGGTGATGCGTCTGGGTCCCAACCACTGGCAGGTCGTCGGTGCCGGCCTGGAACGCATAACACGCATGACCAATTGGGACCTGCCGGAGTCCGCCCTGCGCTTCCAGAACATCCTCGACACCTGGGGGGTTTCCGAGACCTTGCGCGCTCAGGGCATCGAGGAGGGCGACACCGTGAGGATTGCCGAATCCGAACTCGTTTGGGGGTTCGACAATGCCTTCTGACCCCCCTGCCACTGCGAAAGACACACTTTGGCACGGCATCCATTGCACCATGAGGACGGTCGGCGCCCGCCACACGCCGGACCGGTGTTCGATGGCCGGAAATGCAATACCCCGCCTCGGAGTGTTCGGGGGCACGTTCGATCCGGTCCACGTGGGCCACTTGCTCCTGGCCCAGGAAGCGGCCCTGCACCTTTCACTGGACCAGACCTGGTTCGTGCCGGCCAACTACCCTCCCCATAAGCCTGGACAGGTACAGACACCGTTTGCCGATCGCCTGGCCATGGTCGAGCTGGCCGTGGCCGGCAATCCCGCCTTCAGTGTCTCACTGCTCAATGCCGACGATGCAACTCCCAACTACTCCGCGGATCTGATGGCGATGCTCCAGGCGGAACTGTGTGGGCAGGCCAGTTTCTATTTCCTCATGGGTATGGACAGCCTGCGTGACCTGCATACGTGGCACAAGCCGGATTGGCTTGTCCAAAACTGCGAACTGGTGGTTCTGAACCGACCGGGGGTGGAGGAGATCTGGATTGCCGTGGAAGCAAGGTTCCCGGGCATCCAGGACCGCATCCATCTGGTGGAGATGCCCGGTGTTGACCTGTCCGGAACCAACATCCGGGCCCGCATTGATGCCGGCGAACCGATCAGGTACCTGGTCCCCCAGTCGGTGCACGACTACATTGAGGAATACTCCCTCTATGTTCCCAAGATAGGAAACTCGAGACCCTGAGCCCTGCGAGGCCGGCATGCCAACCTTGTGACGCGCTTGCACGTTTCCGGAAAGCACTAATCAGGAAACCCCTGCCACTCCACTTGGACCAACTCCGGAATTGCCTCTGTTACACCGGCTGGGCACGACCGGGACCACCCCTTTGACATACCGCTCAAAGTTGCACAAAATACAGCCAAACCCGGACGAAATCCCATTGACGGGTGCGTTGACCGTGACAACCTTCACGGCGGCAGAGCCCGAATAGCCGTTCCCCCCCCGTCGGAGAATCGACCCGCAAGGGTCTGAACATGGGAACATGGGATGCATGAAGATCAAGCTGCGTGCAGTGTTGTCGGCCCTGTTCCTGCTCCTCCTGCAGGCCATACCCGCCATCTGCTCCGATCACCAAGAAGTAACCCGGTCGGCAACTTGGTCCTCATAGCCTTCAGCGGACAAACACCATGAGCAGACACTCGAAACTCCCAGCCAGGTTTCTGCTGGTGTTGCTGGGCACCATCCTGATCTTGGCCGGCATGACGTCCGTCTCACTGGCCAACTGGACGGACTACCATGAAGGCTATTTCGAAATGGTCGAAGCTGGATCCAACCATGCCTGGTTTTTGCTCCACTGGGGGATCTTGGAAGGGTGGTGTGACGACGTTGACCACAACTGCGCAGTGAAGGTTACGGGCACACCCAGTGCAACCACCGGCGATCCCGTAACAAGATGGCTTGACGAACTTTCCATGGCCAAAACCATCGATATTGGATGTGGTCTCACCTTCGGTCATGGCAATGAAAGGTACGCAGAATTCGAGAATTGCATGGAGGTCCAAAAAAGCGGCTTTACCGTGCATTGGCCGACCGTCAAGCCCAACGACGCCTTTGAAATCACGCCATTCTGCAAGAGTGGCGACGAGGTGTGCTCCGTGGAACTGCGAATTTGCTTCAATGCCGCCGACTGCGAAAACAACAACTACCGGAAGCGGCGCTGGTCGAAAGTGGGCGACTTCTGGGACGACTTCTTGAGTGTATTCAGGCCTTCGTGTCTATACGACGACGATGAGGACGATGTTTGGGAGTGCATCAACGACGAATTCGTCGACTGGCGTCTCAACAACCTGCCCCGCAACGGTGACTACGATGATCTGGTAGACCAAGCCGAAGACGAGCGCGGATTTGTCGTAATGAACTACAAGAACAACCTGAATGACGTCAGCGACCGGTCCATTCCTTTCCAGCGCTATGAGACCTCGGTTGAACGAAACCAGAGACAGTCCACACCCACTGCGGTCCCGGCCTTGACACCCACACCGATATCGGCACAGCCGACCGTTTCAACTGCAACGTCGCAGAACACGCCATTGCCGACAGTCCCGGTCACAAATTCCATTTCCAACTTGAGGGAGGGCCCGGGTACGGTCTACCAGATTGTTGGACAACTGGATGCAGGTACATCCTTGACTCCGGTGGCACGCAATGGGGATGGTACTTGGCTGCAACTGGATGTCGGGGTTTGGATTTGGGCATCGTTGGTGAACAACATTCCTGTGGATTTGCCGCTGGCCGCCAACATTCCACAGATACCGGACCCCACAGCCACACCGGAACCAACGGCCACGCCGCCACCGGCCTTTACCCCCACACCCGCACCGACCGCCGTTCCGACAGCCACGCCGGTAG
>JAPPAJ010000166.1 GCA_026705565.1 Caldilineaceae bacterium | reverse complement strand
CACTCCTGTAATCGGTGCAGGCCCGTACACGTCGGTCCAAAGCGAACTGACCGTGCCGGCCGCCAGGCCGATGACCAGCACCCGGGCCGTCGCGGGATCCGGCGGATTGGCAGAGAACCAGGGGGCCAACAGGAAGTAGTCCCAGATGCCGCGGCTCAGGATGCGGTCCGGATGCCACACGCTGTGGATGCCGTTCCCCTCATTGAGTTTTAGCCAGCGTTCCCCACCCGCCTCCCTGACCGCGATGTAGTTGTAGCGACTCTCCTCTTCATGCAGGAGTCGGCTCGGGACCGAGCCGGCAACCGGCCCCGGACGAATGCCCGCCGATCCGGACAGCACATCAAACCCAAGGAGCGCGGCCATCGCCAGAACTCCCGCCAACCCGGTGGCATGCTGCCTCCTTGCAACCCAAGGGCTGCCGCACAGTGCCAACAGGACCAGCCACAGCCCTATCAGAAGAAAGGTTCGGCGGGTTCCGTAACTTGGCACCAGCCACAGGACGGGCGCCAACGTGCCCAGGATGCTGCCCACCGTGCCCACCGCGTACAGTGAACCGGCCGTGCGTCCGCCGGTGTTGACGGAGGACAGGGCAATCCGCACGACCCAGGGGGTGACCGCGCCGAGCAGCACCAAGGGAAACGTCAAGAGAATTGCAACCGCCAACATGGCAGCCAACAGCAGTCCGGTCTCCAGTTCCAGTAGGTCGCGGATGGCCAGTTGCAGGACCGGCTGGGCCATGACCGGAATGACGGCCGTTGCCACCCCGGAGACCATGACCACAGCCAGCAATGGCAGGAGGCTGGGGGACCGGTCTCCGACGCGCCCGCCAATCCATGCCCCAAGGGCCAGACAGGCCAGAACCAGGGAAATCAGGGCCGCCCAGACGATTTGGCTGTTGCCAAACCACGGATCCAGGAGCCGAGCCGCAGCCAGTTCAATTGCCAGTGCTCCGGCACCAACGCCGAACACAAGCAAGTAGAGATAGGCTCGCACGATAGAGGTTCCACCCCGATCTGTCCCCAAACGCGGTGCGGCGTTCGGCTGGACTCATTCCGGTTCCGATCATACTCGTGAAGCCAAGCCGGCCAGGATTGCCAAACCCGTCTGCCGTCTATGAAACGACCCTGTTCACCTCACAAAGTCCCAAGCCTTTAGTGCACCCTTTGCTCCCCATGGAAGGCCACGCGGACCTGCCTCGGGGTTGTGCCCGTCCAGTCGTGAAAGGCACGGGAGAACGAGTTGGCATCCTGGAATCCGAGCAGGAACGAGATCTCGCCCACATGCATGTGGGAATTCCGCAGGTAGTGCAACGCCAGATCCCTGCGAGTCTCGTTCAACAAGACACGGAAACTGGACCTCTCGTTTTTGAGCCTCCGCTGCAACGTTCGTTTGGAAACGCCAAGGGCCTTCGACACATCCTGTATGAACGCCTGCCCGGCCGGAAGAAGCTCCAAGAGCGCACCACGGACACGGTCGGAGGTCGTGGCCGCCTCGTTCATTTCGGCCAGGCGTCCTTGCAAGGCAGTCTCCAGAAATTCCCACATGGGCTCATTGGCGGTTAGGAACGGTCGCGAGGCATCGACGGCCGCAAAGACAATGCAATGACACGAACCTTCCTGGACGGCAACCCCAAGGTAGTCTCGATAGGCGTCGACATCCTCGGGCGGTTCGGAAGCGAGGACCCGCACGGGTTTGACCTCCACGCGCGTGGCGAGGCGCACCAACGCCACCCAGAAGAGAAGCTCGGCGATCGCCAGCAAGGCGGGAGGCCGCAGGCCCGAAGGCCATCGGCATTCCAAGGTGGTCTCACGGTCGGACTGTGTAACCAACAGGCGCATGGGCCCAATGAGCTTCTTGTACTGGGCAATGCGAACGGCCGCCTGGTTCAGGTCCCGACTGCAGATGGCGGCGAAGATAGCCGGATCAAACGCCTCCACCGAAATGGCTTGCGCAATGAGGAGAGGCAGGTTTGGTTCCCCGACTTCGTCTTCCACGGCCTTGGCCAGAGCAAAAAACTCCTTTGGTGGCAGCGCCACCCGACCTCTGGAGAACAGGTCGCCCGGCAATCCGGCTCGGCGCAGTACGTTTGCCGGCGCAATGCCGAGATCGGCGATGAGCACGCCCCATCCCGATCCAACGGCAAAAAACCTCTCCGGATCCATGGCAACCTGGCCGGCAACCGCAAACTGTCCCGCGTTCCAACCGCGTCCTGCGGCAAGACCCTGAAGTTTCCGGAACGCCCTGCCGTCAGGAAACCATCCGGCTGATGATCCGGTCGAACATTCTGTCGCTGAGCAGTCTTCGCAGGAAGAGCAGCGGCTTGGCCCACTGGCCGGCGGCATAGCGGGCCCTGGGCCGTTTGGCCCGGAGCGACTTGAGGATTGCGTCGGCGATGACCGACGGCGGCGACCCGAACCCGGATGATTGGAGATTCTCCATCGAGGCCATCATCCTCTTTACGAAGTGGGCATAGGCGGAGTTGCCCGAACGCTCCTGTAATGGCCCAAAGGCAACATCACCGAATTCTGTGCGAATGGCTCCGGGCTCGATGATGATGACGTCAATGCCGAATTGCTTCAACTCGAACCTCAAACAGTCCGACCAACCTTCGAGCGCATGCTTCGTGGCGTGGTACCAGGAGCCCAGAGGTGTGTAGACCTTCCCACCGATCGAGGATATGTTCACGATCTTCCCGGCGCGCCGCGCACGCATGGAAGGAAGAACTAGCTGGGTCAGCCGCGCCAAGCCGAACAGGTTCACCTCAAACTGGTATCGCGCGTCGTCAAGCGCCACGTCCTCCATCGCTCCGTACAATCCGAAACCGGCATTGTTGACAAGAATGTCCGTACCCCCGCGTTCCGCGTTGATGCGCTCCACGCCGGCAACGATCTCCTCTTCCTTGGTGACATCCATCTTGAGGGCAACGGCGCCCAACGCCTCAAGATCCCGCATCTGTTCAACCCGGCGTGCCGCGGCATAGACCACGTAGCCTTCCTCCAGAAGCTTCCTGGCGGTCTCCTTGCCGATACCTGCCGAGGCGCCGGTGATCAATACGGTCAGCCCGTTTGCACTGCTTATGTCACGTTGATTTGATGGGGTCATCATGAAGTCTCCTGACTGGCATTCTCTATTGTGGATTGCAGGATGCGCCATTGTCCTGTCAAAACACGCCAATGTTTATGCCAATTGCGCCACCAGGCAACTCCGTCCCTTGCACGGTGACAGGCATGGAGGCCTTGCAACCAATCCGATGCCGTGCCTTGGAGGCATGTCCGCCCAGCAGCAGATGACGCGGTGGGTGTTGAAACCTCCTCAGTCGGTTCAACTTCCGGGGACCAAGGGCTGGCAACCGAATCCCAAAGGTCGCCGACCCGTTCCACTCGCCACTCCGCCCCAACCTTGTGGTGTCAACGAAGAGGGCACCCACCCTCTGATCGCCCCTGACGATGGCCTGTCAGAGGTTTTGTTCGTCGGTCTCGCCAACCTCTGCCGATTCCGATGCCGGCGGCCAGTGCAAGGGGACCAGCACGGGCGAATGATCGGACTCCGCCTCAATGTCCAGAACCTGCGGCCGACCCGGTGCCAGGTCCCTGGAACAGAAGACGTGGTCCAGCCGCAGACACGGCCGGAACGGCCAGCCGATATGGGGCTCAAGGTTGTGGGGCCAGGTCCAACCGGGTCCCTGGCCGTATTCAGCCCAGACATCCACAAAAGAGCCACGTGCGCGCCGGTGAATGTCCGAACCCTCCGTAGCGTTCCAGTCCCCCATCAGCAATACCGGATCGTCCTGCGCCAACGCGTCCTGCAGGACCGTGTCCACCTGATGCGTGCGAATGGCCAGCGAGCGATCCGCCGACATCCGCGGATGATCGTAGAGAGGGGACACAAGATGCATGTTGTAGACGAGTAGACTTTCTCCGGCCACCAGCAAGCGCAGCCGCAGGCAATAAGGGCCTGTGATCCCGACACTCCACTGCTGTTCCACGGCCACAGGCCAACGCGACACCACCCCGAGACCCAAGCGTGCCTGCGGGTTGGAGATCCAATAACTCCAGGGATGGCTGGTCTGCAACGGTCTCCGCAGCGACTCGAAGGCATTCGAGGTCACTTCCTGAAGCACCGCCACATCCACCTGGTGTGTCTGAAAGGCTTCCGCCGTTGAGGCCAGATCCCAGCTTTTCTTGAGGAGGTTGGCAGTGGCCACCCGGAGTTCCCGGGACGAAGAAGCCAACTGGTCGGAGGCCGATTCCCTGCGGCTGAACATCCACGCGTAGTGGCGCAGAAACAGAATACCCAGGCCCTCCCCCAGCGGTAGCGACCACCAGTGGCCTCCCAGCAGGGTCCGCAGCCAACTGGCCAGCCACGCCGAACCCAGAATCCAGAGGGCAAAGCTGTTGACCAGGTACAGATTGCCGTTCCGGTCACCGAAGAGCTTCCAAATCACCGCCCAGATCGCGGCAGCGATGATCCAGAGGCCCAGCAGCCAATTCGCCACTCGTCGCAGGATGGACACGATTCTGACGGGACGGTTGTCAAATCAATTGCGGTATCGAGGGGACGGCACCCGTACCGAGGGTCAACCCTTCGGCACAAGCCCCAAACGGCACGCTTGAGGCTACGACCGGTGCACTGACTCCCGCGAAATCAGGCCGCCGGCAAACGGGCCGCGATAGACCAGGGCCGCGAAGTACTGCCAAACCACGATGCCGAACCGCCGCAGCTGCCTCAAGTCCCGCCCTTGCAAAATACCGCCACAAGCGATGATGTCCACCGGCACATTGAGCATCTGCTTGAGGACGGTCAGCTTGACTACCGCATCCAGACTGTCACGGGCCAGGGTCTCGCCGCTGGCACCCCAACTGCGACCATCCCCGTCCAGCTCCTGGCGGGTGTTGGTGGCCACCACGGCCCGCACACGGAATTCCCCGCACAGAGCCACCAGCATGGCGTACTGGGAAGCATGTAGGCCCGGCCCGACCTTGATCCACAGCGGCACGTCCCTGGGCAGGCCCTGCCGGGCAGCCATCAGCAGGGCGCGTACCTGTGCCTCCGACTGGACACTATCCATGTCGGCATTGGTGGTGGGACAACTGATGTTGATGGTCACCCAGGACGGCTTGAGTGCGGCATCGACCAGATAGGCCAGGGATTGCTGCATCTCCTCAAACAGTTTCTGGGGATCCTCCACCCCCGGCGTGGGGGCCAAGTTGATTCCCCAACAGCGCGGCAGTTCCTCCTGGTGCACGGACAGGAACGAGGCCGCGGCCCGAACACCCACATTGCGCAGGCCAACCCGGTTGCCCAGCGAACGGCCGGGCATACGCCACATGGTTTCGCCCCGATTGCCGTGCCGGGGCCAGCGCGTGTAGGAGCCGAACTCCACCGGCCCGACCAGACTCGGCAGCGAGCGCCAGCCGGGAATCAGATTCCGGCCTTGCACAACGGCCGCCAAGGCCTGGACTTCGTTGTCATAGCCCGTGCCCTTGACCCAGCCCGCGGCCAGGATGTGGGGATGTGTCAGTTGAGCCCCACCGGCAATGGCCGGATTTGGCGGCTGCGCCACGGTCCGGCACAACCGCAGGCCCTGCTGGACAAGTCGGCCGGTGTCCCAGCGTTCCATGAAGTCGTTGACTACCTGATGACCGGTGGCAGCGTCCACGGCGCGCACCAGATACAGCGCCAGTTGCCAACCCAACCGGTACTTGAGCAGAAACAGGCTCCGCAGGAAATCCAAAGTGTCGCTTGCGAATTTCATGTCCATGTGCGCTGTTGGACGACTGGCCGGCCAAATCCGGCCTCAACCTTGATTCTGCCCCCTGCCGCCGCCAGCGTACCCCTAATGCTGACCCTTTCGATCCTGGCCGTCACCCTGTGGCCCTCAAACGGAGTCCAGCCGCACTTGCTGTGCAGGCTGGCGGCCGCAATCACGTCCGGCTCGTCCAGACCCAGTCGCAGATCGGTCCAGGTGTGGGGCGGACAGGCAATGCCGAAGATGCGACGGGGGTTGGTGGACACCAGCTGCACCAAACGATCCTGAGTGAGACGGCCCTCGTCCACGGCCGTGCCCAGCAGCACCAAGGTCGTCTCCACAACCGGCACGCCCCAGGCGGGTTCGTCCGCCTGCTTCTCGGCCAGGGAATGGGGGGCGTGGTCGGATTCCACCACGTCCAGCAGGCCATCCGACAGCGCCTCCCACAGAGCATCCTGGTCCGCCTGCGTCTTGAGGGGAGGCTTCATCATGCCGAAGCTGCCCAGACGCGGCAGGTCCAGTTCCGTCAGGAACATGTGGTGCGGACAGGCACCGGCCGAGATGGGCAAGCCCTTCCGCTTGCCCGCGCGCAGCATGTCCAGCTCCGTTCGGGTGCTGATATGGCAGAAGTGTGTACGGATCCGATAGCGGTCCACCAGTTCCAGAACGGCCGCGACCTCTTCCTCCTCGGCATGCACCGCCACCAGGCCATGATCTCGCCAGGCCGCGAAGTGCTCCTCCCGGGTCTGGCCCCGCATGTACATGAAGCCAGTGGTCGGATTGCAGTAGATTTTCAGGCCCACGACGCCTTGGAAGGCCTTGGGGAAGGTTTCGAGGTTGCCTTGGGGATGAGCCCCGTAGTAGACCCCCCAATCGCAATGGGCTGTGCGAGCCAGTTCCCGCCGTTTCCGGGCCAGGGCTTCCGGCCGGGCAGTTTCGGGCGGGGTATTGGGCATGTCCAGGACCGCCGTATAGCCGCCGGCCAGGGCGGCCGCGGTCTCCGTGGCAAAGTCACCCTTGTGCGACCAGTCCATGCCCCGCAGATGGACATGCGGATCCAGGGGGCCGGGAATCCTGAGGATGCTCATGGGATCGATGTCCTTCAGACCCAGCGGCCCAGGACCAGCGCGATCAGGCTCATGCGAATGAACATGCCGTTTTCCATCTGCTGGAAGTAGATGGAGCGCTGGTCCAGGTCCAGGTTCAGCTTGTCGGAAGCCGTGCCCATTTCATGCTTGCGCGGCAACGGGTGCATCAGGACGGTGTTGATCGGGGTCTGGGACAGTAGCTCGGGGAGCATGACGTACTCGTCCTTGACCTCGTCGTAGTCGTCCCGCGAGTCGAACCGCTCCTCCTGGATGCGCGTCCAATAGATGACATCGCTGTCGAACAACACCTCGCGCAGGTGTCCGGTTTCCTTCACTGTCAACCCGGAGGCCCGGGCTTGCTCCCGCAAGGGTTCCGGCAGTCTCAGGACCTCGGGCGACACCAGATTGATTTGGATGTCCTCGCCCGTGTAGAGACAAAGCAACTTGACCAGGGAGTGCACCGTGCGGCCGAAACGCAAGTCCCCCACCATGGAGATCCGGAGACCGCCCAGGCCACCCTTGCGCTTGAAGATCGTGTAGGCGTCCAGCAGGGCCTGGGTGGGATGCTCGCCGGTGCCGTCACCGGCTGAAATCACCACCGGCTGGCGCTGAATCTGCTTGCGCAGGATGTCCAGGAAGTAGGCGGCGACCAGAGACGCCCCCTCCACGTTATGGCGCAGGATGATGACATCCGCGTAGCAGCCGGCGGCGCGCACCGTGTCCGGCAGGTCCTCGCCCTTGTGGACGGACGAAAATTCGATGCCGTTGCTGGCTCCGATGGAGCGTCCACCCAACCGGCTGACAGCGGACTGGAACGATAGATCCGTGCGCGTGCTGGCCTCGAAAAACAACTGGGCCGTAATGGCTCCGTGGGCCACCTCGCCGATACCCCGGTCCCGGTTGCGAATGCGCTGCTCCAGCCGCAGGGTGGCCTCGAAGAGCTGGACCAGGTCCTCGCGAGCAAACTGGTCCACCGTCACGATGTGCTTGCCGGTGAAGTCGCCGGCAATGGGTTCGGGCTGGTACGACTCGAGGATGCTGTTCCACACCCGATTCTCGGCGGAGGTGAAATCCCGGGTCATGCATGTTCCCCTGCAACAGATTGGAGGGACTTCTGGGGTTCCAGAACCTGCACTACGGCCTGGTGTTGTTCAGGGGATATGTGGCCACCGACCAGGAAGTGGTCCACGGCTTCGCGCAGGTCGAACACGGCATGCATCCGGAGGCCCGCCTCCCGCAACCGGACCTCGGCCTGTCGATTGCGGCAGGTCAGCACCACCACGTCGGTAACCGACAGGTCCGCATTGCGCAGAATGTCCGCGACCTCAATCACACTGCCGCCGGTAGTGACCAGATCCTCGACGATGGCGACCTTTTCGCCGGATTGAAACAGCCCTTCGATTTGCCGCTGCAAACCATGGGTCTTGGACGCCGAGCGCGTGAAGATCAGCGGGACGCCGGACTCAACGGTCACCGCGCCCCCCAGGGCCAGAGCACCCATCGGGACGGCCGCAATCCGGTCCGGCGCCAGCGGATCCAGCTGGTCCTTGACTCCCAGGGCACAGAGGCGCAGCAGACCCGCATGGCTCCCGACGCGACGCAGATCCATGTAGATGGGCGACTTCGCGCCGCTGGTCAGGGTGAACTCCCCGAACTGCAGTGCCTGTACCTCAAGGAGAAGATCGAACAAGCCGGAGTTGGGCGCGCCCGTGGTGTTCATCAAATTCCTCCCCTGCTGCAAAACCTGGCGAACTGCCCCATGTCAAACACGTGCCGTAGGTTGCCGGAACCAACCTGTCCGAGCAGCCACTCCTTGGCTCCCGGTTTGTATCCGCCTCCATCAAGAACAATGATGGTAGGAAAGGTCAAATGATTGACGCAGGCCAGCTCGTACGGATACTTTTCATCCACCGAACCGGATGATGCCTGCCACTTGCACTGAATTACAAGGCCGGCCGGCCAGAGTTCGGGATGACGCAATACAAAGTCCACTTTCCGTCTCGTTCCGTAGATGCTCTGCCCGATGACACACTGCTTCGCGAAACACGGTTCGTCGTCTCCATTCTGCTCCCCGAACGCTTTGGCAGAAACGTCGTTGTAACCGCATTCCTGTAAGTGATCCTCCACCCAGGACTCCAGTCGGAACCCGGATCGGTTGGCGCGCGTCCCCTCAGTCATAGGTCGTTATCAGAAGTTCCACAACACTGCCGCGGCCTTCCCCGTTGCTGTTGATGAATCGTGGAGCCGAGACTTCGCGGATCCGGAACACCGGTCCAGAATACAGGTCCCTGATCAGTGGCGTGTCCGAGTTGCTGATCATGACATGAACGCCGCGTTGGCCCCAACCGGCCGCAGTGTCCCGGAGCAACTCCTGTTCCCCGTCTCCGAACCCCCCGGGCACGTAGCCCGTGAACGTACCATCGTACGGGGGATCGCAATAGACGAAGTCTCCGGCCTCCGGCGCAATCGAGTCGAACGTTTCCACACTGACACCGGCATGTGCCAACGCCGTGCTGGCCTGAAGAATGCCCTCGGCATCGCAAATCCTGGGGTTCTTGTAGCTGCCCTTGGGGACGTTGAATTTCCCGGCCCTGTTCACTCGGTACAGACCGTTGTAGCAGGTCTTGTTGAGATAGATAAAGCGTGCAGCCACCTGGAGCGGAGTCTCAGACTCCTGAGCCCTGACCCGGAGGTAGTAGCCCTCGTCCGCATGATGGTCACGCGCGTGCTTCTGCAACGCGTCAATCAGGTTCTCCACGTCGTCGCGGATTACCTTGTAGGCCGTGATCAGTTCCCTGTTGACGTCCGACAGGTAAGTCATGCCTGATCGCTCGGGCATCGCAAAGAACACGCTGCCACCACCGACGAACGGCTCATAGTAGTCGCCAAAGTCAGTCGGTGCCTGCTCCCAGATCAGAGCAGCCAGACTTCGCTTGCCGCCCGCCCATTTGACAAACGGCCTGGCTCTGGGAATGCCTGGCCCTGCCATAAGAGGTTCGGAGCGAAGCGAACTATCGGATGCCTGCACCGTTATGTTCCCTTCGGTTGGCATCCGGTACAGTCTCTGGTCAACGGATCGGACTCCCTATCCAGTTGGCACAACTGCAGCCGGGGCTCCGGCCGTTGGCCGGTTGGAACTTCAAGGGCAGCCATCGATTTGCCGACATGCCTGTCCGCGGAGCTCGATGCACATCCTATGTCGCCACCAATGCGTCCATCTGCGATCGCATGGCGCGGACCAGCCGACCAGCCGCTTCCGCCGGTTCCCGTGCCTGCGCCAAACTGCTGCTGGCATTGAAGAGTACGCCGGGCACATCCCGGGAAATCCAGCCGGCCGCCAGACTCTCCTCGAGCACACCTCCCTGCGTACCGATGCCCGGAGCCAGGAACCACAGGTCCGGTACTGCCGCGCGCACCTGCCGCAAGGACCGTGGATCGGTCGCACCCACAACGAGACCGCTGTTCGGTCCCCAAGTCCGCGCCGTCTGGGCAACCTGGATGAACAAGGGCTCTCCGTCAAGACTTCGGCCCTGAAAGGCTTGTCCATCCGGGTTGGACGAGTGGGCCAGCACAAAGCAGCCCTTGTCCGGCCAATCCAGGAACGGGGCCAAGCCGTCCCTGCCCAGATAGGGGTTGAGCGTGACGGCACCGACCCCCAAGGTTCCGAAACAGAATTGGGCATAGCCTTCCGCAGTGGCGCCGATGTCGCCGAACTTTGCATCCAGAATCACCGGTCGGTCCGACGGTATCCGGGCCACGGTGTCCTCCAGTAGTCGCAGCCCGTCAACGCCATGAGCCAGATAGAACCCAAGGTTGGGCTTGTAGGCCGCCGCCCACTCCGCCGTCTCTTCAATGATGTGGGTGTTCCAGGCCAACAGGTTGCCGGCGATGGAGCGACCCGGTCGGCAGAACGCTTCCGGCAGTCGTTCCACTACTGGATCAAGCCCTACGCACAGCAGGGAGCGCCGCTCACGGGCGGAGGTGGCCAGACGTTGCCAAAAATGCATATCAGGGATGGGAATCGGGGAAGTTGACGGATTATAGGCGGGATGCCGGCCATCCTCGGAAACCGAAGGTTCGGGACGGGCGGGAATGCCTCCACACGCAAGTCGTCGAGATGCCCGAAAACAGGGGCAGCCCTCTCCGGATCTGATTTGCCTGCTCCGGACAGAGGTGAGACACCATGGCCGAACAGGTAGTGCTGACCCATAAGCCGAAGACCTCCTCCGCCCGCTTGCGGACGCGCAGGCTCACCGCATAGCCGGAATGGCGCGTCATGCGACTGTCAATGGCCGAGTGCTGCGTCTTCCGGGCGACATGCGAGGTTACCCGCCGCGCCCGGAGGTCCCGCACACAGTCCTGAGTATCGCAGCCGCAGTCGGTCCCCAGCGTGTGCGACCGAGTTCCGGGATGGGGTCCTGAAACGACGCCCCAGACACGCTGCATACCAGAGACATTGCGACATCAGGGGGTTCCATCCGCACTTTCCTGCACTACTTGGCACCCCGTAACCGTATAGCGCGGCTTGCCTTGTCCCACACGCCAGCTGCGAGCATCGAGTCGGACAGGTTTTTTCAGTATGGAGTTGATGTTCACATCCTTGGTCACGGACGAATCCACCCGTGGACGAATGACAGTTTCAGACTCATCCGCATGCCGGTTCGGATCCAAATGGAATTCAGCTTCCATCCACTGAGGCAGAAAACCCTCGAACCTGCCGTAGAGTTTGACTTCCTTCTCTTGGATATTGTTCCGGTGCAGTCGCTGCTGACCGTGTCTGACCTGTTCTGTATTACGGAACTCAACTTTCCGACCACCCACTTCAAACGCACACACCGCCTCATTGTCAGCCACGGTCTGGAGAAAAGCACGTACGGCCTCTCGGGCCCTGTCATCAGTTTCGATTATCGCTTCCGTCAATTCATCGTCGGTTTCGAGCTCGGCCGATGCTTCCAGAATGGAACGGATCTTCGTGAAAGCCTGCTGTACCGGATGCACGTCTGTGATCAGGAAGGGATGAGGGTCAGCAGCTTCCAGTTCAAAACCGAATGATCCGTGCACCATGCGCGTGATCACCAGTGCATGTTTGTCACGGTGGGGAACAGGTCCCTTTGCAGCCACAGGGCCATGCAGGCTAGCCCCGACGCGGTCTATCGCATCGGCAAAAGCCTTCGCAGCTCGGAGACCAAAGTCAGCCTTGATGCTGTGATGATCCCTGACCGGACGTCCCCCGAACGTCAGGCGTGCGTTGACTAGATGATGGGAAGTGCCTTTATGGGATTCCAGTTCCTGTTCTACCAATCTGAGGCGTCCTTTCAGACTTTGCCGATCAATGATATTTTCGAGGGGTGTTGCATCCAGCAGTTCCTGCAGGGCACTTCGATCTGCCAGCAGGAAACGAAACTCGTGCACGTTCATGACTGATGGTTCTCCTGGGTACCCATTACTTCCAACTGTTGTCGCGCATTCATATCGTCAACTGGAGCCAAATCCACCTCCAGAAAACCTTTCCAGGTTCCCTCTCGCGTATGCGACCAAAGACTGTACCAATACACTGCCTGATGGACAAGAGCTTCAAATTCAGTAGTGTTTAACTGGTGAAAATACGAGTGAATTGAGCCAGAAGGACCCCATTCGGGCTCAAACAATGTAGGATGGGCATCGAGCAGATTTCTCTGTGTATCGTAATCATCTGGGACGTAAAAAACGTGACCACATCTATGTCTTTGGGATCACGGTCTTGCCTTACTTCTACATGCTCCGCAAAACTGCCGTTGATCCACTGGAACCCCCGTGTCAGTTGGGCTTGATGAAGGGCATCTCGAAAGTCCAGAAGACTGGCTAGCAAGTCGCGGCGCAACTTGCTTAATCCGAATTCCACCACGAAGTCAGATAGAGACTTCCGATAGGGTGATCGGTTGGGATGAGTGGGGTGTTCAGGATCGAAGGGAGGAATCAACCCCGATGCATCCCAATCAGTGGAAGAAGAAGCGTGACCCGTCATGTGGCCTGCCCGCTTCCTTGGCAGAAGGATTGCCCCTCACTGGACATGTTTCGGTGCCCTGCTTCCACATGGAAACGTCCAACCGCCTAGCCAAGCCGGAGGCGGCCGGGTCGTCCGGATAAGCCACCGAGGGCCCTGCGCGCCCCAAAAGGGTACCAGAGGGCCTGCGGAGTCCGAGAAGACCGCATGTAGAGGCCTTGCTGGGGGTTTCAGAGCTCTTCGGACCACCGACACACCCGATTCCGCTCCCCCTCGTGGTTCCGATGGCATCCAAAACCCATTCTTTAGCAGCCTGCCAACTGCAACATGACGTAATCCGTCTCGATTACGTTCTCCCAGATGCCCCATTCCCTGATTCTCTCGTTGAGCTCCGTTCTGGCGATCAACTGAACATCTCTGCGGGTTGGATCGTTCTGTTCACCCGCAGATTCCAGCGCCACGCTACAGGCCCCCTGTTGGGCAGACCGGGATCCAATCGGCTGACACCGGAACTCATGCTGTCCTCGCATGCCCGGAGGAGCTCAGGAGCATGGACATTCAGAACCTCCAGCAGGAAACCCAGACGCTTGAATACCACGCGGTTGCCGACCTGTCGGATGTAGGCCATGGGACCGGGCCGAACTCATCGTGAAGGTG
>JAPPAJ010000383.1 GCA_026705565.1 Caldilineaceae bacterium | reverse complement strand
CCGACGGATCAACATGCCCTCCGATGTCAATAAACCCTATGGCGGATATCTCGTGGCACGGACTGAAAGTGGCGTCCTTCATGTTTGGCGATTGCCCTCATTCCGGCCAGCAGGTCTGGTGACACCTGACTGGAGAACTTTACTCGTTTGGTGGCCATGAGCTCCCTCCTCTCCCTGTTTGTGCTATTTCCGTCCAGGCAGGCAGAAATGTCAAGATACATCTTGATGTCCGTGGGATGGCCACCTGATGGTTCCTGATGCTCCAGGATGGGGCACGGACCTCAACGAGGAGGCGGTGATCGCCCATCCCTGGAAGGACAACATCCCCCCTTTGCCTAAAGACGGTGGTCGGAACTACGCGGGTCGGCCATCCTTTGACTTCGAGCCCAGTCCCTCTGTACCCATCTTCCTGTTCGGAAGGCTTGAGCTCGGTTGGGAGAGTGCCACAATCGCACTGTGGAAGCCGGAGGGAGATCGGAATCCCTGTGCCAGGCCACAACAAGGGCCAGATCCCGTATCCACATCCACATGCACGACCGGCACCTGTTCACCGGTGATATACTCCGCTGGAGTCATCGGCAAAGCGAGTTCGACGTAATACCGGTGTGGACGTGGTACTCATGATCGGCACTCGCCGCCACGATAGACAGGGCGCGCCATTGTCGGTTGATCGGGTGTTTCCAGGTTACGGTGCGTGTCGGCGCGCCGACACCAAAGCTGAGGAGTGCAGTTGCTTGTCAGCACTGGAACCCGCGATGCGGAATGCCGATCAGAATGTCTGGGCACAGCGCAGCAACAGTCCGTACGACCGGGACCAGCAACTTGGTACGCTTGGACTAACACAAACCAAGTCAACTGTCAGCAGGATGTTCATGGCTCGCGTCCTTGCAATAACCGGGTAGTGTTCACTACTGGGCAACGTTGCCACAAGAGGCCTTGAGACAAATCCACCGCAAGTTTGAGGCTGCCATGCGATACGTCTTCAGCTTTCCCAATCCGGTCAACGAAGTAGCTGCCAGGGTTGTCGCGGGATTGGTAGTCGGCCTGTCCCTCGCGACCATATTGACAGGCCAGGCATGGTTAATGTTCGTCCTTGCCTACGGCTTTTTGGCACGAGTGGCGACCGGTCCTACATTGAGCCCGATGGGACTCCTGGCGACCAGAGTTATTGCGCCGCGCATAGGCGAGCCGAAGCTGGTGCCCGGACCGCCCAAGCGTTTCGCCCAAACTGTGGGACTTGGCTTCTCGGTGGCCGCATTGGTACTGCACTTCGTTGCAGGATCACCGGTCGCGGCGAATGTCGTCCTTGCCGTACTGATCTTGTTCGCCGCGCTTGAGGCATTTCTGGGTTTTTGCGCAGGCTGCTTTGTGTTCGACTACCTGATGCGTTGGGGGTTGGTGCCCCAGTCAGTTTGCGAGGAGTGTGCCAATTTTCGCTCGGCATGACACAATCGGGTCGCGGATCCGGCAAGCGACGACTTGCAGGGCGCGACGGCAGTTGCGTTGTACCAAAGGTGTAGAGAATGGGCAGGAGCAAGCTTTGACTCCGGGTACTGCCCTTTGTACAATCGCCTTCCCAAATCAAGGGGCTTTAGCTCAGTTGGGAGAGCGCCACAATGGCATTGTGGAGGTCATGGGTTCAAGTCCCATAAGCTCCATTCGGATACGCCGATGCATCGGCACGGGGCTGTAGCTCAGTTGGGAGAGCGCCACAATCGCACTGTGGAGGCCGGGGGTTCGAGTCCCCCCAGCTCCACCAAGCTTGACAATATCGAGAACCCGCCAGCAGGTTCTGAACGCTGTCGAACGCGATGGGCAGCACGCTAACGGTGATCAGCATGGCCAACGTCCCCGTAACAACCGGCGTAAAGATTCGGCGCAGTGTTGGCAACCACCGGGCATGCGCAATCTGGATCACGCAGCAGACGGCCACTAGGCTCGCGAAGGTTGACGGTCCGGCCGAGGTGACGGTCGCCACCATGATCCCGATGAAGAGCGCCACGGGACAGGTGAGCACAATATGGCCTGCGCCGAACCGCCAGAACTGGAACGCTTGCAACGCCGCGCTGATCAGCAGTGCAGCGAAGGCACTCCAAGTCAGGTAGGTGTCATCGAGCCCGGAAGAACGGACCGCAGTGGCCACGTTCAGCACCGTCGGTGCAAGTACGAGTGTGGCCCCCTGGAATCCGACGACTAGGGCGGTCGACGGAGGACAGGCCTCCTGGGGTTCAAGTCGGATGGGCTAGTCGTTGCTTCCAGCAGTCAATTTCCTGCCTCCTTGCCGTACAAGGCCCGGTGGAGCCCGGCTGGTGAGTTCTCCCCCTACTGTCGAGGAACGTGCCGGGCAGGTCTGGAGATGCGCGTGTTGCCCTCGGGGCTCGCGAGCTGTCGCTCCAGCGCGGTGAAGGCCTCAATCAACTCGGGGGCTTCAAATATGCGATTACGTTTGCCGACGGTAACTTGTGTCAAAACTCCCGCCTCCATGAGTTGATTTATTGCTTGGCTTGCTGCCTGGAACGACCGTCCAATTAACTCTGCAGCGGTGGAGGCTGTAAGCACCGGTGCCGCCGGGAGTGCTTCGATGAGCAGGCGAGCCGCCGAGTCGCGACGAACATGTCCTGCCCGTTCATGCCAGGACTTCTGCAATGTGTGTACCTGCTCCTCAAAGTGGCTGGCGTCATCAATCGCCCGGTGGCATGCCGACGCGAAGAGCGCGATCCACCGGTTAGCTCCGGCATGGGCCTCGTTGGAGTCCGGGGAGCCGACGTAGCGGGTCGCAGTCAGGCCGGCAACATAGTCCCGCGACCACGTAGCAAGGATAAGGGAGATCGGGGGCAGAATGCGCAGCCCGAGCCCTCGGCGGCGCATGATCAAGTGAAACAGTACCCGTCCGATGCGTCCGTTGCCGTCCACGAACGGATGGATGGTCTCGAATTGCGCATGGGCGATGGCCGCCTGCGCCAACGCCGGAAGCGAGTCATCGTTGCAGAAGGTGAACAGATCGTCCAGAAGGCGGGCCACTCTTTCTGGCGGCGGGGGCACGAAATCTGCGGAGCAAGGATTGTAATCACTGCCGCCAATCCAGTTCTGCATGTCGCGAATGCGGCCCCCGTGTTCCTCAAGACGGGTACCGGCCAGCAAACGGCGATGCACCTCCAGCAGACTCTCCGCCGTCATCATGCTGCCGGGCTCCACGCCGTGCACCCCCCAGACCATCGCGTTGATGTTGCCAAGCACTTCTGTGGCCGTGACATCCCTGGGGTCTTCACCCAGCTGCTGCGCTGCATCGGCGCGGAGCAATCGCCGTCCCCCCACCTCCAAGCCTTCAATGCGAGACGAGGCGACGCACTCCGCGCGGAGCAGGAGCCGGGCCAGCGCCTCGGTGTTGGCAAGCGCGGAGGCAGCAGTGTCAAGCCGCACGAGGGCGGTCTCAGCGGCGGCCACGTCTGCGGCCACGTCGCCGTCGAGGACGAACCGGCGGTCGGACAATGTATCGGGCAAGTAGACCGAGTAGTTGCAGGGACGGCGATCACGCCGAGTTGGCCCAGCAGCCTGACCCTCCCAGTATCGCGCTTCCAGATGCGCCATTAGCCTCCTCCTTATTCAAGGATATTGTACATCCTTGAATAAGGAGGAGGCCTGTTCAAGGTTTTGGCAACCGGTATCGGCGTACACGACAGCTCAGTGATGGAAATCCTGTCCTCTCTGCCTTGGCTCTTGTCCGACGCGCGGGCGCAGATGGCCGGATGTCTCGCCTCGTTCCCATCATTGGCGGGCCCCGCTATGACTTCTCCCTTCTGTACGGACCCGTTTCCCACATGCGCGGCGATGCCGGTTGGATGGATCGAGGCCAACGTCATGCGACTTCAACGTCGGTCAGCGCGAAGTCCCGGCCCTTGAACAGAAGGGGCTCACGCGTGGCCTGGGCCAACGCATAGATGAAGCAGTCACCGAAGTTCAGCCCGGCCGGTGATGGCCCTTGCCAAATCGCCTCCAGGCCCTGCGAGCGACCTGCGCCTGCTCGGAAGTCACCGGCTCCAACTTGATCTCCGCCTCTTCCAGGAATGCATCCAGCTCATACCCGGCTGCGACACCGCCGCGACTCTCGAGCACCATGGTCGCTTCCACCAGCGCAGCGACCGACATGCGGCAAGACGATGCCAGCGCAATCGCCGTGGCGTAGTGTTCCGCGTCCGGCTCGCGAAACAGGATTGCCAGGATCGCCGACGTGTCGACGATCACTTTGGCAGCCCGTGCTCGTCATACAGGAAATCGCCGTGTTCGACGGCAGCGGGACCGTCGTCCAGCATGCTTGCGCATCGGCAGCCGATGGCGAGAAGTCTCTGTACGCGGGTCTCAGTGCTGCCCTCGCTCCGCATGCGCTCCAGGCGCTCCCGGAGGGCCTCCGTGATGGCCTCGGTCATGGTCTCGCTGGTCAGGTGCGCCAGCTCACGGGCCAGCCGGCATGTCTCCTTGTTCTTGATGCTGAGACCCATGGCATCTATTCCATACAGGTAGATTTATAGTCTATAAATCCATCCTATGTGGTGTCGCCTCCCTGGTACCACATCCGGCACTGTTTCAATCTCGTTGATGGGGCATCGGCACCGCCTCCCGTTTGGCCACCGGCAGCCTGAGGTTGGAACACAGCCGGCAGAGCGTTGACCGCATCGAATGTCGGGTGGCATCCCTCCGCACCGTCACCGGGGCCGACATCTGGCGGGACACCGTCCAAGTTGGCTTCCGGCAGTTCAACACACAGCCGACATCTGCAAGTACGATCGTGCCGGATACTTGGTGTGAACGCCCTGCATTGGGCAGCCTGAAGAACAAGCAGACGGACAGGCGGTGGAGATCATGGGCAATCCTTTCCCGGCAGTGAACGAAAAGGCCATAGTGACCTGGGTAGGCCTACTGAGTTACCAACTCGGGCGCAGTTACTTTGAGGACGGGGCCATCAGCGAGCCGCGGCTTCAAGGCAACACCCTCAAGGCCTTGTGTCAAGGCTCCATGTACCAGCCTTACAGAGTGTGGGTTGTCTACAGTGCCGAAGGCATCGAGAAGGCTCACTGTTCCTGTCCGGCGGGTGGCGGCGGGCGTTGCAAGCACGTCGGGGCGCTTCTGGCGGCCTGGTTGGACCAACCCGACGCCTTTCGTGCGGTGGAGCAACCGGACGCGCAGCTGGAGCAACTCGGCAAGTCGGACCTGATTGCCCTCATCCGGCAGATGCTGCAGGTTCAACCCAACCTGGAGGTTTTGCTGGAGGCGGCTCTGCCTGGGGGCGATCGGGGCCGTACGACGATCGATCCGGAAAGTTGCCGTCGGCAGATTGCGTCCGCCTTCCGACGCGTTGGTGATGATCGGAATGCAGCCCGACGGGTTGTCGCGGACATTGACACGGTCATGGACACCGGCAACGAATTTCTGGACGTGTCCGACCATGCCAATGCCTGCATCGTGTACCAGGCGGTGCTCCAGGGGTTGATGGAACACTACGACATGATGCTGGACAACGAAGACTACCTGTGGGGTGTGATACACCAGTGCGTCGACGGGCTGGCGGACTGCCTGGCTGCCGGGGACGGCGACGTTGCGGTCAGGGAGAGGGCCCTGCAAGCCCTCTTTGAAATGTACCGTTTCCACGCGGACATTGGACAGTTCGGTTTGACCGAAGGTGCAGAGGACTACATGCTGGAACTGACCACCGGCGAGGAGAAGAGGGTTCTTGCCGGTTGGGTGCGGGCCGCCATGCCGGAGGGCAACCGGCATGACGAGTTTCGACGCCAGGAGTACGACCGTTTCCTGTTGGACCTGGAGACGGACCACTTGGATGACGACGCCTTCCTGGAATTCTGTCGCGAGAGCGGCCGCCTGGAGGACTCGGTGGACCGCCTGCTGATGCTGGGACGGTTGGACGAGGCATTGGCCGACGCCGGCCGTGCCGGGGACTCGGACTTGCCGGCCCTGGCAGGGATATTCCGCAAATGTGGCTACGACCGCAGGCTGGAACCGTTGCTGGTCAAGCGAGTTGAAACGACCCGCGAAGACAGTTTGGTGGAGTGGCTCATGAATCGATACGAAGAGCGGGGAGAGCTGGCCGAGGCCCTGGTCTTGGCCCAACGGCTGTTCGGGCAACACCTCGACCTTGCCGGGTACCGGAAAGTGCAGGGGCTTTCCCGCCGCCTTGGCGTCTGGCAGGCGTCGCGTCCGGAGTTGCTGGCCAAGTGGGCTGCCGCCCGGCAATACGGCCTGTTGACCGACATCCATCTGGAAGAAGGCGAAATAGACCTGGCGTTGAAATCGGTGCGACGGCAAAGGCAGGTGTTTTCCCATGGCGGCGACCGGTTGATGCGGGTGGCCCGGGCCGCGGAGGAGACACGTCCCCAGGCAGCCGTTGAAATCTATCGGGAGCAGGCGGAAAGGTTGGTCGCGACGCGCGGCCGGGACAACTACCAGCAGGCGTGCGTCTACCTGACCAAGGTGTGGGACCTTTACCGCCGGATGTCCCAGGAATCGGTGTGGACCAATTTCATGGCCGGGTTTCGGGAACACCATCGTCGATTGCCCGCGCTGCAGGATGAGTTGGACAACGCTGGTCTGTAGCCCTGCGCCGGCGTCATCCGGTGCCGGTCACGGTGACGATGCAGGGGATTGCCTACGGAAGCGCGCCTCCCTCAGGCGCGGTACTGATACCGACTCCTGCCTCGGTTCAGGGGGACGCACCGGCCGGCGTGGCAATCCTACACCCGTTGTGACGGTTCACTTCCGACAATCAGAACGTAGGCACGGCGGCCACGACCGGGGTTCTCTCCGGGCACACTGCGCAGCAGCTCGGCACGGAATTGCCGGATCGCGCGGTCCAGCTGTCCACTATACTGACTACCTCCTTTGCCCGATGGCATCCGCAAAGGGCGTACCTTGATGTTTGGCTGCCCTTGTCGACGAGCCTGACGGTCCACCCCGCGACCAGCAACTTGGCCCGCCCGGGGTGTGCCCGCAAGATCCGCGTTCCAAGGGCGGCTGCATGGTGGGAGGTGTTGCCGTCAGGGACTTCTCCCATACGGCTGCCTGTGGGGAATTGCAAGGAATCAAGGAACAGGCAAACATGCGTGATCCCTTCCCCACAGTGAGCGAAGGGGCCATATCCGATTGGGTAGGCTCACGAAGCTTCCAACGCGGTCGCAGTTACTTCAAGAGTGGGGCCATCCTCGACCCGCGTCTTCAAGGCAACACCCTCAAGGCCTGGTGTGAAGGCTCCAGACCCCAACCCTACCACTTGTGGGTTGTTTGCGGCACCGAAGGCATCAAGGAGGCCGATTGTTCCTGCCCGGTGGGTGGCGGCGGACGTTGCAAGCATGTCGCGGCGTTGCTGCTTACCTGGTCGGACCAACCCGATTCCTTCCGGGAGGTGGAAGAATTGGACACGAACCTGGAGCGACACAGCAAGTCGGAACTGATTGCCCTCATCAAGCAAATGGTGAAAATTCATCCCAACTTGGAGTCCCTGCTGGCGACGACTCCGCCCGAAGACAGCCGGAGCAGCCCTTTGGTCGACCCGGAAAGTTACCGTCGGCAGGCAGCATTGGCGATCCGAACCAGTTTTGATGATTGGGGCTGGGGAGGTGCCGGGGACCTCGATGTTGTATTGGGCTCCGGCGACAACTTCCTGGCCAAGTCCGATTACGCCAACGCCGGCATTGTGTACCAGGCGGTGGCTCAGGAGGTGTTTGAGCATTTTGAGATAGTGTACGGCGAAGAAGGCGAGCATATACACGAAGTAGTGAACCGATGCGTCCAAGGGCTTGGAAACTGCCTGACTGCCGAGGACGGCAACACTGCGGCCAGAGAGCAAGCCCTGCAAGCCCTCTTTGAAGTATTCCGTTTGGACTTGGACTATGGCGGGTACGGTTTGGGGGATGAGGCGGAGGGACTCATACTGGAACATGCCGATGACGACGAGAAGAGAGTCGTTGCCGGTTGGGCGCGGACCGCCATGCTGGCAGCCACAGGCCAGTACGACAGCTATCGGCGCCAAGCGTACGGCAGTATCCTGCTGGACTTGGAGGCGGACCACCTGGACAACGACGCCTACCTGGAGATCTGTCGTGAGAGCGGCCTCTTGGACGACTTGGTGGATCGCCTGCTGACGCTGGGGCGGTTGGACGAGGCGTTGGCCGAAGCCGGTCGGGCCGGGGACTCGGACTTGCTGACCCTGGCGGAGATATTCGGCGCACATGGCTACGACCGTAGGTTGGAACCGTTGGTGGCCAAGAGAATCGAAACGACCCGCATCGATGGTTTGGTGGTGTGGCTCAAGGATCAACACGAGGCACGCGGGGAACTGGCCGAGGCTCTGGTCCTGGCCAAACAGTTGCTCGATCAATACCCCGGCCTTGCCAGGTACCAGGATGTACGGGAGTTGTCCCAGCGCCTCGGTATCTGGCAGGCAACACGTTCGGAATTGCTGGCCGAGTGGGCTGCCACCCGGCAATACGGCGTGTTGACCGATGTCTACTTGGAAGAAGGCGAAATTGATCTGGCGTTGAAAACGGTGCGGCAACTCGAGCAGGTGTCCCACTATGCCGGTGATCGGCTGATTCGAGTGGCCCAGGCCGCTTCGGAGACACGCCCCCAGGCCGCGGTTGAAATCTACCAGGAACAGGCGGAGCAGTGGATTGAGGCTCGCGGTCGGAAAAGATACCAAGAGGCATGTATCCATCTGACCAAGGTGCGGGATCTTTACCGACAGATGTCGCAGGAATCGGAGTGGACCGACTTCATAGCCGCATTGCGGGAGCGCCACCGTCGATTGCGCGCGTTGCAGGATGAGTTGAGCAAAGCCGGTCTGTAACCTGGCGCCAGTGGCTGTAGCCGGTGTCGGGCACGGTCTCTGGAATCCGCGCTTCGCCCACTTCGTGTCGCCCGCGGCCCTGTGTGGTCGGCCCCAGTTGCCTGTCATCCCGCCGGAGGGGTGGCTGCAGTGTGCCGCATCCCGCAGCTGCCGAACAGGGCACTGTTTCACTTTCGTTGATTTTGCTCAGGGAAACCCATAGGCGGCGATGGGTACACCGTACCGAATGCTGTCAAAACAGTTGGAATCGATACGACGGGACACCGGGAAGCCGGCCTGTTGGCAGTGAACGGAATCCGCATCAACGAGATTGAAACAATGCCTGCCCATCCTTTTCCTGCAGTGAACGAAGGGGCCATATCCGATTGGGTGGGCTCACGAAGCTTCCAACGCGGCCGCAGTTACTTCAAGCGTGGGGACATCCTCGAGCCGCGCCTTCAAGGCAACACCCTCAAGGCCTGGTGTCAAGGCTCCAGGCCCCAACCCTACCGCTTGTGGGTTGCCTACGGCACCGAAGGGATCAAGAAGGCCGATTGTTCCTGCCCGGTGGGTGGCGGCGGACATTGCAAGCACGTCGCGGCACTGCTCCTCACTTGGTTGGATGATCCCGATTCCTTCCGGGAGATGGAAGAACTGGACACGAACCTGGAGCGACGCAGCAAGCCGGAACTGATTGCCCTCATCAAGCAAATGGTGGAGGCCCACCCCGCCTTCGAGGCCCTGCTGGAGGCGACTCCGACCGAAGCCGACCGGAGCAGCCCCTTGGTCGACCCGGAAAGCTACCGTCGGCAGGCAGAGCTCGCCATCCAATCCGGTTTTGACGGTTGGGGCGGTGTCGGGGACATCAACGTGGTATTGGGCTCCGGCGACAACTTTCTGGCCAAGTCCGATTACGCCAACGCCGGCATCGTGTACCAGGCGGTGGCACAGGCGATGTTTGAGCATTTTGAGATGATGTACGACGAAGACGGCGAGGAAATGCACGGCCTCGTGAACCGGTGCGTCCAAGGGCTTGGCTACTGCCTGACCGCGGAGGACGGCAATGCTGCGGCCAGGGAGAACGCCCTGCAAGCCCTCTTTGAAATATTCCGTTTGGACCTGGACTATGGAGGGTACGGTTTTGCGGATGAAGTGGATGAACTCATACTGGAACATGCCGACGACGACGAGAAGAGGGTCGTGGCCGGTTGGGCGCGGACCGCCATGCAGGCAGCCACAGGTGAGTACGACGGCTTTCGACGCCGATCGTACGGCAGCATCCTGTTGGACTTGGAGGCCGACCACCTGGACGACGACGCCTTCCTGGAGATCTGCCGTGAGAGCGGCCTCTTGGACGACTTGGTGGATCGCCTGCTGACGCTGGGGCGGTTGGACGAGGGGTTGGTCGAAGCCGGTCGGGCCGGAGACATGGAATTGCTGACCTTGGCGGGGATATTCGGCGCACATGGCCATGGCCGCAGGTTGGAATCGTTGGTGATCGAGAGAATCGAAACGACCCGCATTGATGGTTTGACGGCGTGGCTCAAGGAGCAGCACGAAGAGCGCGGGGAACTGGCCGAGGCCCTGGTCCTGGCCAAACAGTTGCTCGAACAACGCCAAGACCTTGCCGCGTACCAGGACGTACGGGAGTTATCCCAGCGCCTCGGTATCTGGCAGGAAACACGCCCGGAGTTGCTGGCCAAGTGGGCCACCGCCCGGCAATACGGCCTGTTGACGGACATCCATCTGGACGAAGGCGAAATAGACTTGGCGTTGAAATCGGTACGCCAACCCAGTCGCGGTTTTTACTATGGCCAGTGGATGCGAGTGGCCGAAGCCGCGGCGGAGACACGTCCCCAGGCCGCCGCCGAGCTCTACCGGGAACAAGCGGAGGAGTTGGTGGAGGCTCGCGGTCGGGAGCGATACCAGCAGGCATGTACCTACCTGACCACGATGCGGGATCTGTATCGACAGATGTCACGGGAACCGGCGTGGACCGACTTCATGGCCGAGTTCCGGGAACGCTACCATCGCTTGCGCGCGCTGCAGGATGAGTTGAACCAGGCCGGTCTATAGGCCAATCGGCTGTATGGCTTACGCGTCCGCTATTGGCGATTTCCATGTACAGGCTGTGGGTGTCGAGCAACGTCATGCCCACAAGTGGCGTGCTGCCTACAGCATCGGCTTCTGTATGCAACGACTTACTGTCCCAAAGTACCGTAACCTGGTGTATTCGGAAGCCAACTTACGTGTCGTCAGCCAGGGTCGCGCGGCTACTGAACGCGTAGGACAACCCCAACTCCGAGACCAGTGCAGGCGGCAAGGTCAGGGAACCGCTGTAGCCGGTGTCGATTACCGCATTCACTTCCCACACTGCCCCTCCGGGCCATGGAGTGAGAGGGGCAGGCCGGTTGCGTGATTGGCGTTCACTAAGCCCTCTATCATTCGGGTTTATAACCAAGGTTGACACCGTGACCACAGGAGGTCTTGCCATCCCTCACAGGCCCTTGCCTGCCTGGTTCACGGGTCTTCGGGTTCCCAATGGGATCGCCCCCGCCGTGTAACTGTCCCCGCCCTTTCAATCAAGACCTATGCACCGGTAGTTGCAAGGAAGAGCCTCATGGCAGGGGCCGCATCGCGCCAGGCTCAGATGGTATGATGCACTTTGCATCACTTATGCCTCAAGGGAGGTGGCGCCGGATGAATCAAATCACGGTCAGGGGCTTCGACGATGTTCTGAGTGCGAGATTGCGTCGCTTGGCAAAGCGAGAAGGAATATCCCTGAATCAAGCCGCCCTCAAGTTGCTGCGGAAAGGGGCTGGCTTGGCAGACGGAGCGGAAAGGACGGACACCATTGGTTCTTCATTGGACCATCTGATAGGCACCTGGACTGCGGCAGAGGCGGATGAATTGGATTGTGCTCTGAAGGAGTTCGAGACCATTGACGAGGCAGCCTGGAAATGAGGCTTTTACTGGACTCCAACGCCTACTCCCTGCTTATGCGGGGGCACGAGCAGGTCGCGGCGTTGGTGCAGAGAGCCGACGAGCTCTTATTCTCCGCCATCGTGGTTGGCGAATTGATGTATGGCTTCCGGCGAGGAAGGCAATTCGAGCGGAATGCCGCCGATCTCCGATCTTTTCTTGAAAACCCGTACTCATCCTTCGTAAACGTGGGACCGGTCACCGCAGATCGCTACTCCAGAATAGCGACGGCTTTGAGAGCGAAAGGCCGACCCATTCCTACCAACGATGTCTGGATAGCCGCCCACGCAATGGAGACAGGGGCCGACCTCGTTTCAGCCGACAGTCACTTTGAACACGTTGACGGGATCGTGTGGGTCCAAGTGTCGGCGGGTTGAAATCCGAGTCAGCGATTGCAAGTGCCTCGACCACCATGAGGCGCTTGGAACGTCCGCTCCGGTTAGGAGGATCGGGATGGCCGCGCAGCCCTGCAACGCGCAAGATGTGGGATTTGGCGGCCAACCAACTGCAGTCGTTCTGCGGATGCAGGTGGAGTTCCGACGCAGTAACTTCAATTGGGACGGGTTGGCTGACGGATGACAACCATGGCACCGAGTCCGTCGGGGAAACAGCGACGGACTCGGCATCTTGGTGTGGCTGGGCTACGACCCAGACGGCAAGACTCCCAAACGCGTGACGGTCAGTCTTGCTCAGGGTGAAAACCGTGGAAGGAGAGCGATGACGACAGCCGGAGTGACCAAATCCTCATCCTCTGGTGTCGCTACCGACTACCGGACCGAACTCTGGCGTACCGCCAACGCGCTGCGCGGCGGTATGGATGCCGCCAAGTACAAACACGTCGTTCTCGGCCTTATCTTCCTCAAGTACGTGTCGAACGCTTTCGAGGAGGCGCACGCCAGAATCGAAGCCCTTCGGGATGAGGGTGCTGATCCGGAGGATCCGGACGAGTACCGCGGAGACAATATTTTCTGGGTACTGGTTCAGGCACGCTGGCCCTATCTCCAGAGGTCGGCCCGCCAGCCTCAGATCGGTCGCCTGGTGGACGAAGCAATGGCCGCCATTGAGCGCGACAATCCGGTGCTTGATGGCGTGCTGTCAAAGGACTACGCACGCCCAGCCCTTGACCAGACCCGCCTCGGACAGGTTGTCGATCTTGTGAGCAACATCAAGGTCGGAGGTGCGGAGGCGGAGGCCACCGACGTGCTGGGCGAGGTCTACGAGTATTTCCTCGAACAGTTCGCGTTGGCCGAAGGTCGCAAGGGCGGTGAGTTCTACACACCGCGCTCCGTGGTGCGGCTCCTGGTGGAGATGCTCAAGCCGTACAGAGGCCGCGTTTACGGCTCATGCTGCGGCTCTTCAGGCATGTTCGTTCAGTCGAAGTGGGCGGTTAGTTGGGCCACCCGCATCCCGTCGGCCGAGAGCAGCAGGGCCCCGCTCACGGAGCTTCAGGGCCGGGTCATAGCGCAGGGCGTGCAACCGGCGGCGTTGCGTGCTTCGCAACTGTCCAGCCCCACCTTTTGCCTGGCTGCTCCGAAGACATGCTTGATGGACCAGCGGCGGCTGGCCATGCCCGCGAGCGTCTCCAGGTTGCAGCCCTGCGGGGCGAAAGCCGCGATGAGCAGCCGTCCGCAGGGCATGTTCCCGGCATCATGCCTTACTTCGTTGGGCACTCAGTAGATACAGGCTTTAGACCATGCCCCACTCTTG
>JAPPAJ010000110.1 GCA_026705565.1 Caldilineaceae bacterium | reverse complement strand
TGGGCATCGAAGAAATCGTCGAAGACGGTTTCGTCGGGATGCTGCGCCACGTAGTCGTCCAGCGGGACGTAGACATCCTTTTCCGCCAGCGAACCGAAATACCCAAACAGGGTCTTGAAGGTGTCCGGAGCGGTGCCGCCGGACAACATGGTCAACAGCTTGTCGTTGTAGGCCTGGCCGTAGCCCGTTCCTGCCGGCGTGTACTGACCGTCAATCTCGGGATACCGGTTGTTGAATTCCTCAAACACCGGTGCGAAGTCGGCATCCTCATTGGTGCTTCCGGGCACCATGAAGGTTACGGTGACGGGTTCGGGCATGGCCGCTTCTTCTGCGGACGGTGCCGCGACCGGCACACAGGCTGCAAGCAGGCCGGTGGACACACCCAGTCCTGTCATCTGCAGAAATGTGCGACGCGTAAATTTGCCTTTGCTCATGTCATTTTCTCCAATTATGGCGGCGAACCATGGACAGAGCCCAGTTGACCAGAAGCAAGGCACACCTCGCAGCGGGCAGCCGAGCGAGGCTAGATTCTACCCAATTCCAGGGAGCAGCCAACCTGCGTCCAACAGGGTTGGCAGTTAATAGGTGGTTTCTGAAGAACTTGGGGTCGGTCTCGTGGACACAGCTGCCCTACTGACAGGCATCAAAGGACACGGTCTGTCGTGGGACAACACGGAGGGCTTGTCGGCGCATCAGAGTAGAGAGGATTAACCGGAACAGCCTCTCTCAAACAGGCACATGGATTCGGAGTGACTGCGGCGGTTCATTGACAGTCCTTTAACCAAGCCGACAGCCAGTAACACTTGGAATGATCCATCAATAGTGTGAACGGTTTTCGGGACATGCATGGGCAAGGGGTGCTGGTCCCGATGGGAAGCCCTGACAGGGCCACGACCCCAACTCGTATCGTCTAGGCAATGCCCCAGTCAAAAAGCCGGCCCGGAGGTATCTTCTCTTCAAATAAGGCCTGTCGCGGAACCCGGTCTCCGGTTTCGACCCTGGATTTCAAACACTTTTCCAATGATCCGCAGGGTTCAAACGACCTTGGATTTCCTACATATAAATCCAGAACGTACAGGAAAGGGGCATGACTGCCAGAGAGGCTGTGATGCGGAACCGGACTGACATCAATCCAAGCCCACCACGGCCCATGGTTGCACTGATTGTCCGCCGGGCCGTATTGACTCCGGCGAACTGACGGAGGAACCAAGACATGAGGTTCTTCAAGGACGGAAAGAGGGGTATTGCCTGGACCGTCGCGCTTGGGGCCGGGATGGGGACCGGTACTGCCATCTTCGGGATCCTCCACAGCAAGGATGGGCGCGAGATCGCCTTGAACGCGGCCATCGCCGGCGGTACGGCTTTGTTGGTTGGCTTTGTGATGGTGGCGATGTCGCAACGGAAGTCACGATGAGGGTTCAGGGCGGGTAGCTCCCTGAACCCTTGATGCGAGTACCTTGGTCGAACCAGTGAGAATTGGAGGTGAAGGATGACAGGTGGTCAGCAATCAGGCAAGGGCCGGATAGACAAAGTGTTGTTGAACAACCCACGCTGGGTCAACGCAGTGTTTAGCAGTCCCGACTGGGCCTGGCTTTGGCTTATCGTGCGCCTGTGGTTGGGTGTGAGTTGGATTGAGGCGGGTTGGCACAAGACCCGGGAAGCCGCCTGGACCGGAGGAGGGATGGCCGTTAAGGGCTATTGGGAGCGCGCCATCGTGATCCCGGAGCAGGGCCGTTCCCCCATAGCCTATGACTGGTACCGTCAGTTCCTGGAGTTCCTGCTCCGCAACGAGTGGTATGACGTCGTCGGGTGGCTGGTGGCCTATGGTGAAGTTCTGGTGGGGCTGGGATTGATTGTCGGGGCGTTTACGGGCCTGGCAGCCTTCTTCGGCGCCTTGATGAACTGGAACTTCATGCTGGCCGGAACCGCCAGCACCAACCCGGTCCTGGGCTTGATCGCCCTCGGGGTGATGGTTGCCTGGAAGACGGCTGGCTGGTGGGGGTTGGACCGGCTTCTGCTGCCCGCGTTCGGGGCACCTTGGCAGCGAGGGGCGCTGCTCGGTGGGGTCCCCGCATCCGTAGCGGAGGAGGCCCCTGCCCGGGAGGTCTGGTATGCGGAACAGTGGGTGCGCATGCTGGTGGCCGCGGCCGTCGCCGTATTCGCCTTTGCCGCGCTCGATGACGCCCTCCAGCTTCTGGTATCCGGCCTTGCCGTGCTGCTGGCAGCAGCAAGCGGGACCGGGAAGTACTTCTTCTCCAGGAGGGAGCCGCACGACCATCGCCAGTGACCCTGCGCGTTTTTTCATGTGGCGAGGCCTTCCACGGAGTCCTGTGTGCCTGTCCCGGGTGCCGTGGAGGGCTCGCCCGGGCCGTTTTCAGGAAACCGGCGAGATACCCGCTAAAGGTTGGTTATGTGAACTCAGCCGTGTGGAACCGGTTGAGGAGCAGGTTGCGATCTTGATGGCAAGCACCAGCCGCGGCTTTGCCGTCCGTGCCTTGGGAGGCAATCGCCCTGTCTAACGATGCCGGTCCAATCCCGCTGGAGTATTCCGCTGGTGGCTACATGTTCGCCCGCCGCACTGCTTGGCAAGGTGTCGGGCGCGGCGTCATCCCCACGACCCAGGCAACGATGTCATTGCGGCCCCGAAGCATGGCGATGTCGGCACTGATGTCCGTGAGGTTGTCGATCATATCGTCCTATGCCCGTTGGAGCCACTTGGTCGGCCGGTAGGCTCTCCGCGACATCGCGGAAATTGTTGTTGATGGCGACGTAGCCGGGACCCTGGCAATCCTTGACGCCTTCGGAGAGAAGAGGTCAGCCAACACTGTATCCAATGCACTCCTTGTTGCACGGATTGCGACTGGTGAAGCCAAGGAAGTGGCAGGCCAACCTCGACAAGAGGAAAGGCAGGCAGCAAAATCAGATGCAGGTCTCGTCGGCGCTGTTTCAGGTTCGTTGATTTTGTTCCGAGCCATCTGTAGTGGTAGGCACAGGGTGCTGAAAGCCGTCAATACAGTCGGTAGCGAACACGGTGGGACACAGGGAGCGGGTCCAACCATCGTGGATGAATATCCATATCAACGAGATTGAAACAGTGCCGGTCCTGTCTATCCTGTCGTCATGCCGGGGGTAGAATGGTGCCGTACAAAGCCGGCCAGGAGCAGGAGGCGGGAGATGGCTGCGGTCGAAGTTCAGGGTCGAACGGCGACGGATGTCAAGGGGCGCGCCCCCGACCCCCGCGCAGTGGCGGTCGTCAGCATGTTGCAAAGCAGGGTGCCCGACACACAGGATGTGGTGCTCTTCGGCAGCCGGGCCATGGGGAATTGGCGGCCGGAGTCGGACATTGACATTGCCGTAATCGGAATGTCGAGGGACAGGGACTCCGAATTGGCCCTGCATCAACAGGCAGCGGCAATAGCGAAGGCCCAGTACGGTCCCTTCCCGCCATACATTCAGATTTTCCCATTCCGGCGTCCCGAGTTCGAGGAACTCCGCACATCACACCCCCACATGGCCGGGCAAGTCCAGTATTGGGGCATCGATGCCTCAGGAGAACCCCTTCCACGCATGCCTCAAGACAATCCTTGGCCTGCGGCCCAAGCGCATCTTCAGTCGTCCCACAACGATTTGGCCAACGCTCTTTTCAACGTGGGCGGCGGGAAGCCGCAGTTGGCTGTGGCCCTGCGTTCTGCTCATGGGGCCTTGGAAAATTGCCTCAAGGCGCTGCTATGCGCGTCCAGGGTGGATTTTAGGCACAACCACAAGCTGCAAACCTTGGCATCCCAAGTACCGGATGTGTACAGGGTTCGGGCCGGAGGCTTCCCTGACACCGCGTGGTTGGAGGCTCTAACGAAGTTTAGAGAGCAATCTCCTTACGCCGGCAACAACCCACCTTGGCCTGCGGAGTCCGCGACGGGCATTGTTGAGAAGGTGCAGAGACTCTGCGGGAGTCTGGCGCAATCCACACTGATTCTAATGAACAAGCACCCGGCGGACGTCGGCTACGAAACCCTGCACGACAGGGATGGATCCTTGGGTGGCCTTGAATCGCTGCCGCTTGACCACTTCTCGCCGCGCGAAAGCATGGAGCAGTTCGGTGCTGTCCAAAGGCAGGAGGGCGAGCGGGAAGGCGAACTGAAAGGAGCTGTCGCCAATACATTGGAATACATGGAAAAACTTCCCCTGTCGGTTCGCGTCCGTTTGCGGGATGCTTGGCTGGAAGCCGGAGAAGTCCCGCACGCCCAAAGAGTAATGGCCGTGTTGCTGGAGCAGGCCGAATGGCAGACCTTGTTGCCGGAGGGGCATCGGGACGAGGGCGACGATACTTCCCAGCCACTGTCCGAATAAAAATCCTGTGTCGGCGGAACAGGCCTGGGAAGGCGCTGCTCATCGCGGCTATACAAGCTGCTTATCCTGAACACCGCGATCCGAGATCCAGTTCCTTGGTGTTGGATCCCTGTGGTAACCGACAAGGCGCTGAAGTCCAACACGGCTGGGGAACAGATGTCTTGAAGCGCGGATTGGAGCAGGAACCTCGGTCGGGTTGGGGACAACCGGCAGGTTGGTTCGGCGGCGGAATGCCCGTTCACCATCCGGCCGCGTAGGCCGTAGTCCGTGGGTCGGCGCCTCCCGTAAGAATGCCCGACTCGGAATCCACGGTGATGGCACATACGCGGCTGACCCACCCGCTCCATTCACCATCTTCTTCCAATAGGTGTCCCCTGTCCCGCAGGGTGGATCTGGCCTCTTCCGCAATCCGCGTCTCCACGGTCACCACGCCTTCGCGCGTGATGTGGGGCCAAAACGAATTTGGGAAGCTGTGGGTGATGACCCGCGGGGCTTCAATGGCGGATTGCGGATCCATGCCGAATTCAACGATGTTGAGAAAGACTTGAAGCATGCCTTGTACCTGGGCGTCGCCACCGGGACATCCAAAGGGCATGTAGGGTCGGCCGTCGCGCAGGGCCAAGGCCGGATTGGGGGTTAGGCGAGGACGTTTGCCCGGCATGAGGGATGAGGCATGATCGGGATCCAGCCAACTCTGGGTGCCCCTATGGGATATCGGGAAGCCCAGTCCCGGCACCACTGCAGCCCCGCCGACACCGTCGGAAGGAGTGGCGGAAAAGGCATTGCCCTGTCTGTCCACTACACAGAGATAGGTGGTGTCGCTCTCCCAAGGCAGCTTTCCGTCCGCACTGGAGTTTCCTGACGAAGCCTCCCTGGCAGAGGCACTCTGCTTGTCGGGCTCGAAGAGCCAAGGATCGCCGCACGGCGGCATGGAAGGCACCGCTTGGTGGGGATCAATCCGTTGCCGGCGCATATTGGCGTATTCGGCATGCAACAGTCCCTGCATGGGCACGTTCACGAAGCCGGGATCGCCGAAATAGGCCTCACGGTCGGCAAACACCAGCTTGAGTGTTTCCAGTAGAACATGCAGATAGTCCCCTGAGTTGTGTCCCATTGCCCTGAGTTCCAGACCTTCCAGCACGTTCAGGGCCATTAGGAGCGAAGGGCCTTGACACCAGGGTCCGCAACTGTTGACTTCCAGATCCCGATAGCGGATGGTTTCGGGTGCTTCCACCAAGACTGTGAAGTTCGCCAAGTCCTCATAGGTCAGCAGGCTGTCCTGCTGCTGGTGAAACTCGGCAATCTCCCGCGCGATTTCACCCTTGTAAATCAGATCGCGCGCTGCGCGGATGCCCTTTGTGCGAGGGCCGGCTTGGTGGCACTCCGCATCGATCATGCGCTGGAACGTATTGGCCAAATCAGGTTGCGGAAACAGTTGACCTACCGGCACGGGCTCCCCTGCCGGTAGGAACGTGGACGCCGTTGTGGCATAGGTGCGGAAGGAAGGGCCCTGGAGCGCCTTGTGGAACCGTTCATCCACCGGCCTGCCATCCCGGGCCAACTCCAGGGCTGGTTGCACTACCTCCTCGAAGGTCATGGTTCCCCACCGGGCCAGGGCACTCAGCCAGGCATCCGGAGCCGCGGGCGTTACCGTCCGCGGCAGGCCTTCGGGCATGTCGCCGTTGTGGTGTTCCATGAAGTGCTGAATGCTGGCGGCTTGGGGCCAGCGACCCAGGCCGCTGATCGTTTCCACGGGCTTGCCATTGCCGGGGCCGAACATGATGGGCGCAACGCCGCCGAAGTTCGCCGATTCCGGCACAACCACGTTGAGGCACAGGCCGGCGGCCACGCCGGCATCGGCGGCATTGCCCCCTTGCTCCAGAATCCGCAGGCCAGCCATGGTGGCCAGATTGTGATCGGTGGAGATGAGATGGCCTCTGCTACGAAAGGGGGGGCGTGTGGTCTGCATGGGGTTTTCGTTGGCGTTCTGCCTGGTGAATGCGGGCACAGTGCGAGGGAACCTTCGGGGCCTGTGCGGACCCGAACACAGAGCCCCGGCAGGGCTCATCCCCTCCAACGGAATCCTACCCGCAGCCGGATTTCCATTGATTGATGGTCGATTTGAGGCTGCCATCGTCTGCATCACAGACCAGGTGGCATTTTCCTCTGTCAGCACCAAATCCAGGTAGAACTTCAGGTCTTTCCGGCGTGAAGTTTAGCCGCGCCAGCCTCCGGTGCAGGGCAGGTTCCCCGACCAAGGCCAGCTTGCAGACCATGTGATATGCTTTTCCCGCACATGATTTCGGATCTGACGCAATTCAGTACACGCGTATTATGTGACAAAATTGGCGGATATGAGATTAATCCAATGAATCGCCCAAACGTGACAGTGCATCAAGACAACAACAGCTACTTCTCCCTGATTTTGTCGTTGCTGATCAGTCTCATGGCTTTGACTGCCTGTGCCTTGGGCCCGAGATCAGAGGAGAGAACGGATCCGTTGGTGGTTGAAGTCACCAGGGAAGTCGTCCGGGTAGAAACTCGTGAAGTGATACGTGTAGTCACCGCTACACCAACGCAGACGCCACACCCGATCCCTACTCCAACCGCCACCCCAACTGTTCATCCGCCAGGATTACAGGGACTCCATGCTGATTACTTCGAAGCAGCACCCCACGTTGAATACGAATCAACTCTTGTTTCCGAATTCGCAACCGGCGACGAATTCGCGCCCTTGGCTGTCATTCGTCGGGAACCTACTACTCAGGAAGTGCAAACTTCGAGTACAAGTGACGGACCGCCAAAGCTGATAGTGAAATCAGTTTCTGCCGTCAAGAGAATCGAGTCTGTTTCCGATATCGGTGTTCATAGGGTTGAAGAATCGAGAGCCCGTGAGCTGCTGGCTCTTGTTCCGGTCCTCGATATCGAACCACGCGTAGAAGATGAACTGCATCTTCCCTTGGAACGCTTACATCCCCCACAAACAGGAGGCGAGGTAGCGTTGACGTTCCCACCGTCAGAGCAGTCCTCCATACCGGTGCCGGAGACCGATGATCAACCCTTGGAAATCCTTCGATATAGCCCATCCGAGGATGTAGAGGTTGCACCCAACATCAGCATCACATTTTCGAAACCCATGGTTCCGTTGACCAGCCATACCACCTTGGCAGCCCAGAATGTACCGGCCTTGGTTACCCCAGAACTTTCAGGGGAATGGTATTGGATGGGCACACAAACCTTGTTCTTCCAACCAACGGTACGTTTGGCCGGTTCCACGCGATATACCGTTGAAGTGCCGGTAGGCACCGCAGCTGCCGATGGCACCACCACAACCGAAACCCGTGCCTGGGAGTTTGAAACTTCACGCCTGCGACTGACCTCGGCTTGGCCCGGTACTTGGGGCTCGTTGGGCCTAAGGCCTGAATTTGTTCTCCGGTTCAACCAGGACATTGATCGCAACGATGTCTTTCAATTCCTGTCTGTTCGAGCGAACGATGAAGAATTCCCGATTGAGCTGATTGACCCAACCGATGAAGGGGTCTCGTCGTACATCCGCAACCTAATGGCAGAGTCTCCGTTGCGAACCATCGCATTCCGAGTCAAGACCGATCTTCCGCCTGACACGGACATAACGATGATGATCGCAAAAGGTGCTCAATCAGCAGAAGGCCTTCTGCCCACCTTGGAAAGGCAATATCGCAATTACCGAACCTACGGGAAACTACGAGTCAGATCCACCAATTGCGGATCAGAATCCTACCGTCCCAACCAGTACAGATGCCAAGCCAACACCGACTTGTTCATTGGTTTCAACCACAGGTTGAACCTTGATTCAATCACGGACAATTCGATACTGATTTCCCCTCCTTTGCCCAAAGGGCAAGTTGAGGTGTCGCCATGGGGACGCCTATGGATCAAGGGTATTAAAGAGGTAAACACAAAATATCGAGTGCGTTTGGATTCGGAAATCTCCGATGAATTTGGCCAGCAATTGGGGCCGGTGAATGATTTGACTTTCAATATCTTCGCGAAACCAGTTGGTGTCCAACTACACCTACCGGCCCCCATGGAGGTTCTGAATCCGTTTCACGAGGGGCAATACAAAGTTCATGCTTGGAACCTAAGCGACCAACGTGCATTGCTTTATGACGTGAATTTGAACAATTGGCGCGACTTCCGAAGTGTGCCTTTAAGTAGCTACTACAACGCATACATTCTCCAGACACCCGAACATTTCCGCTCAAGCCACTACGGTGGCCGGGTGCCGTCCAGGAGATTGTTTGGAAATCAACCGGTACTTGACACGAATCTTACCTATGAGACTGAACTCGATGTACGTAGTGAGGCCAGCATTGATTTGAGTCCCTATCTTGTAGACAATGCGGGTCACTTACTGCTGACGCTACCACTTTCAGCTGCCGTGCAGAAGTTTGCGTTCTGGCCTCACGATGAAACCCAGGCACGCCCCATGAGGACTGTCACATGGATTCAATCGACGCGTTTGGGCGTGGAAGCCTTCCGCGACCGCAACTTGTGTGTCGTGAAAGTGTCGGATCTGCTCTCCGGAGCCCCGGTCGAGGGTGTTTCCGTTCGGTTGTCGCCACAACGCCACTCAGTGGCAACCGATGAAGATGGTTACAGTTCCTTCGATCTTTCGACTCTGGAATCTTGGTCTAGCCCAGTATACGCAGGGTCAGGCTTCGATTCCGCTGTATTGCCCGGTGGTTGTGCGGAGGCGTCCTTTCCGCCTACGTCAAAAACATTTTGGCACACAATCACGGATCGAAACCTTTATAAACCTGGCGAAACCGTCAGCGTCAAAGGTTGGTTGCGTCGGGTCCATTATCATCCAACTGGTGATGTGGGTTTCGTTACGGGAGGTCGGAAAGTTTACTATTCCGTGTGTGATTCGCGTAGTAACCACCTTGGGTCGGGTTCAGCGGATATCGGTTCAGTCGGCACTTTCGATTTCAGTGTCGTACTCCCTGAGCAGGCAAACCTGGGCAATGGCTACATCACTCTCAGCCTAATGGCACCGAATACTGAAATCTCGAATGTTGGTTGTGGTCGGGAGTATGCATACTACTCAGGGCGTTACAGATATCCGGATGCAGTGCACCCGCTCCTGTTTCAAATCCAGGAGTTCCGGCGCCCTGAGTTCGAAGCGACCTTATCGGATGCAGCAGGTCCGCACTTTCAGACCGCATCGCTGTTCGTGGATGCCGGTGCGAACTACTATGGAGGAGGACCGCTGCAAGGTGCCCAGGTGGACTGGCGGGTTCAAGGACATCCTACGCATTATCGTCCACCAGGTTGGGATGGGTTTGTGTTTGGAAGTCGATCTCGGCCCGGTGCGCCCGTGTTGCGCGAAATCGATTTGGGTGATGAGTTGGACCTGCAGGGGCGGAGTCGGCTGGAAGTGAAGTTTGCTGATGACTTGGCGTTGGTGCCGTACCTGCTGCATTTTGAAGCGACGGTATCCGACTTGTCCCAGCAGACCCGTACGGTCACCGACGTTGCCCTGATCCATCCGGTTGACCTTTATGTGGGTGCCAAACCTGCCGCTCACCGAGGTGTGGTCCAAGAACCCATTGCCTTGGAGTTGATCGCATCTGATGTCAACGGTGTGCCATTGGTAGGGCACCAAATTTTTGTCGCCGCTTCGCTGAGGGGTTCCACACGATCGGCAGATCCCGGTTTGCAGGTGCTGGACGGGGCAAGTACCCAGTGCCAGGTGGAGTCCGCAGGAGTGCCCGTGGTCTGTGAGTTGATTTTCCCATCGCCCGGGCGATGGACCATAGACATTCATGCAGATGGACCCACCGGGAAAGCGGTGCGTACCCAGACTTACATTTCGATAGCCAGTTCGAGGACTACGCGGCTTAGCGGGGGAGCAGAGTTTGAGGCGGTACAATTGCTCTCCGATCAGCTTCAATACCAACCAGGAGACGTCGCCCAGATCCTGGTGGAATCACCATTCTTGCCCGCTTATGGCACCTTGGTGCTGAACCGGGACGGGATCGTAAGTTTCGAACCCATTGAAATACACACTCTGCCCTACGTCATCGACGTGCCGATTTTGGATCGGCATGTCCCAAACCTGCATGTTTCAGTGTTGCTCAATGGAACTTCGGTTCATCAAGGTGCCGGTGGTGTACCCATCCCCGCGTCGGCTCGCGGCGACCTGAATCTTGAGATCCCGCCTGTACCGAGGGAGTTGGAGTTGGATCTGAACATGCAGGATCGAGATCTGGAACCCGGGGATACGGCGCACATCAGCGTGTCGGTCACAAATCAGCAAGGAGACCCGGTGGTCGGAGCTGAAGTTGCCCTGTTGGCGGTAGATGAGGCGATTCTCTCACTAACCGATTACCAATTTGACAATCCCTTGTACACGTTTTATCCGGAACGCGGTTTGCGTCTAAGTACGTCCAATCTGCGGAAATATATGCAGTCTGAAGTGTTCGAGTTCGTTCCGTTGCCACCAGGAATGGGGGGAGGGGGTCGGGAATTCGATGAAGATTTCGGGGAACAGGCTTTTGGCGTTCGGCAAGATTTTGACCCGCTTGCGGTCTTCATCCCTGCTGGCGAGACTAATGCAGATGGAATCTTCGAGGCCTCGTGGCAACTCCCTGATACGATTGGCCGGTTTCGGGTTGTGGCATTCGCGACTGCCGGTCCTCGTCTCTTCGGCAAGTCCGAAACCACCTATGTCTCCCGCCTGCCTTTGCAAATCCGCTCTCAATGGCCGCGCTTCCTCAACTTCGGCGATGAAGCAGAAATGTCGGTACTGATTGAGAACCAGACCGAAGCCGATCAAGACCTAATACTGGTTGTACAAAGTGATGGCATCGATTTGGCTTACAAGGATGAAGCGCGGAACTATGATGTTCTCTCCTTCACCGTACCCGGGCACAACCGCCGGCACGTAACGGTGCAAGGTCAAGCCCGGATTACGGGAGAGAGTCGGATTTTGGTGTCAGTGTTCAATCAGGAGGGCAATGACGCGACCCTTGAGTCGCTGCCGATCTATGTGCCCGCCTCCAAGGAAGGCTTTGCCGCGTACGGTGTCGTGAGTGACGACGTTGCCGAACAGCGTATCAAGATGCCGGACGACATTGTCAAAAACTTTGGTCATCTGAAACTTTCTACCACTTCAACTCTGATGCAACCTCTGCTTGACAGTTATTTCGACTTGAGCCGTCCTTGGTACTGGACCTATCCTGAAAGGTATGCGTCGCGTATTCTGGCCAATGCCGCTCTGCGCGATGTCCTGTACAGCTTCCAAGTTGCTGATTTGCCTGAACCGGTGGCTTTGGACGACCAAGTGCAAAGTGACATCAAGGAGCTGATCAAATTTCAGGACGGCAATGGTGGATTTCCGCTTTGGCGACGCAACGAACAAACATGGCCCATGGTGACGGTACACTGTATGTTTGCTCTGGCGGTAGCCCGCGAAGCCGGCTACGACGTGTCTGAAGGCGCCATCAGCGCCGGATTGCGTTATTTGTCACATATCGAGTCCCATTTCCCTTATTATTACAGTGCAAGCACAAGGAGATATATCACTGCCTATGCACTTTACGTACGATCCTTGTTGGATGATTCAGATCCTCAAGCCACTCTCCATTTGCTCAGTCAGGTACCGAAAGAGGATCATCCACTGGAAGTGGTGGCCTGGAGCGTTCTTGTCCTTCACACTGACCCTTCCACACAGGATGACGCCGAGGAATGGATGGATTTCCTGCTGAACCGGGTGGCGGAAACCACAAGCAAGGCTTCATTCACAACTTCGATGCAGGAACTCCAGAATCACCTGATTCTCCACTCCGACCGCCGCGTGGACGCCGTGGTGTTGCGTACCTTGATGACGGTACGGCCCGAGTCGGACCTGATTCCCAAAGTGGTGCAGGGGATTCTGGCTGCACGCACCCGCCATGGACACTGGGGCAGTTCGCAAGACAATGTCTTTGTTCTGCTTGCGATGGATCAATACTTCCGACAATACGAGGCGGTCGAGCCGGATTTCCATGCCCGTGCCTGGATTGACGACACCATGATTGCCAACACCCCCTTTCAGGGGCGGGAGACCGTCCATCGCAGTGTCACGATTCCGATGGCGTGGTTGTTTGACGCGGATCCGGAACGTATTCTCGTCCAGCGCGCAGGCGAAGGCAAGCTCTACTATCGACTGGGACTCGAATATGTTCCCGCTGATCTCAAATTGGAACCACGGGACCGCGGGTTCACATTGCAGAGAACCTACTCCGGGTTGGATGACCCCGATGATGTCTGGCAGGATGAAAGTGGCGTGTGGCACGTCAAGTTGGGGGCGCGCGTGCGTATTGAGGTGACAATGGTGGCTACGGGCATGCGTCATCATGTCCAAATGGCCAGTCCGCTTCCTGCGGGATTGGAGTTTGAGAATCCCAGTCTGAAGGGGAATAGGTCTTCGGATGACTACAGCCACTCGTACTACCGTGGTTGGTACTACTGGCCCTGGTACGATCACCAGCAACTGCTGGACGAACGCGCACTGGCGATTACGTCTTGGCTCTACCCCGGGATCTACAAGTACTCGGTAACTGCCCAAGCTACCACTGCAGGTCGCTTTCAGGTTCCTCCTGCCGAGGCGCACGAGATCTACACACCTGAGACATTCGGGTATGGCCCTAGCGAAGTGGTGGTTGTGGAGTCAGTCTTGTCTCAGGATGATGGCTGATGATGGCTGTTGAATATCCCGGTGGGATCGACGGGGTACCGCCAATCCCGCCGGCCGCCCAATTGACAAATCCGGTTCGGATGGCTGCCTGAACGTCCTGAAGATGTTCAGGCAGTTGGTATGGAGCGATCATCACGGTCGGGGCGTTGTCCCTCGCTGGAGGCAATGCAGTCCTTTCTCAACACTCCAGTGACGGAGGATGATGTCCAAAGCTCCAGCATCCATTGTGACCACGGCCACACGCGTGTCGAAGCGGGAACAGGCGGTGCATGGCCGTAATGTCGTTGCTTGTGGCCTGGCACAGCGCTTGGGCCAGGGTCAGCCATGGCTTGCCAATCCCGGTGGTCGCGCGTGAACTCGGCCATTGCTGCTATGGTGTCAACACTCCGACCTGTACTTCCGGACCGGTTCGGCGGCCAAAGCGCGTATGGCTTCCCGGAGGTCGTTGTCAGCCTGCAGTGTTTG
>JAPPAJ010000268.1 GCA_026705565.1 Caldilineaceae bacterium | reverse complement strand
GGCTCAACAGGCCATGCAGCACGCCGGCAGCCAGGGCATCGCCCGCGCCCAGCCGATCCACCACCTGCACAGGAACCACATCCTGCCTGAACACGGTGCCGGCATGCCGAACGTAGGTGGCCTCCGTGCCACAGGACATGACAACCGTATCCCCGGCCGCCAGTTCCGCCAGTGCTTCAAGTTGTGCTTCCGGTGCACCTTGAAGCCCCAGTACAGTCTCGGCGTCCGCCTGTCCACAGAACAGGATGTCCGCCGCGCTCAGCATGGGCTGCAGGGTGGTGCGGGCCTCGGCCGCGGTCCACAGCTTGGATCGGAAGTTGAGATCGAAACTGACCATCACCCCCCGGGCGCGGGCCTCCGCCAGTGCCGTCCGGGTCACTTCGAGGCAACTCGGGGACACGGCCGGGGTAATGCCGCTGATGTGGAAAATCGACGTATCCATCAGCCGGTCCCAGTCCACCTGGTCCGGCCGCAGACGGCTCGCGCACGAATCGGCCCGGTCGTAAATCACATCCACGTTGCGCGGCGGCTCGGCATTCTCCAGGAAATAGAGCCCGGTCCGCCCTTCGTCGCTCCACACCACACACGAAAGATCAACGCCGGCTTGCCGCAGGTGATTGGCCACCAGGCGACCGGTGGCTCCGACCGGCAGGCCGCTGCACCAGGCGGTACGGTACCCAATCCGGGCCAGGGCCACCAGGGTATTGGCCTCCGCCCCTCCGGGATGCACATCAAGTTGCCGCGCGGTTTCCAAGTGGCTGCCGGCAGGTACACTGAGGCGCAGCATTACTTCGCCCAGTCCGGTTACATCATACAGAGACATGCATTCGCCTGCTTGGGAATCCGAGACGGCAGCCTGGCAGGGCCGGGTCCGGACACTGGCCGTGCCCTTCCCGCCGAAACCCGGTCTTCACCGTGATCGGGCCTATATCTTGGCATACCGGGCGGCTGCATTCCACAGTGGCGGATGCACTGGCCCGGCTCCCGTCCCACCGTCGGCCAATGCGACCCGAATGACACCCCATCGGTACTCCACATGCAGTTGACCAAGTTGCCCAACGGCCTGCCGGCCTATCAATTCGATCTGCTGGCGGACTGGCCCGTGGGGGCATGCGTCAGCACGCGCACAGGCGGCGTCAGCGAACCCCCTTTCGACTCGCTGAACTTCAGCACGCGCCGGGGTGATTCCAAGGCTGCGGTGGGCACCAACATTGAGCGTTTCAGCCGAGCGTGCGGATTCCGCCGGGAAGACCTGGTGTGGGCCGGGCAAATCCGATCCGATGCCGTCTGTGAGGCCACGGATGTCCACCGCGGCACGCGCCTCGCGGGGACGGACGGATTGGTAACCTCCGAAGTTCGCCTGCCCTTGATGACCCTGTATGCGGACTGTGTACCCATCGTGATCTACGACACCGTGCACCACCGACTCGGCGTGGCCCATGCCGGCTGGCAGGGCACGGTCAAGCGCATTGCCGAGCGGTTGCTCCAACAGCTCGGCCGTCGGTACGGGACCGTACCGGCCGACTGCGTGGCCGGTCTGGGCCCCAGCATCGGCCCGGACAGCTACGAAATTGGCGACGACGTAATCCAACTGGTCCGAACCACGCAAGACGATGCCGCCTCCCTGCTCCGGCCGTCCGCGCGCGGGCAAGGCGTTCTTCGATCTGTGGGAGGCCAACCGCCGACAACTCGCGGCCGGGGGTGTGCCCGGCGACAGAATCGAGGTCAGCGGTTTGGACACGGCTGCCCTGCCAGGCACGTTTTTTTCCCATCGGGCGGCGCGAGGCCGTTGCGGATTGTTCGGCATGCTTTGCTGGCTTGAACCTCAATCTCCATCGGCTCCATAGGAACCGCGGGATTTCCTTGTGATGAACAGCGGACAACTCCGGGAACACCTGCAGTCCAGGGTCGATGCAGTCCGGGAGCAGCTGGACCGCGCGGCCGAGGCTTCCGGCAGGCACCCCAAGGACGTAACACTGGTGGCGGCAAGCAAAACCCAACCCGATGCCATGGTCGCGGCCGCGTTCGACTGCGGCGTGCGCCACTTCGGAGAGAACCGCCCGGAGGAACTGGCCCGTCGGCACCAAGTTCCGGACTTGGCCGGGCGTCCGATCCACTGGCATCTGATTGGCCCGTTGCAAAGCCGCAAGCTCAAACTGCTGCCACCGAATCTGACCCTGATTCAAAGCGTGGACCGTCTCAAGACGGCACGCCTATTGGCCGACACAGGCCTGCGCGCCGAAGTTCCCGTACCAATCCTGCTCCAAGTCAATCCGGCCGGCGAAGCGTCCAAACAAGGGGTCGCGCTCGACGCGGCGCTACCCATGGCCGAAGCCATCTCGCAGATGGAAGGCCTGGTCCCGCGCGGCCTGATGGCCATGACCCCCCTGGTTGCCGGCGAATCCGAACTGCGAACCCTGTTTGCCGCGGTCCGTGCGGAACTCCGGCGGATCCAAACCAGCATTGCCGTTCCGGGATGGACCGAACTCTCCATGGGCATGAGTCAGGACTTCGAGCTGGCGGTACGCGAGGGTGCTACAATCGTCCGCATTGGCACTTCCCTGTTCGGTCCCAGAGTTGGCTGAACAGTTCCTGCGGACTGCTCCCCGATGGCACCAGAACGGCGAATCCTCATCATTGGAGGAGGGGCAATGGGCAGCGCCCTGCTGCGCGGCGTGCTGCAGAAGGGACTGTACCAGCCCGATGAAATCGAAGTGGCCGAACCGGTGCCGGCCTTGCAGGCCGCGCTGGCGTCGGAGTTCGGTGTGGCTGTCAACGCCCTGGAACGCACCGGCCCCTGGTCGCACGAACTGGCTCTTGTATGCCTGAAGCCGCAAGTGTTTGGGACCGCGATGCGAGGGTTTCGCGAGGACCGGCCCTTGGACATCGACCTGTACGTGTCCATCATGGCCGGAGTTTCACTGCACTCCCTGCAACTGGCTGCAGGGACCGGAAACGTGGTTCGGGCCATGCCCAATACACCGGCCCAGGTTCTGGCCGGCATGACGATGTGGACGGCCACAAGCGAGGTTTCGCAAGCCCAGCGCGAATCGGCCCGCGCCATATTTGCGGCGGTTGGGGAGGAGCTGTACACCGACCACGAAGCAGACCTGGACCGGGCGACGGCCATCAACGGTTCGGGCCCGGGCTACCTGTTCCTGGTACTGGAAGCCATGATTGACGCCGGCGTCCATATTGGCCTGAGTCGGGACGCAGCCGCCAAGCTGGCCACGCAGACATTGACGGGGTCGGGCGAACTGGCCAAGCAGATGGGCGACATCCACCCTGCGGAACTGCGCAACCGCGTAACCTCCCCCGGCGGCACCACGGCCGCCGGGATCCAGGAACTGGAACTGGCAGGCTTGCGAGGGACGTTTACGTCCGCGATCGAGTCGGCTTGGAAGCGGAGCGTGGAACTGGGCGGTTGACTGCCGCCGCCATTCATCTTCGGCAAACCCAATTCCCTGCGCATGGCTCTCCTGATCACCGTCCTCCAAATCTATTCCTTCCTGATCTTCATCAGGATCATGCTGACCTGGATTCCCAACCTGGACTACTCCCTGGCACCCGTCCAGCTGCTGTGCCGGCTTACCGATCCGGTGCTCGACCTGGCGCGGCGGTACATCCCTCCCCTGGGCATGATCGATGTTTCCTCGGCGGTGGTGCTGCTGGTCCTGATGTTTGTGGTCCGGGCCCTGGCAAACCTGTAGTGGTTCAAGCGAAACCGTCCGGCCCGTTTCGCACATCCAGTCTCGGAACCCCGCTCCGGGCTCGCCTTACGGCTTTGCCACAGAGGCAATGTCGCGCGCAACCGGCCAAGTGAGGCAGGCACCGGCCACACGGCGACAGATCCGGTCCAAAATCACTGGCAGCCTTTGACAGGCTGAGGGCGCGCAAGCGTTGGACCCAACAAACCGCCACCATTGCACTGCTGGGGCTGTTCCTCTATCCCGACCAGCCCAACCTGCCTGCGGCCGTCCTTGACGCGGTCGGCTGCGAGGTGGCCTCCGCCGCCCCAGACACTGTGGCCTGTGTCGGTTTCCTGACGGCGACGCTCTCCCCGATTATGGCCGGAGCACTGTACGAGAAGTGCGGCATTGCCGCGACCTTCAACCACATTGGGGGCGCGGTTCGTGGCCGCGGCCTTGGTGTTCACACCACACTGCCTCTGACCCGAACCACGGAAGAACCAAGCACCGGATGCAGAATGTCCGGAAACATTGGAAGCGGCTCTGTTGACCGCCAAACCCCGCAGACGTGCCTATTGGCCTGGACAGGAAGCGACAACCCGGTGCACCGCGTCCCCGTCCAGCGATGCGTGGGCAAGGTGGGCCAACACGGTCCGGTCGGCAGTGGACACCACTACCCCGCCAGCAAGGTCAAAGGCGTCGGCCGCCACGGAAACTCCGTCCGCATCGGCATCGCAGGCCGCCACCGTGTAGGCAAACTTCAGTTTGTCCGTCCCCGAGCCGTCGGTGTAGACGAGTTGGCGCTCTGCGCTGCCCACGGTTAGCGCGACCGTCGGCCGGCGCGAGACATACACCGGCTGATCGAATTCAACCTCCAGGGAAATCACCTCGGCATCCGCGTATCCTTGAGGATCCGCAGGTTCCGAATCAAACCGCAAGGACGCGATGGCAGGCACGGAGTCTCCTTCCCCGCCCGGTCTGGCAACGGCCAGCGAAAACTCCCCGGATACCGCATAACCGCGGCTGTTGCGCACGGTATAGACGTACTCCGCCTCGGGTTCCGCCCCGGCAGGTGTTCCCGCAAGCGATCCGTTGGCCGGATTGAAGGTCAGCCCGGACGGCAATACGACACTTGCACAGGTTCCATCCGCAACATCCGTTTTAAGGCACAGTGCATAGGTATAGGGTCCGCAGTCTCCGGACATCCGCGGCATCGACAAGGAATCATCGGCCACAGGGGTGCCCACCCTCAACACCAGATCTTCCACCGAGGACAACAACACCGGCGGCGATTGCACGGTAAAGGACACCTGTTGTGCATTGTCCGCTCGACCCGTCTCAAGGTAACCACCCGACCCCAGGGCCTCCACCTGGGGCAGGACCTTGGCGTAATACGTTTGGTCCACTATCAGGCTGGGAAAGCCGATATGCGGCTGGGTCACCTCAAACACGCCCGGGCGACCCCGGCGCTTGGGGAAGGACTCCGCATCCCGGGTCAGCAGCACGACCCAGGACACCGACCGCCCGAGAGCCGGCGGCGCGTCCCAGGTCAGTGAGGGGGATGCCCGACACGCGCCGTCGGCAACTTCCACGCCGGTAACCCGCGGTACCAATGTGACATGCAGCGTTGCGGTCCCGAACGCCCCCGGGCGCCTTCCGTATTGGTAGGCCGCGTACACGTAATTGCCGGTGCTGTTCACGTCCCCGTCCCCGAACCGGAAGGGAGCATGGTAGTCGTCGTTGCCGCCGCATTCCCCGAGGGCATTGCAGACAATTCCGTCGTCGACCCCGTGGCGGGTTCCGTTCTCCACCCCCACGGTGGTGGTGTCGAGCCCCGGATGCGCACTGTCTCCGCTCACAAAGACCACCGCATGCTCCGCGCCGGCCGGAGACTGCCAGTGCAACTCAAGGCCGGGCGGGGCCGGCCCGCCCTGCACGGGAATTAGACAGTTGTCCGAGGTGACGATGTCGAACGTACCGGACAGGGCCACCAATCCCGCGTCCAGAACACACCTGCGGTCAACCATGTGGGCTGCATCCAGTGCCAGCGCGGGATGGGCAAGCAAGGCTGCCTCCCCGGCCTGGTTTTGGATGGTGCCGCCGTTGAGAGCTATCGAACCGGATTCCACGGCGACGCCGACCGTCGTGAACTCTCCCGGAGCAATGGTGTACCCGAACACAAGGTGGGCACCGCCCGAACCCGACCGATAATTCGCCCGCCCCACGGTTTCGCCCAACTGTAGGTTGATGCTCGGCAAGCCTGTGACATACACCGCTTGGTCGAACGCAACCGTGATCAGGATGGCATCGCCTTGCTCTCCGTACGTCCGGTCCGGTCCGGGTTCGGACGTGAAGGCAACCGAGCCCACCACAGGGGCCGCAGCCCAGGCAGCTGCAGGAAACAGTGTGGCCAAGACCATCACGGCCAACACCATTGCGCTCCATTTGAGACCTGTGGGCAAAATCTCGACTTCAGCGAACCGGGAGCGCACCAAGCGCGCTGAACAGGCGGAAACTGGAGACGCGGGGGAATGAGCCAAGGCGAAGGACCCTCCGGAAGGAGTGCTGGATGCGGCGTGTGTTTGGCGTACCGGATATTGTAGAGGTTAAGCCCGGAACCCGAATGCCGCCGTAGCCAACCGGCTCTCACCCAACCACCGGAACCCATGAGCAAGCCTGCTGTCCATGGGCCGGTTCTGCCTGGCAACGGCACATGTCCCGCGGCGCGGCGCATCCGTTGCCTATACTTCCTATAGGTTATCGGGCTGGCGGACAGGTTCGCAGCCCCTCGACAGTTCAGTACCTCGCGGCCACGTGTTCAGATTGTTGAAGTGGGGATTCCAACTCCTCATTCTGTTCATCGTCGTGTCCTTTGCCGGACGCGGCTATGCGGCCCTGGCGGCCCGCAGCCAGGGGTTGCTCCCTCCCGATCCCGTTGCCTCGATGTTCCCCGAACCTCAGGCGGACCAGTTGCGCTTGCGCGGTGTCAACCGCGACACCATCCAGCCCGGCAAAAACCTGCCCGGCACCGACTTGGTCCTGGTGGAAATCCGGGAATCCGATGCCGTGTTCGCCAAACCCGGGGGCGAAACGGCCGTCCGCCGCTTCGGAGACTCCGTGAAGTTCGACGGACCGTGGGCCAACGTCTCCGGCACGGACTACAACGTATCCGGTCGGATCATCCGCGTCAACCCCGGAGACGTGCACGTGGTGTCGGTGTACTCGATCACCATCTCCGACACCGCACCCGCACGCGCCCCCCTTGCCATGACACCCGGCACGCCGTACACGCTGGTGCTGCGGGCCCGCACGGATGCGCCCATCCGAGGCACCACCCTCCACTACCGCGGCCGCACCGACAACGGCGATGCCAGGGTCGACGGACTGGCTGGCGACAGTTGGGGTCAGTTCTCCGCCATGGACAGCATTCGATGGTCGGGTCTCCTTAGGGAAGACCTGGCGGTCAGTTACAATATGCGCATCCTGTTCTATACCGATACAGATATCTATCTGGGAGGCACTGTCCAACTAACCCACCTTCCCTAGACATACGCACAACCTGCTCTCTTCTTCGACCGAGGCTGCTCCCATGACCACCATCAACACTGCCCTCGACGCAAACGTCAAAGCACGAGAACTGACAGGAACTGCCGCCGCGCCCGTAGCCGCGCGCCCTCTGCCGGCGGTCATTTCCTCCGACTACTACAACCTGACCGAAGCCGACGGGTGGCCTGTGGCCGGCCTTCTGGTATTTCTGGATCGGCAGCATACGCCGGTTAGGGCCGAGGTCCACCTGTACGACAACACCATGGGCCGACGTCAGGATGCCGCCCTGCAGATCGCCTATCGTGTTCTGGAGGAGCAATATCGGGCCCCCTCGGAAGAATCCGCGCGTCTCCCGGTGCGCATCATGCGCACGCGCCAGCAGTTGGATACGGTGGGCGTACGGCTGGATATCGGCGAACCGATTCAGGATTCGCGTTTCGGCGCGGCAGGAATTGGGGAATGGAACAACGCGAGGACGCTGCTGGCCCTGTTGCTGGCGCTGCTGCTCATTGGCGGGGTAGTCGGGGCTTTGGCCCTGAGGCAACGTTCCCCGGTCTCGTCCGTACCGGCGGGTGCGGACACCGCCGCTCCCGCACAATCAGATGTATCCGACCTGCTCCCGGCCGGAGCACCGCCCGCACCCGTTAACGAAACTTCCATGGCCGCCGACACCGTGGGCACGTCGCCGGCACCCGGTGCTGCGGCAGCAAGCCAGGAAACCACTGCAGCCGTGCCGCCAACAGCCGGTTCAGCACCGATCGTGAAACGGCCATCGCTGGAAGATTACGTCAATCCCTTCCCGCCTCAGACCAACGATCTGCCACCCAGTACCGTAGCCCACCCGTTCACGTTGCTGGACCGGGCCGAGGTTGTGGTTGGGCACCTTGCATTCCAGACGGAACCCAATCCCGATACGGCATTTTCGTTCGCCTGGAAGGAAGCGGGCACGCAAGTCACCATCGTGGGCGGCCCCGTGCGGCTGGCAGGCGACTCCGGAACCATCGAATGGTGGTTTGTAGCCGCGGACGACGGCAGCGAGGGGTGGATGGCCTCCAACGGCAGCACACAACGGTATCTCAACCCGGTCGAATGAACCGTCCGGCGGACCGGTGGTGCTGAGCCGTCCACTTCATTCGCTCAACCACGCAATACCCTCGCTGCCCAAGATCCACGGGCGAGCACCTTGCTCCCGGGCGGATGCCTCCAGGGCTGTCTGCAACTCGCGGCGGATCCCCGTCCGCGCCAGGTCGAGCCGGATGGTTGCACCTTCCAAATCCGGCTGGGCAAGCCTCAATTCAACTTGGACCTCGTTAACTTTGGGCCGTAGCGAAGCCACGGTTCCGCTACACCGCAACCCCGGCCGGGCGTCGCCGTGACCGGGCTGCAACACGGTCCGGGGCCGAATTAGCAGGTGTGTGGCATTGGTCCCGCCTCGCTCCCCTGTACCTGCCGAGGATGTTGCCCACTCCCTGAGCCGCTTTCCCGCGGGTGTGTCCAGTGCAAAGATGTTGCCCATGCCCAGGTAGCGTGCGCATGCCACCGTAGCCGGGTTCGCCACGAGGGCGGACGGTGCATCGACCCGATTCACGCGCCCCCCGTGGACAAAGGCAACGCGGTCACCCATGAAGTAGGCTTCCTCCAAATCATGAGTCACGTGGACGGCCGTGATGGATTGCGTTTCAAGGACACTGCGCAACTGGGCCACAAGGTCGCCGCGCAACCGCTGATCCACGGACGACAACGGCTCGTCCAGCAGTAGGAGATCGGGTGCCGGTGCCAAGCTGCGCGCCAGGGCAACCCGCTGGCTTTCCCCCCCGCTCAATCCACGAACCGGCCGTTCCCCGTACCCGGCCAGGTCCACCAGTTCCAGCATCTCGTGTACGCGACGGCCCCGTTGGCGGGACGGCCATTTCAGCATGCGTAGGCCGTACTCCACATTGCGCCTTACGGACAGGTGCGGAAACAGAACATGGTCCTGAAAAACGTACCCAATGCGGCGGGCATGAACCGGAATACCATCCTGATCCCTGCCTCCCAATCGCACGCGGCCGGAATCGGCCTGCATCAAACCCGCCAGGATTTGCAGGACCGTGGTCTTGCCGCAGCCGCTGGCACCCAATAGACACAGTATCTCGCCGCGCTCCTGCGCAAAACCCAGGCCTTGCAACACGGATTCCGTGTCGCCAAACGACTTCCAAAGGTTGGTCACCTCCAGGTAGGCCACCGTCAGAACTCCCGGATGGCAACCGGCAATCGATCGAGGGCGAACATGGATGCACCGGTTACGGCCATCAGAACGACACTCATCGCCTGTGCCTGGCCCAGATTGGCCAGACCCGGGCGGCCCAACAAGCCGAAAATCATCAACGGCATGGTCGGGTGTTCCGGCCTGGCAATCAACAGGGAGGCCCCAAACTCCCCCATCGACACGGCGAAGGCAAACACCGACGCCACCGCGCAGGCAGGCAGTATCAGGGGTAGTTCCACCCGCCACCATGTCTGTCTTGGAGTTGCCCCCAGCACAGCACTGGCTTGCCGCAGGCCCGGCTGGAGGCGGCGGAGAGCCGGCAGGATCACGCGCAACACGAACGGAGATGCAATCAGGGCATGGGCTGCCGGAACCAACAGGGGCGATGTACGCAAGGGTCCCATGGAAATGATGTAACCCAGGCCCAGGGTCACGGCCGACGTACCCAGCGGCAACAGGAACACGGGATCCAGCCATCGGCCGGCCCGGCCCGGCATCAGGAACAGGGTGTAGGCCATGCCGATTCCCAGCACCAGGCTGATAACCATGGTCGCCAAGGCATTGCGGACGGAGTTGCCAACCGCCTCCACGGGTGATGCGAGAAAAGCACTGTCGGCGCGTCCCTGCAACAGACCGGCATAGTTCACCAGGCTCCATTCGGAGGTTCCGACCGAGAAGCTCTGGACGGTGAGGGCGGCCAACGGGGACACAAGGATCAGGGCTGCCACCGTACCCAGGCCGTCTCCAATCCAATGGCCTCGGGTACGGGGTTCGTCGTCGGCAAACTGCTCCGTCGCCTCGACCTGCTGGGGCACCGCGTGCCGCCGCTGCAGCCGCGTGTACAACGACATGGCCGTGAACGTCACTGCCAGCTGAACCAAGGCCAGAACAGCCGCAGCCGGCAAGTTGAAGTAACTGACGGCTTGTCTGTATATCGCGACTTCAAGCGTGCTGAAGCGCAGACCGCCCAGGATGAGGACCACGCCGAAGCTGCTGAAACAGAAGAGAAACACCAGCAGGGCCGACGAAACCACCGCGGGCAGGACCAATGGGGCCTCCACCGTGACCAGCGTGCGCCAGGCCGTGGCGCCAAGAGTGCCGGCCGCATCGGCCAGTCGGCGGTCCTGCTGACTCCAGAAACCGGAGACAACCCGGACAACAACACTCGTGTTGTAGAACACGTGGGCCAGGATGATGATGCCGAAGGTGTGCATCAACTGGATGGGAGGCGCCGACAGGTCGAACCAGCCCATCAGCCAACGATTCAGCAATCCGGAAGGCCCCGCCAGTGCCACAAAGGCACTGGCCGTGACCACCACCGGCATCACAAAGGGAACCGTCAGCAGGAGCCGGGCCACAGACCGCAGGCGCGAACCGTGATCACGCAACCACCAGGCAAGCGGCAAACCTGCCACCAGCGACGCGGCGGTCGATACGAGTGCCTGCCAGGTGGTGAAGCCGAGCACTGTTGCCAAGCTCCGCCAATCCGGCAGGACCGCCTGGCCCCCGCCAACCAGCCTGTCCGGCCCCAGGGCCGTGACCAGAATGCGGACCAACGGCAGAAAATAGAAGGCTCCCAAAAAGATGAACGGCGGCAGGGCCCACACGAGGACCCGAAGCCGCCCGTTCATCGAACTTCGCTGTGTGATTGGCTCATTCAATTTATGTCAATTCAACATCACGGAGGTCCATTCCTCGATCCATCGGCGGCGGTGGGCATCGATGTCTTCCGGAGCCATGGGAGCCGGATCGGCCGGCACTTCGGCAAACTGCTCAAACAGATCGGGCAAACCGGCAGCCTGATTGACGGGGTAGACGAACATGTTCAGGGGGATGTCCTCCTGAAATCGCACATCCAGCATGAAATCCACAAACGCCTTGGCCAAGTCAGGATGCCGGGTGCCTTGGAGGACTCCGACAAACTCAATCTGGCGGAACGTGGCCAACGGCAGGTTGAGGTTGACGCTTGCGGGTTCGGTGCGGCCGTCGGAGGCATACAACACGTCGGCCGGAGGGCTGGTCGAGTAACTGACCACCAGGGGTCGGGACCCGGCTCCGCCCGAGCCCACGGTGAAGTGATCAAAGTAGGCCTCGCTCCAGCCCCCTGTGACCAAAACATCATTCGCGAGCAGACCGGACCAGAAATCCAGCCACGCCGGTTCGCCGAAGTAGCTGACCGTGGCCAACAGAAACGCCAGGCCGGGGGAGGACGTGGCCGGGTTCTGCACCACCAGCAGGCCTGCATATTCGGGCTTGGTCAGATCTTCGAGTCGTTCCGGCAGCGCAAGCCCGCGGTCGGCAAACCAAGCCTTGTCGGCATTCAGGTTGATATAGCCGAAGTCGACCGGCAGCAACCCGAATTCCGGATCCAGTTTCAGTTCATCCGCGATGCCGTCCAGCAGGGACGACTCGTGCGGGATGAAGAGGTCGTTTGCCAGGGCCCGGCTCAGAAACGTGTTGTCCACGCCGAAGACCACATCGGCCAACGGAGCCTCCTTGCTCAGAATCAGCTTGTTGAGCGTCTCGCCGGCATCCCCAAGGGCCAGGTAGACAACATCCGCCTTGTTGGCCGTCTCGAACTCGGTCAGCACATCCTCCGAAATGTTGAAGGAATCGTGACTGGCCAGCACCAGTGAGACCGGCTCCGCGGGAGGCGGTATGATCAGCGAACCTCCGGCAGGACTACAGGCAACGACCGCAGCCATTGCACACAACACCCCGAGCCAACGCAGGCCGGAAGTGAAAAGGTTGTGGGTGTTCATGGTGGGGATCCCTCATGGCAAACAAAAAACCTGCTCCGTTCCGGGCAGGTTGGCGCTTGGCTGGAATTCCCTCCCTACGCTGGCATTACCCAGATCAGGTTCAAAAGGGTTCCTCGGCTGCCAGCCGAAATCTCAGTCCGTCGCATCGGACTCCCCTGGTGCGGCCACATTGTATCACCGACCTGATTCGGACACCGACACCCCCAACGGAATGGCTCAATCCAAGGAGGGCATCGAGGCCTCGCAGGCCGGGCAACGCATCGGATCCGCCAATTCCTCTACACCATTCCGGCACAAGGCAAACGTCACCTGAACTCGTTTGCGGAAAAAGCCCCGTTGGATTTCACCTTCCACGTGCAGGTGATGGCAGGTGGTGTCCCGCATCAGACCGGGTACCGGACATGTGCGGCACAGGCCTTCGTGCCACCCCGAACTGCCAAGCGGGCTGGCCTCCAGCATGCGGCAGCTGCTGGTCTCCTGGCCGCGGTTGAAGTCGGAGTGGTAGTAAGGGCAGTCGATGCCGGCCAAACCAGACACCGCGTCGCGGATCAGACCGACGCCCCGGCTTGGGCCGCCTTGGCCCACAGCGGCCGGAACTTGTAACAGTAGTGGACCTGTCCCTGCGGTCCGTCCTCCATCAGCTTGCGCGGCACCATTTCAACTCTCATGCCGATTTCGACCTCTTCGGCCTCGACATCCGTCAGCTGCGCCGTGAGCATGGGTCCCTCATCGAGCTGGACCAAGGCCACCACGTAAGGAGCCTGACTCTCGAAACCCGCCGGAGGTTGGAACAGCGTGGTGTAGCTGAAGACCATGCCGGTGCCATTGAACTTGTGGGCCGGCCCGGCAGGCTGCTCGCAATGCGGACACACGTCGCGCGGCGGGAAAATGTGCTTGTCGCAGGCAGGACACACTTCTCCAATCAGGCTGTAGCGCTGGTGTCGCGTGCGCCAGCTGCTGGGCACAAACATTTTTTCCCCGTCTCCCAATCCATGGACATCGCACTGTCGCGGACGGCATGGATTGTGGGGGGCCAAATCTGTCAAACACTGTCAGGACGCAAATTGGGCAGGTTTTGACGGATTCTTCGCCCGTTCCAAGGTTGTGTGCACCCATCCGGCAACGGCTTGCCCGCCAATCCGCCAACCTGCCAAAACCTATCAGGCCGGCCGCGGTCGCAGATGTCCCGGTTCAGATTCCCAGGATGTGGGTATAGACGCTGGCACCGCTACCGCCGATGTTTTGGATCATGCCCAGGGCAGCGTTGGGAACCTGATTGGGTCCTGCCAACCCC
>JAPPAJ010000279.1 GCA_026705565.1 Caldilineaceae bacterium | reverse complement strand
TCCAGTGTGAACTCCAGGCGATTGGTCAACATCGAGAACACCGTGATCAGCGAACTCATGCCGTTCGCATCCTTGGTGTTGATGATTTGCTCGGACTGCTCGTCCAGCGTAAAGGGACAGAAGCGGCGGTCGCTCTGCAGGGAGTAGGCGTAGTCGGGATACTGTTCCGGGTCCGGCAGGAGGGCGGCGGCCTGTTCGTCGTCGAGACTTTTCCACCAGAGGTCGAAGAAAATGACCCGGTTCTGCAGGTTGGTGAGTTCCTGTTGCATGTAGCCCTCGTAGCGCAGGGCCTCTTCGGACTGTGTATCCGCCGAGAACCACAGGCTGCCGTAGGCTCCCAGGATGTACATGCGTTCCGAGATGTCCTCCAGCTGCTGCATCAAGGGCACAAGATCCAGGTCCTGTTCGCCTTGGTCAAAGGCTGCCAGTGCCGCGCGTTGGCCCTCGAACTGTTCGACGGCGGCGGTCAGTTCGGCCAGATGCGCCTGCACCGTGGCATCCTCGGCATCCGGCAGCAGGTCCGTCAGCTGCCAGCCGCTGAGCTCGTATCGGTTTCCCATCGGTTCGTGGTTCCTTGTCTTGAATTGGTTTGAGGCTGGTGTCGCGGGTCCCGGCCGGACACCGGAAATCCCAACTTGTCGAATCGGATTAGCTGGACGGTGAGTGCTGGGATATTTTGGCGGCCAGGTTTTGCAGTGTCATGGTCTGCAGCCAGACGCGACCTGGTCCCCGCAAGTGGGCCAGAAACAGGCCTTCGCCGCTGAACACGATGTTCCGCACGCCCTCGTTCCGTTTCACGTCGAAGTCGATGGTCGAGTCGTACAGGGCGATATGGCCCGGATCCACCTTCAATTCCTCGTTCGGAGCCAGTTCCTTGACAACGACCTCTCCCGGTACCTCAACGAACACGATGCCGGTTCCATAGGCCCTCTGCAAGATGAAGCCTTCGCCTCCGAAGAAGCCGGCTCCCAGGCGCCGCTGGAAGTGGATGTCCCGTTCCACGGTGGTCTCCGACACCATGAAGGCATCCCGTTGCAGCACGTATTCGTTGCTTCCGGTGAGCTCCAGGGGCAGAACCTTGCCCGGTGCATAGGGGTTGAAACTGATGACGCAGTTGTCTTCCCGGGCGGTATAGGTGGTCTGGAAGAAGGATTCGCCGGCCAGCTTGCGCTTGATGCCGCCGAACAGGCCGCCCTCGGCCTTGGTCGACATGTCCACTTCACCTGAAATCCAGGCCATGCCCCCGGCTTCCGTGATTACGGATTCGCCTGCCGCCAGCGTAATTTCGACCGCCTGCATGGTCGTGCCGATAATTTCATACTTCATGGCGGTGTTCCTGAATGGGTCTACCGCCGCGGCAAGGCGTGCGGTTCTGCCAACGCTAAAGTCAAGGCAGTATAGCCGTGTGCCGCCGCGGAATCCGCGTATGCCTTGATCCGGTTTCGGGTTGGCGGTTTGTTCTCCGGTCTGCAGAATGCGTCGAATCAGGCCTCGTTGGTTCCGCCAGACCTCTTGTACGCGCTTCGATGGACGGTCGCCGCCCTCGGGGGGCCGAGAAACTTGCCTGTCCCGAGGTCCAAGTATCGAACGGGACCGCTTCCGGCCTGTGGCCGTGGCATCCGGGCAATTTGCATGCGTTAAGGATCGCGATGTGCCCGGCGTGTTGCAGGCGTCTCCAAGGATGCCGTATGTAGGTTGCGGCTTGACGGCAATGGAAGGGACTATTGCGTCGCCTGCGATCTGGCCGGGATCCGGTGTCAGCCCCAACCAGATGTGTCCGGATGAAAGCTGATAGCGGTGGGGACCAATCCGGTTTCGTACCGGCAGTTTCCAAGGGACCGATTCTGACTCGGACAAGTCCTCCTACGAGGTCCTCCGCCCGAGTTCCTGTTCCAGCGCTCGGATTTTGGCCTCGGAGGCGGCCCGGGTTTCCCGCTCGGTTCTGAGGGCGGCTTCGGCATCGTGGGCGCGGGCGGTTTGGTCTTCGAATGTGGGAATGTGCCGTCCCGTGGCCGGGTCGTACCATCGCAGTCGGCCGTCCTCCCATCGCAGGATCAGGTTCAGGACCTCGCTGTATCCCTGCAGGGTTCCCTCGCCCAGTTCCTGGATGGCGATGGGTTGGTAGGCTCCGTGCACCAGCCGGTCGCCTTCAAGCCTGGCACCGTGGTAGCGGCCGGTTTCGTCGAAGCGCCAATACTCGGGAATGCCCAGTGCAGCGTAGGCTTCGGGTTTTTCAAGAACGTCTGCGCGTCCGGTGGCACGGGAGGCGATTTCCAACACGAAGTCGGGCGGCTTGCCCTGCTCCGAAATGATGTAGGCGTTGCTCCGGTAGTAGGCTTCCGGATTGACATCGAATGCAATCATCAGGTCCGGGAACTTGATGCCGGCCATCTCCCGCGTTGGGAACGGGGCCAGGTAATGTTCCCCTGCCACAAGGGTCGTTTCGGGCTTGCCCAAGTGCATCGCCAGGAAATGGGCACTGCCGGTGATGCTTAGGTGATTGAAGCCGGACATTTCCTCGGGTGTGCGTTCAGGCGGATCCGGCATCGGCAGCAGGGCATCCGGCTGCGATACCGCCGCGATGTCCTGTATGGTGGTCATAATTCACCCGTGTGGTGTGGATCTCGCGTCAGGCGCGCGGACCGCTTTGGGCTGGTCGGCCTGTCCGTGGTTCCGGCGGCGAGGCATGTCCATTGTAGGTCATTAGGCAGGCGGGGCGGGATGCCCTGGGCCGTTGGACAACGCAGCCCATACTCAACGAGACGGTCCTGGTTTTCCGGCGCCGAATTTTGTCGGAAATCTCCGGAGGGACTGCAACTCTGCGGCCAGGGTTCGGTCAGCGAATGTCGGCCGCGCGGATGGCCCAGCCCGATAGTTGGTCCAGGACAGCCACACCGCCCTGACTCCAGACGGTGACGCCCGTGCCCCACAAATCCTGCGGGATGGCCCGGGTGTAGGCAACGCGTCCTCCATCGGCGAACACCTCGACCACGCATCGATCCAGGAAGATATGCAGGTCGGAATTTTCGCCGGTGAGTGGCACCGCCGGCTGTTCATCCACGACCAGGCCCGCGTCGGAGAGGCCAATGGCAACCCCCCCGTCGCCGTTGGCTTCCGTGCGCAATCGAATGCCGCAGGATTCAGCGGACAGGCGCTGCAAGCGCACTCGTAGTTCCAGTTGACTGCCCGTGATGTCCGGCAGCGGTTGCCTGGCGTTGTCCAGCACCATGCCCGAAACCCGCTGTTCCGGCCCGCGCAGGGTTTGAAGCTCCTTGATGGGGCTCTGGCGCAGGACCAAATCGTCGTCCAGGGCAAGTTCGCGCGGCAGGGCCAGACATCCGTTCCATCCGTGGCCCTCTTCGAAGCCGCGCACCCAACCATGCAGGATTTGGCGGCCGTCGGGCGCGGCATGCACGTTGCTGGCATAGAAACCGTTCCAATCCCGGCAGCCGTGGTCCACGATGCCGCCGTCCAACTCGGTGAACGACGGGGAGTCGGCATCGAAGTCTCCCACCCGGTACTCAACGGCGTCGAAGGGCGAGTACAGATACACCCAGTGGCGGCCCAGCGGGAAGAAGTTGGGGCACTCCGCGCTTACGGGGCACATCGATCCCTTGTATGTCCAGCGGGTCAGGCTGCTGTCCGCAGCCTCGAAGAGCGGCGAACCCGCTGCCTCGCCGCACATGCCCACGGTCATGAAGGTTCGTCCCCGATGAACCCAGAGGTAGGGATCCCGCCAGGTTGGATCCATGGTTGGTCCGCCAGGCAGCCGCAGATGATCGTCCAGCGCCAGGATGGGGTTGCCGTCGTAGGGGGTAAAGAAACGGTCCTCTTCGTCCCCGATCGCGGCCCGTTGCTGGAACGGGATCCGGCCCCGGTCCGCCCTGTCCGGCACGCTGGTGTAAAAGAGTACCAGGTTGCCCTCGCCGTTCACCCCCACGGTTCCGGACCAACAGCCGAACTCTCCCGAGGCGTGGTCGGGAATCAGGGCAAACGGCAGGTGTTCCCAATTCACCAGATCCCGGCTGCGGGCATGGCCCCAGAAATTCGTGCCGAACGGCTTGGTGATGTCGGTCAGCGGATTGGTCTGGTAGAAGATGTGATGCCAGCCCCGGTGAAAAATCGGACCGTTGGGGTCGTTCATGCGCTGGGCCGGCGCCCGGAAGTGGAAGGCCGGCCGGCTGGGGTCCGCTTGGGCGCGGGGAACAGCCAGTTTCAGTGCGTCCTGAGCCTGGTGCAAAAGCTCGTTTCGATGCACGTTTGGTCCTCTGATGTGAATCCCGGCCTGCGGTCTGTGCGGAGTCGGAACGACCTGCGCGTTGCCAGCTTCGGCTGGTTACGGTAGGGACGCCGTAGCCGGTCGGTACGGGTTGCAACAACAGGAAGATCGTATCCGATCCCGCCTGGCCGCGATCCGATGGAGGAGCCGGCAGACAACAGTGCCAGTACAACCTCCGGATGTGATCCGCAGTTCCACCGCCGTCCCATGTACGCGTGCACATTTGGCGGCATCGATATCGTGTTGGTCGCTCGGAGGTCCCTTGGGAATCTGCACCGCTTGAACTGACCCCTCGGCCAGCGAACCAATAGGAATTCGGCTGCAGTCTCCTCAACAATGTAGCTGGCCGTTGACTACAATATTTAGTATCTCGGCCTGCTTCCGGCTTGTATGGCGTTTCGCGGGTTTCGCCCTGCGCGCAGGAAGGCACCGGGTAACAACTCCCCATGCAATCCTCTGGTTCCCAACCACCTGAAAGCGGCCCCAATCCCTCGGCGCGCACCATGTGGCGCTTGTTGCGCGCTCTGGGTCCCTACCGCGGCCAAGCGGCCGGGGCCCTGATCAGTCTGGTGCTCATGACGGCCACCGTCCTGGGTTCGCCCCAGGTCATACGCTGGGTGGTCGACAACCTGGCCGACGCCCTGCAGGGCGGGACTGCCGGCATTGCCGACTTCGACTGGCGGGTGGTCCGGGACGGCACCCTCCTCCTGAGCGGTCTGGCGGTCGGGCGGGGGGTGTTCAACTTCCTCCAGAACTTCCTGGGCGAGAAGGCCAGCCAGAGCGTGGCCTTCGACCTGCGCAACCAGATTTATACGAAGGTTCACAACCTCAGCTTCAGCTATCACGACCGGGCGCAGACCGGCCAGTTGATGACCCGCGCCACCAACGACGTGGAGTTGGTCCGCCAGTTCATGGGGCAGGGGCTGTTCCTCATGATCACCTCCAGCCTGATGCTGGCGGGAACGTTCGCCGTGCTCATCTATATGAACTGGCGGCTGGCCATCGTCACCGGGGTTATCTTTCCCCTGAACATTCTGCTGCTGGTCGTCTTTGTCAGGGTTATCCGCCCCTATTTCGGCAACATTCAGGCGACACTCGACAAGCTGAACGCCCGGTTGCAGGAGAACCTGTCGGGGATTCGGGTGGTCAAGGCCTTTGCCCGCGCCGACTTCGAAATCGATCGCTTTGCGGTGGAGAACGAAAACTATCGACTCAACCTGCTGAAGTTCATCAACAGCGTGTCCAAGGTCTTTCCCGCCACCTTCCTGATGTCCAACATCCAGCTGACTCTCATTCTGGGTTTCGGCGGCAACCTGGTCATGCAGGACGCGCTGTCGATTGGCGACCTGACCGCCTTCATCACCTATCTGATCTTCCTCACCATGCCCTTGATGACAATCGGCTTTCTGGCGGGCATGATGGTCAGGGCGCTGGTGAGCGCCGAACGCATATTCGAGGTCCTGGATACGCCGTCCGAATTAACCGACGCCCCGAATGCCCGCGTTCTGGGGTCGGTTGCCGGCCGCGTGCAGTTCCGCGATGTGTACTTCCGGTACGCCGGCCAGTCCACGGACGTGCTGAAGGGCGTGAGCTTTCTGGCGTCGCCCGGCCAGACCATTGCCATCATGGGCAAGACGGGTTCGGGCAAAAGCTCCATCATCAACCTGCTCCCGCGCTTCTACGACGTGTCGTCCGGATCGGTCACCATCGACGGCGAGGACGTGCGCGCCGTGACCCTGGCGTCGCTGCGGTCGCAGATCGGGATTGTCCTGCAGGAGGCGATCCTCTTTTCGGGCACAATCGCCAGCAACATTGCCTACGGCCGCCCCGAGGCATCGCAGGCGGAAATCGAGCAGGCGGCCCGGGCCGCGGCCGCCCACGACTTCATTGTGGAACTGCCGGACGGCTATGAATCCCGCGTGGGCGAACGCGGCGTGGGCCTGAGCGGCGGCCAACGCCAGCGCGTTGCCATCGCCCGTGCCCTGTTGATGGATCCTCGGATTCTGATTCTGGACGACAGCACCAGCGCGGTCGATGCCGAGACCGAGGAACGTATTCTGGAGGCCCTCAGGCTTCTAATGCAGGATCGGACTTCCTTTGTGATTGCCCAGCGTATTTCCACCGTGCGCGAGGCCGATCAGGTATTGGTTCTTGAGGGTGGACACATTGTCGACCGCGGCACGCACGAAGAACTCGTGGCACACAGTTCGATCTACGCGGACATCATCGCCTCGCAGTTCAACAGGGATGCGGCACGGGAGCAGGCGGTGCTCAGGCGGCAGTCTTCCCCGACGCATGTCCTACAGGAGCGCGTACCTTGAGCCGTGCCACCCGCAGCTTCGAACTGGCTGCCCAGGTCGACGAAACCGATTCCCGTTCGCTGCGGGCCACCGCCTGGCGCGTTATGCGCCTGGTGATCGGCTACCGGCTGAATTCGGTGGTCGTCATGGCCACCATGGCCCTGGCCAGCGGCGCCATTGCCTTCGGCCCGTTCATGATCGGCTGGACCATCGACAACCGGATCCTGATTGAGGCGCCGACAGTCCAGGGTTTGTACCTGCCGTTGGCCATTCTGCTGGTGAACTACGGATTGCAGTACCTGGGTTTCCGCTGGCAGTTCTACACGATGGGGCTGTTGACCGGCAAGCTGATGACGAAACTCAGGGCGGATATCTTTGCCCGTATCCAGAGTCTGTCGCTCTCCTACTTCGACAAGAACGACGCCGGCGATCTGATGAGCAAGCTGGTCAACGACGTCGATGTGCTGAACCAGTTCCTGAGCCAGGGGCTGACCCAGTTGATCGGCGGGTTGGTGCGCATGCTGCTTCTGTTGGGGGCCATGGCGGCGCTCGACTGGCGCCTGGCGTTAATCTCGCTGTGCGCGGTGCCCCTGATCCTGCTGGTGTCCACGCGGCTGGCAGCCATGGCCCGGGTGGCCTACCGGAGAAGCCGACAGTCCCTGGGCGCCGTCTCCACGGAGCTGGAAGAGGGTATTGCCGGAGTCAAGGTGGCCCAGGCCTTCAACCGCGTCGAGGCCAACCAGCGGCACTTCGACCGGTTGAACCGGGACAATCTGGAGGCCAACGTCGGGGCCGTCAGCATTTCCGCGGCCTTCGCCCCGGCCATCGAGTCCCTGAATGCGCTGACCACCGCGGCCGTGATTGGCCTGGGTGGCTGGATGGTGTTGGAGGGCCGCGTGACCCTTGGGGTTCTGATCTCGTTCCTGGAATACATCCGCCGCTTCTTCTTCCCCCTCCAGGAAATTTCACAGCAGTGGAATATTTTGCAGGGAGCCCTGGCCGGCGCCGAACGGACGTTTGAGCTACTGGACCAGCAGCCGGATCTGGAGGATACGCCCGATGCCGTCGAGCTCCCGGCCGTCGAGGGCGAAGTTGAATTCGACGGTGTCACCTTCGGCTACGAGCCGGACGAGCCCGTGCTCCGGGACGTGAGTTTCCGGGTGGGCGCCGGCCAAACCTGTGCGGTGGTGGGGCCCACCGGTGCCGGCAAGACCTCCCTGATCAATCTCCTGGCGCGCTTCTACGACGTGCAGTCCGGGTCCGTGCGCGTCGACGGCATTGATGTGCGCGATGTGAGCCAGGACAGCCTGCGCCGGCAGATCGGGGTGGTCCTGCAGGAGAATTTCATGTTCTCCGACACGGTGCAGGAGAACATTCGCTACGGGCGGCTCGCAGCCACGGATGCCGAGGTGGCGGAAGCGGCCCAACTGGTCGAGGCGGAACCCTTCATCTTCGAACTCGAGGACGGCTATCTCACCGAGCTTGGGGAGCGCGGCGGTACGCTGTCGCAGGGGCAGCGGCAGCTGCTCAGCTTTGCCCGGGCCCTCGTCGCGGATCCCCGGATCCTGGTGTTGGACGAAGCCACGGCGAGTGTGGATACGCGCACCGAAGTTGTGATCCAAAACGTCATGCAGCGCATGCTGCGCAACCGGACCAGCATCGTGATCGCGCATCGCCTGAGCACCATCCGCAATGCGGACATGGTGCTCGTGATGGACCACGGTCGGATCGTGGAGCGCGGCACGCATGACGAACTGATGGCGCTGGGCGGCCTCTACGCCGACCTGCACACCCGCCAGTTTTCGGATGTCGTTTCACCCAACGGGGTTCCGCCGGCGGAACCTGCAACCGCAGCATGAAGAGCTGCAAGGGGTTGGCCGTGGGCAAACAGCCACCGGTGTCCGGCGCTGTCGCGTCGGGCGATGTCAAGGACATGTTCGACTGGTACCAGGTGCAATCCTTCGCCACCTGGGGAGTGATAGAAACCAATCATCCGATTGTCTATCCCACCCTGGGCCTGACCAACGAGGCCGGCGAACTGGCCGGCAAGGTCAAGAAGATATTCAGGGATCGCGACGGACAGATCACCGAGGCGGACCGGGAGGCGCTCAAGGGCGAGCTGGGCGACATCCTGTGGTATCTGACCCAGATTTGCACACAGCTGGACCTGAGCCTTGCAGAGGTGGCCCAGGCCAACATTGCCAAGCTGTCGTCCCTTCGGGAGCGGGGCAAAATTGGCGGGGACGGCGACGACCGCTAGGCGCTGCCGAGAAAAACTGAAACAGCTACACAGGACAGGGAGTTTCCATGGACTTGACAGGGCGCGCAGTGGTCGTTACCGGACAGGCCTTTTCGGTGGAGCAGGGCCGAGTGCCCGACCCTGCGGCCGGCGGACTGCTGCTGCAACAGGAACTCGGTGGAATCTGCGGCACCGATCTCCACAACTGGCAAAACGGTCTGCCCGAATCCACGCTCTTGGGTCACGAGGCGGTTGGTACGGTGGCGGCACTGGGATCCGGTCGCAGCCGCGACTACCTTGGCAACCCCCTGCGGGAGGGCGATCGGGTTGTGTACCACCCGCGCAACGCCCTTGGCAAGCCGTTCGGCTACCGCGGTCTGGAATCGCCGTTTTCGGGCGGGTTTGCGGAGTACATCCATCTGGACGATCCGGACGCCTGTGTGATCCGGACCGCAACCGACCCGCGGACCGCCGTGCTGGCGGAGCCGTTTGCCATTGGCACCCATGCCGTGATGCGGGCCGAGGTCCAGTTGGGCGACACGGTGCTCGTGCAAGGCTCCGGCGCAATCGGTCTGATGGTCATGATCTGTGCCCGCCTGAGCGGCGCGGCCAGGGTCATCGTGATCGGGGGACCGTCCGGCCGTCTGGCACTGGCCAAGCGTCTGGGAGCCCACGAAACCATTGACATTGCGGTCCATTCCGAGCAGGAGGCCCGCCATGCACTGGTGATGGACCTGACCCGGGGCGAAGGTGCCGATGTCGTGTTCGAGTGCGCCGGGTTCCTGCCGGCCGTCCCGGAAGGCTTCGGGTATGTGAAGCAGGATGGCAAATTCATCGAGTGCGGGCATTTTGTCGACATTGGCGAAGTCCCCATCAACCCGGCTCGCCACATCCTGATCCCCAACATTCGGGTGGAGGGGATTTGGGGCAGTCGCTTCCCCCACTTCGTGCGCGGGCATGCCCTGCTTGAGCAGTCGGACCTGCCCATCGGCGAGATGGTGAGCCACGTGTTGCCTTTGGAAAGGGTGCAGGCTGGTTTCGACGCCCTGAACGGCACCTATTCGCTGGACGGCGAGGATGTGGTCAAAATCGCCCTGGCCCGCGAGCCTGCGATGTTTGACTGAGCGGTACCGGCAGTTGGCGGTACTCCGTGGAACTGGTCGGCAGGGCGGCGACGGGGAGTGCCACGGCGAAGGCCTGGGCGACCGGCTGGCCGCCGGGAGCGAGCCCGGTAAGGACAAGGACCGCAAGCGGAACCAACTGAAGCGTGTCCGCGCTCGGCACGCAGCCAACGGCAACATGCGCGCGGGATCTGCCGTGCGGTGCGGCCCTGTCCGCGGAACAAACCAGGCCAGCGGCGGAGACTGCTCAACCCGGACTCGTGTTGCAGGGGCTTGCAACAGGGTCCCTGTCAACCGAGAGCGGATTACCCTCGCCGGCACCCATGGTACTGGCGAGGGTAACAGTCCGCGCGCCGGTGCGGCGACCGGGTCGCGGACCGATACCCGCTGTTTCATTCCGGCTTCCTTGCCAGGACTGCTCTCCAGGAGGGGCATTGCCAACAAACGGCTGTCGGCGGCTTGGCACAAAGATCGCCGGTGTCGGCTGATTGGCCTCAGCCCCCAACCTGTTGGAGTGCAATCGTCTGGCCTGGAGGTACGGGCCGGTCCGGCTCCGGGTAGAATGGGACTTGAACAGAGAACCAAAGGGAGGATGGACATGGCAGTGGTTGCGGTGCGGGAGATCCCGCCCGCTACGGTGGGAACCCAAGTCCGGCACCCGGTCTCCACGATTGACAGTGCCGACCCGGACATGACGCGGGAAGTTCGCCTGGCGCGGGCCGCTTGGCGACGGGAACACCTTGAGGAATGGCGGCGCGAATTGGAGGCCCTGTGCCACTTCGATCCCGAATTCATCTACGACCCGGGACACGAATACGACCAGGAAGCCACCACCGACCCCGACTATGGAGCCGAAGGTGTTCACTTTTTGGAATACGACGAGGACGGGGTTGTGAGCCCTCTGGAAAAACGGGCGCGGGAAGTCCAGAAACACGGTGCCGACGCGGCCTCCGACATCCTCGCCGGCACGGGTCTGGAGGGGGACTACGAGAGGGAAGTCCGTTTCCGGCCCGAGATCGTCGCGCGCGTCAACCAAGCTGTCGACGAAAGCCACCCGGTCCAGAAAGGGGTGCGTCCGGACATGCTGGTGCGGGCCGTTATGTCGGCAGCGGAGCGGGAACGGTTCATGCCCTCGGGCATCCTGCGACTCGATCTGGGCGCGCCCGTTCCACCGCTGGTGCTGGAGGTGGTGTCGAGGAGTTGGGCGCATCGGGACCTCAACTACAAGAAGCACCTGTATGCCGCGGCGGGGGTTTCGGAGTACCTGGTGTACGACCTGGGCGGCAAACGCCGGACGGGGTCGCCCCGGGAACTGCTGATGTTCCGGCTGGTGGATGGAAGCTACCGGCAGGATCCCATCGCGGATGCGTACTGGAGTGCAGTGTTCAACACGCGTGTGCGCATCATGCCGGATGCGCGGGAACGCGAGGAGGATCTTCGCGGGGTGCCGGAAGAGGACCGCTCGCCGCCGCGCTTCCAGTGGTGGGACGGGAAACAGGGGCGCTGGCGCGACCGCGAGACGGACCGGGAGCATGAACAGGAGCGTATCGGTCAGGAGCGCGAGGCGCGCGGCGAAGCGCGCGGAGAGGCGAAGATGGCCATTGCCGCACTGTACAGATTTCTACCGGAGCTGTCCCGGCAGTCCCTGGACCAAATTGCCGTGCACTGGCGCGCGCATGGCTCTCCGGACAACGTCATGGACCGCATCCTGGAAGTGCAGCAAAACCCCGGCGCATGGCGGTCCCTGCTGCTGGATGATGCGGTTTCCGACCACGATGCCGACCGTTCTCTGCCGGGCACCCGGTAGCCATTGCCCAGGCCGCGGTCCCGGTTGTCCCTGCCCACCGGCCCGCGGGACAGTTCAAGCCGGGCCCGTAATTCTGCGGCAGGCCAGTCGGTCGGCGTGCCGCGCGGATCCCGGCTGACCAGCCGCAGCGTTGGTCCCGATTTGCCACCCCGTCATTCAAGTCGGAATTTCAAGGAGCATCTTTTCATGAAGAGCGGTCGACTCGTCGTAGCCAAGGGCCAGGAGTTCGCCATCAGGGAATACGACGTCCCTGCGCCGGCGGCGGACGCCGTGGTAATCAAGCAGGAGATGGCTGGCATCTGCGGTACCGACTTGCACATGTGGCAGAACGGTTTCGGCAAAGAGATGGTGCTGGGCCACGAGAACGTCGGCATCATCACCGACCTCGGCAAGGACGTGGCCACGGACTGGAACGGTGCATCGGTGAAGGAGGGGGATCGCATCATCTTCAAACCGGGCACCAGCGCAGGGGCCTACGGCTTCTACACCGAACCGGACTCCGCACCCCACTTCTACGGCGGGTTTGCGGACTACGTCTACCTGGACAAGCCGAACACCTGTTTCATCAAGACCGACCTGCCGCCCGAGGTGGCCGTGTTGACCGAGCCGTTCACGGTTGGGGTACACGCCATCATGCGCGGCGACATCCAGTTTGGGGACACGGTGGTCGTGCAGGGCTCCGGTGCCATCGGGCTGGTCACCACGATCTGTGCCAAGGTGTCCGGGGCCGGCAAAATCATCGTGGTCGGAGGTCCGGGCGCGCGGTTGGATTTGGCCCGCAAATACGGTGCCGACATCACGATTGACATCGAGGAAGTGACATCCGGCGAGGAGCGCACGGAACTGGTCCTGGACGCCACACCGGGCCGTCGGGGCGCGGACCGGGTGTTCGAATGCGCCGGCTTCCTGCCGGCCACACCGGAAGGCCTGGGATACCTGCGGCACAGCGGCACCTTCATTGAGGTGGGCCATTTTGTTGACATGGGCACGCTGGAGTTCAACATCAACCGGTCGCTCATGGTCCGCAACTGCCGGGTTGAGGCGATTTGGGGCAGTGGCGAGGACCACTTCGTGCGCGCCATGCCGATCCTTGAGAAGCTGGAGTTCCCGTATGCCGACATGGTGAGTCATGTCCTGCCGCTGGAACAGGTCCGCGACGGTTTCCAGGCCCTGAACGGCGACTACCGGCTTGGCGACGACACGGTGGTCAAGATTGTCCTCAGTCCCGATCTCTAGCCCCGGGAGTGCAGGTATGACGAATTCAGCTCCCAACATTCTCTGGATATGCTCGGACCAGCAGCGGTTCGACACAATCGGCGCCTTGGGCAATCCCCATGTGCACACGCCAAACCTGGACAGGCTCTGTGCCGAAGGCACGGCCTTTGACCTGGCCTTCTGCCAGAGCCCCATCTGTACCCCCAGCCGTTCCAGCTTCCTGACCGGGCTCTACCCGAGCACGGTCCACGGCTGTCGCAACGGCAACGACCTGTGGGCGGAGGCCGCGGAGCTGGTGACGGTTACACTGCGGGACGGGTCCGGTTACGACTGCGGCCTGTCGGGCAAGTTGCACCTGGCCGGTGCCAGCCATCGCACCGAGCCGCGGCCCCGGGACGATGGTTACCGGATGTTCGAGTGGAGCCACTCGCCCCGCAACGAATGGGGTGAGGATCACGCCTACCGGCGCTGGGTCCGCGAAAAGGGCGCCGACCTGGGCGAACTGCATGCGGCAGCAGAACCAATCCCGGCCGAGTACCACCAGACCACGTTCTGCACGGACCGGGCGCTGGAGTTCATGGCCGAGGAGCGCGATGGTCCGTGGCTGATGTCGGTCAACATGTTCGATCCCCATC
>JAPPAJ010000218.1 GCA_026705565.1 Caldilineaceae bacterium | reverse complement strand
CCCGCAGGGCATCCACGGTGTATTTGAAGGATGCAAGTGCTTCTTTGTGCGGTTCGGTGGTCAAGTAGGCAACCCCATCCACACCGTAGTCCGGATCCGTCGTGTATTCGTCGTCGTACTCGTAGGTCGGGTCGTAGGCATAGGCCGGGTCGTAGTGGAGCAGGGCCTTGATCGCCTCCCACCAGGCCGGACTGCCGGGCACCGGCGCGGTCGGCAACGGTGACAGTGCGGCGGCGGCAGTCCCGTTGAACGGCCGGTCCGCCGTTCCGTTCACGGTGCTTTCATCGGTTCCGAGCCGTTCGGATTCCTGTACCTTCGGCGTGGCCATGGCCGCGCTCCTGCTCACTCCAAGTGTTGGTCTGCCATTTTAGTACGCGCGGATCGACAGGGAGTCCCCTGGTCCCTGGCGACGATCGGGGACTGCATACAGCGGAGCCTCGCCGTGGGCATGGAGCCTCAACTTCACTGGCGATGTCCTGCCTGGCATGACTTTCAACCGCCATCCGTAGTGGCAAATCGCGGCGATCCGACATGTGGTTCGTGCAGGAACGCGTTGGCTCTTGCCTTGCCTGAAGCTCATCAAAGACCGGCCTCCGTCCATCGGACTACCAAGGTCAGGCGGAGGGATGATCGAGAGTGTTGGGACCCATTCAGCAAAGATGCATCAAGCCTTGCAGACTTCGGTTTCGACGGAGCATCCATGGTGGCGAACCATAACATTCGATCCCATCGGCCGTCGTTAACCAGAGTAGAAAGGTCCACGAAAGCAGCCTCCTCGTTTGGGTTCTCCTAGTACATCACTTCCACCAAACTCTCGAACATAGACGGGACAAACCCGCCGGGTCCAGCACGTCTTGGCCGTCGGTGGGAGCCTCGCGGTGGATTCGAGAGAACTTCCTCCGTGAGGACAAAGTCGGTATTGCCGACTTGCTATCGCAACCGTGCCACCCACTCTGTACGAAAGTCCAACTGACTACAATGTGCTTTGAGCCAAGGTCGGGCTGGATAGGGGAGTCCAAAGGGGGTGAAGCATGGCACCGAAGACTATGCCGGAACACCCGTTGTTCAGGGTGCGTCCGATTTCACCGTTCCTTGAAATGGGTGCCTACGAGGCGCTGTGGTCCAAGCGTGGAACCACGTTCAAATCGCTGTCGGAGAGGTTTGTCCGGCATCCCGGCAGCGTTCCGTCGGACTTCGTCTCGCAAAGCGAGGCGCGCGACTGTGCGATGTTGGTCAAGCGACGATTTGACGCGGCCGAAGGCACGGGGTTTGGGGTGCATGTTCACGGCGCAGGTGAGTACCCCATGCAACTGCGCGATGCCGTCCACCCCGTTGCGTTGCTCTACTACAAGGGGTGGTGGGACTTGGCGAACTCGCGCTCGGTCGCGGTGGTCGGCTCCCGGAAGCCTTCACTCGAAGGATTGTCACGAGTGCGCCGCCTCGTTCGTGAGTTGGTAGCGGACAACTTCACCGTCGTCTCGGGTCTTGCCGCAGGCATTGACCGGGTCGCCCACGAGACAGCCATTGAGGAAGATGGCCGCACGATTGCAGTTATCGGCACGCCACTGTCACATGTCTACCCCAAGGAAAACACCTCGCTGCAACACCATATTGCGAGCCACTTCCTGGTTGTCAGTCAAGTGCCCTTAATGCGATACGAGTCTCAAGACTACCGACTTAACCGTTTCTTCTTTCCCGAGCGCAACGCCACCATGTCGGCGTTGACGGAGGCCACGATTATCGTCGAAGCAGGTGAGAAGTCGGGTACGCTCGTCCAGGCTCGCGCCGCGCTGCGGCAAAAACGCAAGCTGTTTGTGCTTGATAGCTGTTTTCGCAATCCGCGGCTGACGTGGCCGGCTAGGCTTGAGAGGCAAGGTGCCATCAGGATCAGGGACTACGATGAAGTTAAGCAGTGCCTTTCCTCATCGTCTCATTAAGGTTGACAACTTAACGTTGTCGGATTAGGAACAAGGAGTGGTTGAGGACTCCAAACGGTGGTCGAGCCATGTACGCGGGTTGGCTGTATTCTTGAGCCATCTCGTGGAACTGCCGCGATAGGACAATCCTCGGCGGCATTTGTGGGAGGGGAGAGGCGAGTCAGTTCCTGAACACCCCCAGATCCCCGTGGATGACGGGGCAGATGTCCAGATTGTCAATGTGTCGCGCGAGCCCCTCGCGCCCGCCGTCGGCGGGACGGGAGCCTTCGCTGCGCATGTGGATGGCCAGGCTGCGGCGCGGCCGGCCGGACTGGTTGGGGCCTGAGCCGTGGAACACCAGATTGTGGTGCGTACTGACGCCTCCGGGCGGCAGCAGGGCCGAGACTTCTTCCCAGTCCTGGCCTTCCGGCACCGTGATCATGTCCCGGGTCGCTTCGAAGTCCGTAGCCTGGAACGTGCCTTCGCCGGTAAATCCCCAGTGGTGGGAACCGCGCACGAACTGCATCGGACCGGAAGCCTCGTCCACGTCGGAGAGCGCCACCCAGGCCGTGAAGAGGTTGGATTCATTGGACCAGATGCGCCAGAAGTAGCGATCCTGGTGCCAGCCGATCACCGGGGCGGAGGTGGCGGTCGCGGACGGCTTGTAGAGGAGTTGCGTCCACCACACCTGGACCGCCTCAGAACCCGTGACTTCGGCTACATGGGCACCCAGGCCGCAGTCCGACACCAGTGCCCGGATGCCCCGCGAGGCCATCTGCGGCATCTCGATCTTGCAGAGGGTGTTGGGATCGTCGCCGGGCTTCCACTGGGACTCCTCCGGTGCCCGACCGGTGTCGTAGTGACCCTCCCGGATCTGGTCCATGCCCTGCACGGCCGCGGCGACGGTGTCCGCCGACAGGACCGGCCCGGGCTCCAGCTGGAAACCGTCGGCCTGGTAGGTTGCATGGCGGTCGTTCATGGGTGCCTGGAGTTCGTGGTGTGAATTGGATCGATGCAAACGACGGCCGGAGCCGTTTCAGCCCTTGAGGCCGCTCATCGTGATGCCGGTCACGAAGTGTTTCTGGGCGAAGAAGAACAGCAGGATCACGGGGGCCACCATCATTGAGGAGGCAGCCATCAACAGGCCCCACTCCCCTCCGTAGGCATCCGTAAACACTTGCAAGCCCAGCGACAACACGTACTGCTTCTTGTTGCTGAGGTAGATGAGAGGCCCCATGTACTCGTTCCAGCTGGCCATGAAGGCGAAGATGGTCACCGTGGCCAGTACCGGCTTGGCCAAGGGCAAAACGATGCCGGTGAAGGTGCGCAGACGGCTGGAGCCGTCAATGAACGCCGCGTCCTCCAGTTCGCGGGGAATGGTCAGGAAGAACTGGCGTAGCAGGAAGACGAAGAAGGCGCTGCCCATCAGGTAGGGGATCACGAGCGGCTTGAAGCCTCCCACCCAGCGCAGCTTGGCGAAGAGGATGTAGGTCGGGATCATCGTGACGAAGGCCGGCACCATCATCGTGGAGAGCAGGACGATGAATATGGCATTCTTGCCGGGCGCCCGCAGCCGGGCGAAGGCGTAGGCTGCCAGAGAGGAGGTGAAGACTGCACCGAAGATCGCCGGCAGCACCAAAAAGAGGGTGTTGACGAAGTAGAGGTGCATCGGCGCGTAGTGGAAGACCTCGGGATAGTTCGCCCATAGGACCGGATTCGGAATCAACTCGGGCGGGAACAATGCGATCTGCCGCAGGGCCTTGAGCGATGTGGACACCATGAAGACCAGCGGAATCACGAAGAAGACCACGCCCGGCAGCAGGATCACGTGCCGGAAGACGGCCATGAGGCCGGACCGCCCGCGCAGCGGCCGCGGCTGTACCGCAGCTACGGCGGGGGCCGGTTGGACCCGGGTGTCGGTGGCCATGGTTCCGGACTACTCCATTTCCACTTCGGAGTAGACCCATCTGCCAGCCAGGCGCACGTTGGCAAGGGTCAGCACCAGGATGATCAGGAACAGGATCAGGGACAGGGCCGAGGCGTAGCCCATCCGGAAGAAGACAAAGGCATTCCGGTACACGTAGATCAGGTAGACGAGCGTGGAGTTGAGCGGCCCGCCCATGCCGTCGGTCAGGACAAAGACCACGGAGAAGACCTGGAACGTGCCGATGATGCCCATCACCAGCGTGAAGAAGATGGTCGGCGTCATCAGCGGGATGGTCACGTACACCAGCTGGCGCAGCCAGGAAGCGCCGTCGATGGAGGCTGCTTCGTAGAGGGTGTCCGGGATGTCCTGCAGGCCGGCCAGGTAAATGATCATCGTGCCGCCCGAGGCCCAGACCATGAGCATGATGATGGACGGTTTGGACCAGGTGGTGGAGGCCAGCCAAGTGGGGCCCTTGATGCCGAACAGGTCAAGGAAGCCGTTGACAAGGCCCCATTGGGGCTGCAGCAGGTAGAGCCAGAGGGCGGCGGAGGCCACCGCGGGCACGATCGAGGGGATGAAGTAGCCGGTTCGGTAGGCCGCCATGCCCCTGACCTTCTGGTTGAGCAGCAGCGCAATCAGGAAGGAGACCACCATGCCCAGCGGCACGGCCATCAGCACGATGTAGACCGTGTTCCCCAAGGAGGTGCGGAAGAGGGGATCGGCAATCAGATCCCGGAAGTTTTCCAGTCCCACCCACTTGGCGGGAAGGATGATGTCGTACCGGGTGAAGCCCAGCGCCAGCGAGGCCAGGATTGGCCCCAGGATGAAGGCCAGAAACCCCAAGGTCCAAGGCGCTATGAGGAGGTAGAAGGAGAGCGCTTCCCATCCCTCCGGGACTTCCAGAAGCCGCGGGCCGCCGGAGTGGACAGGGCGGGAGTGGTGGCGGCCACGAACGGGGCTCCTGCGGGTGTGCCGGTTCCTTGCGGCCGACCGGACCCGGCCGGGGGCGGGCGAGCGCCGCCCCCGCGCCGGATTCGTCAGACGTTACGCGTTGTCGATGGCTTCCCAAGCCTGGTCGGTGGCATCCTGCACCAGGGTCTTGCAATTGAGCATCGCCTCTTCCGGCGTCATCTTCTTGGAGAGGGCGTTGCGGGCGGCATTGTCCATCTCCACCCAGTACTGGAGGGCGGCCAGGCCCATCACGCTGCCACAGCCGTGGGTCCAGTTGCGCAGGGCGTCCAGGGACAGGGCCCAGGTGGAATTCTCAATTTCGCCCAGTTCAGGTAGGTAGGTTTTTTCCAAATGCTCGAGTGCTGGTAGGTAGCAAGCAAGCCGTGGCCAGAATTTCGGATCGCCTTCCAACTGCTCCCGTTCCCAGGTGCGCTTGGCTTCAGCTACATCAGCTGTGGCCAAGGCATCCCAGCCCGGAGTGCCGGTGAACCAACGCATGACTTGGAAGGCTTCCTCGGGATGCTCGGATCCAGGAGCCATGATGATGGAGAATCCGCATGACCAAGTGCTTTTTATACCGCCAGCTGGAATTGGCGCTGGTGCTGTCCCGTAGTCCACACCCGGTGAGCGCAGCAAGTCGCCGACGTGCCAGCTGCCCGTGGCCGACATTGAGGTCTTGCCGGCCACAAACGGCAGGCCCAGTCCGGCCGACTGGAGGCCCTGCTGGAAGGAGTTGGCCGACTCGAAGTCGCCGACGTAGTTGTCGTAGAAGTCGACCAACCACTGAAGCGTGTCAATCCAAATCTGGTCGTCGCACAGAACCGTGCGTTTGTCGTCACTGAGGGAGGGAGCGCCGGCCTGAAAAGCCCACAACCACATCCAGGAGTTGCCATAGAGGTAAGGTACAAAGCCGTAGCGAACCACCTCATCTCCATCGCGGATATTCAGCTTGTCCGTGTACGCCTCGAGTTCCGCCCAGGTGGTTGGCGGTTGGTCCGGATCCAGTCCCACTTCGGCGAAGTGATCCTTGTTCCAGTAGAGGAAGCGGACATCCGTGTCCCAGGGCAGGCCGTACATCTTGCCTTCCCACACGGTTTCGTTGAGCTGCACCGGCGTGTAGTCGTCCCGGTTCAGGTCGGAGGCGTCGAATTGGTCGGTCACGTCATAGTAGAGGCCCTTGGCGGCGAACTGCAGGAACGTGTGGCGGCCCTGCAGGGCTGTGTCTGGCCCAGTGCCAGCCGCAACTGCTGTGAGGTATTTTTGATCGCCGAATACGATATCTCCGATTTCGGTCGGATTAACCTTCAGGTTGGGGTAGGTATCTGGAATGGCTTCCCAAATGGCTTCCCAGATCGGGCCGGAGAAACCCCAGTGGTTCAGTTCGATGGTTTCCATCATGGGCTCGCCCTCGCCGGCTGCCGGAGCGACCTCGGGCGCGACGCAAGCGACGGCGACCAGGGAGGCCGCGGCCGTGCCGGACAGGGCCAGGAAGTTGCGACGGGACAACGCGCGTGTGGACATGGCCAGACTCCTCAACGGGTCATGGGCTGTACAAGGTTCGGGTCGGGTGCGGCCCGACCACGAGGGATTGCCCCGTATTGTGCCATGTTGAAGGCATGGACCCGACCGGACAACCGGCGGGATGGCACCGCCGGGATCGGACCCGCTCCATAATCGATGCTCTCCCCACTTCCGCATCTCCCTGGGGAGGAGGGAATCGGCACACAGATCCCGGGAATTTTCCAGTCCCACCCACTTGGCGGGAAGGATGATGTCGTACCGGGTGAAGCCCAGCGCCAGCGAGGCCAGGATTGGCCCCAGGATGAAGGCCAGAAACCCCAAGGTCCAAGGCGCTATGAGGAGGTAGAAGGAGAGCGCTTCCCATCCCTCCGGGACTTCCAGAAGCCGCGGGCCGCCGGAGTGGACAGGGCGGGAGTGGTGGCGGCCACGAACGGGGCTCCTGCGGGTGTGCCGGTTCCTTGCGGCCGACCGGACCCGGCCGGGGGCGGGCGAGCGCCGCCCCCGCGCCGGATTCGTCAGACGTTACGCGTTGTCGATGGCTTCCCAAGCCTGGTCGGTGGCATCCTGCACCAGGGTCTTGCAGTTGAGCATCGCCTCTTCCGGCGTCATCTGCTTGGAGAGGGCATTGCGGGCTGCGTTGTCCATCTCCACCCAATACTGGAGGGCGGCCACGCCCATTACACTGCCACAGCCGTGGGTCCAGTTGCGCAGGGCGTCCAGGGACAGGGTCCAGGTGGAATTCTCAATCTCGCCCAGTTCGGGCAGGTACTTCTGCTCCATGGCCTCCAGGGCCGGCAGGTAGCAGGCCAGGCGCGGCCAGAATTTCGGCTCGCCTTCCAGCTGCTCCCGCTCCCAGGTGCGCTTGGTTTCGGCCACGTCGGCCGCGGCCAGCGCATCCCAGCCGGGCGTGCCCGTGAACCAGCGCATGAGTTGGAACGCTTCGTCGGGATGCTCGGAGCCGGGGGCCATAACTATGGAGAAGCCGCAGGACCAGGTGCTCTTCATGCCGCCGGGGGGAATCGGCATCGGCGCCGTTCCGTAGTCCACGCCGGGCGAGCGCAGCAGATCGCGAACGTGCCAGTCGCCCGTGGCCGACATCGAGGTCTTGCCGGCCACGAAGGGCAGGCCCAGGCCGGCCGACCGGATGCCCTGCTGGAAGGAATTGGCCAGTTCGAAGTCGCCTACGTAGTTGTCGTAGAAGTTCACCATCCACTGCAGGGTGTCGATCCAGCGCTGGTCGTCGCAGAGGATGGTGCGCTTGTCGTCACTGAGGGAGGGAGCGCCGGCCAGGAAGCCGTACAGCCACATCCAGGAGTTGCCGTAGAGGTAGGGCACGAAGCCGTAGCGCACCACTTCGTCGCCGTCGCGGATGTTGAGCTTGTCCGCGTACTCCTCGAGTTCCGCCCAGGTGGTTGGCGGCTGGTCCGGATCCAGTCCCACTTCGGCGAAGTGATCCTTGTTCCAGTAGAGGTAGCGGACATCCGTGCCCCAGGGCAGGCCGTACATCTTGCCTTCCCACACGGTCTCGTCGAGCTGCACCGGCGTGTAGTCGTCCCGGTTCAGGTCGGAGGCGTCGAATCGTTCGCTCACGTCCTGGTAGAGGCCCTTGGCGGCGAACTGCAGGAACGTGTGGCGGTTTTGCATGGCGGTGTCGGGACCGGTGCCGGCCGCAACCGCCGTGGTGAACTTCTGATCACCGAAGACGATGTCGCCGATTTCGGTCGGGTTCACGGTCAGGTTGGGGTAGGTGTCGGGAACGGCGTCCCAAATCGTTTCCCAGATCGGTCCGGAGAAGCCCCAGTGGTTCAGTTCAATGGACTCCATCATGGGCTCGCCCTCGCCGGCCGCCGGAGCGGCTTCGGGTGCGACGCAGGCCGCGACAACCAGGGTGGCTGCGGCCGTGCCGGACAGGGCCAGGAAATTGCGACGGGACAACGCGCGCGTAGACATAGAGCAGACTCCTCAAAGGGTCGTGTGCTGTGCAAGGCTCGGGTCGGGTTCTGCCCGACCATGGGGTGAACCCATATTGTGCCTTAAGGGAACCCGGAACCCAATCGAACACCCCGAAACTTGTCGGGTTTCGGCGGGAGACTGCCCACTCAAAGACGTCCGGCGGAACCACTGGACATGTCCGCCGGGATGACAAATGCGTGCTACGCGTCCTCGGGCGGCATGAGTGTCGACCAATCGCTGGAGCCGAGCAGAACATTCAGGACATCCGCGGCATCGGGCACCCATTGGGCTCTCTGCCAGGCCGAGGCCAGAGTGTCCGGCACATGGGATGCCAGCTCCCCTTGGGCAGCCCGCAGTTGCAGTTGGGCGAGGAAGTTCGTCTGGGAGATGGTCAGTGCAGTGTCCTGAACCGCTTCCTGGACTGCCTCTTGCCTGGCCTCGTCGGCATCCAGGTCCCTGGCCCGCGTCGGGTCCAGCCAGACGCCGCGTGTTGCATCCCAAGTCTGGAGGGTGTGGATGTCCCCGCCCTCGTCCAGCATGCGGAACTCGCCCAGCACATCGCTGCGGTAGACCGGCTGCCCACTCTCGTGGCGGACTGGTTCGATGTCCTCGTATTCGCCGTCGGCCGACAGGCGCAGGCCCCACAGAAGGGGTTCGCCCTTCCGGCGATGCAGGCGCTCCGGGTCGTAAAGAAAGTACTCCCGCACCCCCATGGCCCGGTAGATTTCAACCTTGGGCCCCAAGTCGTGGTGGAATGTGGACTCGGACAGCACCTCCAGCACGAACAGGATGGGATTGTCCGGGTCGTAGGCGACTTCGTGTCGGTTGTCGTCGGGCCGGGGCTGCTTCTGGATGAAGACATCCGGCATGACCTGTCCGCTGAAGGCATAGCGGTTGGTCCGGGGCACACCCAGGTCAGGCAGTTTCAGACACCGGTCACTAAAGACCCGGTTGAAGCCCAGCAGACGCTGGGCTTCATCAAAGCAGCCATTGATGCTGGTCCGATGGTACGGAGCCGCCATGAAGGTCACGCCGTCCTTGCCGTAGGCGTCGTCGTCCGTCCAGTCGGGTCCGTAGATGTGGCGGGGATCGTAGGGGTAGTTGGGGTCGTAGTGGTCGAGCGCTTGGATGTGGGCCCACCAGGCACTGGAGGCCGTATCGCCGTTGGGGGCCGCCGCGGGGGCAAGGGGCGTTGCGGAGTCGGGCTCAAGAATGGTTGTCAGACTGCTGTCCCGTGCAGGCACGGACAATTCGGTTTTCGGTTCCGCGTTCATGGTGCACAACCCACTGCCACCCAAGGGCCGTCATCCCGTCAAGCGCAGTGTAGCAGGTGCGCCGGAACACCTAGTGGCACAGAGCCTGCTCTATAATCGATGCTCTCCCCGGATGTTCGGCACCTCCGCCACGGAATGCGGCGACCCGCTTGGCACAGGTCCCGTGTGAAATCGGAACCAGTTGGTTGCGGGCATCACCCATGGGCGTTCCCGATTGACCGGCGAGGGAACTGCGGTGAGGCGGGCCGCTTGGAAGTTGTAGGCATTCGATTCACGACAGCAAGGAAACATGCCATGTCCGACATGAAGAAACTCACGCGATCCACCTTCAGGGCGCCTGTGGTCGTCTTGTTGCTGGCGGCCATGGTGGCTCTGTTGGCCTCCTGCGCAGCCCCGGCTGAGACCGATACCGCAGCTCCGGCCGAGCCCGAGGTCAAGGAACTCACCATCCTCTACTGGCAGGCTGCCTCGCTTCCCGGTCCGTTCCTGTCCGGCGGGACCAAGGATCAGGATGCCGGCGCCGTCACGCTCGAGCCCCTGGCCAGCGTCGATCCCGACGGCGTGCTGGTGCCGCGCCTCGCCGCCGCAATTCCCACGATCGAGAACGGTGGGGTATCCGAGGACGGCCTCACCATCACCTGGACGCTGCAGGAAGGACTGCTGTGGTCGGACGGCACGCCCATGACGGCCGACGACGCGGTGTTTACCTGGGAATACTGCACCCATCCGGAGACCGGCTGCGCCTCCGTCGACACCTACGATGGAGTCGTGAGCGTGGAAGCCCCGGACGACACCACGGTCGTGGTCACCTTCGACAAGTTCACCCCCTATCCCTACACGGCCTTCGTGACGGCACAGTCGCCGATCATCTCGCGGACGCAGTTCGGCGAGTGCGTGGGCGCGGCGGCCCAGGCGTGTAGCGAGCAGAACCTGGCTCCGCTGGGTACCGGGGCCTATCGCCTGACCGACTTCAAGGTCAACGACGTGGCCACCTACGAGCGCAACCCCCACTACCGCGGGGAGCCGGCCTACTTTGACCGGGTCATCTTCAAGGGCGGCGGCGACGCGGCCTCGGCGGCCCGGGCCGTACTGGAAACCGGCGAGGCCGACTACGCCTGGAACCTGCAGGTCGAACCCCAGATCCTGGCGGAGATGGAGGCCAAGGGCCAAGGCGAGATCATCGTGGCCTTCGACAGTCTGGTCGAACGGCTGCTGGTGAACCAGACCAATCCGGACGAGGCGCTGGGCGACGATCGCTCGGAGTACCTGGACGGCACCAACCCGCATCCATTCCTGGTCGGCACCCCGGTGGCCCAGGCCATGTCCATGGCCATTGACCGCTCCGTGATCGCCGAGAACCTCTACGGCTTCGCCGGCCAGCCCGTCTGCAATGTCATTCCCGGTCCGAAACACTACGTGTCCACGGCCAATGATGGCTGCCTGGTGCAGGACATCGACGGTGCCAACGCGCTCCTCGACGAGGCGGGCATCGTGGACACCGACGGCGACGGCGTCCGGGAGTACAACGGCATGCCGCTGTCGGTGCGCTACCAGACCTCGACCAACAGCGTGCGGCAGAAGACCCAGGCCGTGATCAAGCAGTGGTGGGCGGAAATCGGCATCGAGACCGAGTTGCTGAACCACGACGCCTCCGTCTTCTTCGGCGGCGACCCGAACAGCCCCGACACGTACCAGAAGTTCTACACGGACATCCAGATGTACACCACGGGTCCTTCCATCGACCCGCAGATTCACCTGTCCCAGTGGCAGTGCCAGTACATTCCGGAACGGGCCAACTCGTGGGCCGGCGGCAACATCTTCCGCGGTTGCGACCCCGAGTACGACGAACTCTTCCAGATGCTGGTCGAGACGCCTGTGGGACCCGAACGCGAACGGCTGGTCAAGACCCTGAACGACATGAACGTCCAGGCCGGCATGCAAATCCCGCTGGTCTACCGCGGCCGGGTGGCTGCCCGCACGAATTCCCTGCAGGGCGTGTGGATCAACGGCTGGGACACGGAGCTGTGGAACGTCGGTGATTGGGCCAGGGAGGAATAGCGTCCAACGTCGATTTTGATCGTTCGGCCGTTGCCGAATTGCGGGCCGCAGGTGCCGTACGGTTGTCTGTGGCCCGCCGCGGCCGATAGTTGCAAACCAAGTGACGTTCCGCGGCCGCAGGCACGGAGCGTGGTTGAATCGGGAGCGGTTGGCACGTGAGCAGGTACCTGGCCCGTCGGCTGCTGACCGCTGTCCCGACCCTGCTGGCCATCAGCATGGTGATCTTCGCCGTGCTGGACTTGGCGCCCGGCGACCCGACCGGGGCCCTGCCGGAGACCATCCGTCCGGAAGTGCGCCAGATGATCAGGGAAGCCATGGGTCTCGACAAGCCCATGCACATCAAGTACCTGCTCTGGCTCCGGCAGTTCTTCTGGAACGAGCCGATCGGGCTGCTGGAGAGCGCGCTCGGCATCGAGATCGGTGATTCCGAGTCCCGTTTGCGCATCACCTCCTGGGGCAGCCGCGGCACCCCGGTCTTCGACCTGATTGCGCAACGGGTACCCCAAACCCTGTGGGTCGTCGGGCTCGCCTACCTGATATCCGTCCTGATCGCCGTGCCAGTAGGAGTGATTTCGGCCGTCCGCCAGTACTCCGTGTTCGATCAGCTGGGCACGCTCTTCTCGCTGATCGGCTATTCCGTGCCGACCTTCTTCACCGGCCTGCTCCTGATCATCGTCTTCAGCGTGAACCTGAACTGGCTGCCGTCCATCTACGACACCAACCTGGAGGTTCGGGACTGGCGCTCCCTGGTGGCGCAACTGCGGCAGATGGCCATGCCGGTGACGGTCCTGGCCTTCTTCCAGACGGCTGCCCTGGTGCGTTTCACGCGGTCGTCCATGTTGGACAACCTGACCCAGGACTACGTGCGCACCGTCAAGGCCAAGGGCTTCCGGGAACGCTACGTCGTGATCCGCCACATCCTGCGCAATTCCCTGATTCCGGTCATCACCCTGGTGGCCCTGGGCGTGCCCACCATCTTCAGCGGAGCCATCATCACCGAGCAGATCTTCCGCGTGAACGGCCTGGGCGCGCTCCTAATCAGCTCGATCCAGGTCAACGACATCCCCATGATCCAGACGGTTACGTTCATCTTCGCCGTCCTGATCGTGATTTTCAACCTGATTGCCGACATCATCTACGGCGTGCTCGACCCCAGGATCCGCTATGCCTGATCCGAAGTCCCCCGGATGGGACTGTTCGACCCGGGGTTCGGAATGACCGCTGCCACCGCCGCGGAAGCATTGAACAGGCGGGCTCCGCGCACGCTCTGGAGTGATGTCTACCGCCGGTTCATACGCCACAAGCTGGCTGTTACCGGGCTGGCGATTCAGGTTCTGCTGATTCTGGGCATCCTGGTTGGGCCGGTGGTCTATCCGGAGGACGCGGAGTACATCGACATCCTGCGTGCCGACGAACGGCCTTCGTTGGAATTTCCCATGGGCACCGACGATTTGGGCCGCGACACCCTGGCGCGCAACATGGAGGGTGGCCGCATCTCCCTGGCGGTCGGGGTCGTGGCCATGGCCGTGGCCATTGTCCTGGGCACCCTGGTGGGACTGCTGTCCGGCTACTTCCGATCGCTGGACAATCCGCTGATGCGCTTCACCGACATGATGCTGGCCCTGCCCAGCCTGCCCCTGCTGATGGTGATCATCATGCTGTTCCGGGACAAGATGCGCAACCTGCTGGGGCCGGAGCTGGGGATCTTCGTGCTGGTGGTCTACGTCATCGGCGCGCTGGGCTGGATGCCGACGGCCCGCATCGTGCGCGGGACCGCGCTCTCCATCAAGGAGAAGGAATTCATCGAGGCGGCCATCAGCATCGGCGTGCGGCAGCACACAATCCTGTGGCGCCACGTGCTGCCCAACATCCTGTCGCCCATCATTGTCTCGGCCACCCTGGGCGTGGCCAGTGCCATCCTTATCGAGTCGGCCCTCTCCTTCCTCGGACTGGGGTGCCCGCCGGTCGTGCCCACGTGGGGCCGTTTGCGGTTCGCGAACAAGGACTTCATCACCTACACCCCGGCCCTGATCATCTTCC
>JAPPAJ010000307.1 GCA_026705565.1 Caldilineaceae bacterium | reverse complement strand
CGCGTCGCGGCCCTTCCGGCTTCTGCCCGTGGACCGCGACTGGCTGGTCTGTCAAGGGGACGCGGACGGCTCGTCACCGTCCGCCGATCTGGCATTCATGCCCTATGCCTATCCCAACTGGACTTGGCAGGAGGGACCGCGCGGCGTGCAGGTTGATGTGGACACATCGTTGACGATGCTGGCCGAGGCATTTCTGGGTCCCGGCGACCGGGTGTGGACACTCGCCACGGTGGAGGATCCGCCCTTGGCTCCCGAACTTGGCACGTTGGCTGAAGCCCTGGACGATTTCACCGCCAGTTTTCATGGATTCGCTTCGTTCTGGATGCAGGACCTGACCACTGGGGAGGTCGTGGAATTCGACAGCCAAGTGGCGTTTTCGGGCATGTCCACGCTGAAGCTGCTGGTGGTGATGGCCGTCATGGAGGCCATCGACGGGGTTGCCTCGGCGACCGACTTGGGCCAGTGGATCGATCTGGCACTGGTGGATAGCCGCAACGTGGCGGCCAACCTGCTGATGCAGTACCTGGGCGACGGCAGCGTGGTCGCCGGCGCCGCGGCTGTGACCAGCTTCGCCCGTAGCCTGGGCCTGGAGAACTCCTATTACCTGACCGGTTACGATGACAAAACGCAGGTCGTGCCGCTGGTGACTCCGGCCAACCAGTCCGGTTGGGACACCCGTCCCGACACCCATCTCCAGTCCACGGCGGCCGACATGGGCCGGATTCTGGCCGGAATGTACGAGTGCACGCAGGGACGCGGCATCTTCATTGATACGTATCCGGACACCATCACCCCGGAGGAATGCCGGGACGCGCTGTTCTATCTGTCCGGCAACCGTTTCCTCGAAATGCTGTGGGGCGGCCTGCCGGAGAAGGAGACGCAGACCGTGTGGCACAAGCACGGATTTTCCGACGAACAGCATGCCGACGTGGCGTTGGTATGGGGGCCGACCGGACCCTATGTGCTCAGTCTCTTCCTATACAAGCCCGGATGGCTCGACTGGGACCTGAGCAACAGCACGATGTACAACGTAAGCCGCATCACCTGGCGCCTGCAGGAACAGGCGGCCGCGGTGGGGGACCAAACCTTCCAGGCCGCCATGGAGCTTCCGACACCGCAGGGCTACATACAGCAGCCCAACCGTTAAAACGGAGGGTGCCGCGTCGCGGCGCCCGTTCCGGTGCGGGGGCGAACCGACGGTTGGCCTGTTCCCCGGTCAAACCCGGCGGTCGCCAAACGGCCGTTTGCGGACCGCGATCCGGAACCCGCCGGCCGCGGACTCCGTCCCTCGGCCGCCCGCGTTCCAAATAGGCATCCGAAAACATCATGCCGTACGGAGCCTGAAAACCGTTTGCGGTACAATGACGGAAGCCCCGATGGCTGCCGAGGCTTCCCGGTCACGGACGGATGAGACCCGTCCCCGAACCAGACCACAGGAGGACGGAGCTCCGATGGCCGGATTGTAAGGCCCGAGATGATCAACCGCACTGCCTACGAGGAGCTGCGGGCCGCCGACATGCCCGAGGACCAGGCCAAGGCCGTGGCCGCCCACCTGCCGGACTGGTCGCAGTTCGTCACCCGGCAGGACCTGAAGCAGGGCTTGGCAGAACTGGAGAGCCGTCTGATCCGCTGGATGGTCGGTATTTTCCTGGCCATTGTCAGCCTGCTGGCCGCCGCCGTCTCCGTCCTGGTGGCCGTGCTGGGCTGAAAGCCGCCTCTACCTGCCGGACGACACATTCGACTTCACGGCCGCGCCGTCCCGCCGCTGTTGCGGGATTAACCACCACCCCGCGGCCGGCAGGGGAAATCCCTGAAGGGAGTGCTGCATGCCTGATCGCAAGCATCGGCGCGAATCCGAGTCAAGCAATTCGCTGCTGGTCGACAACCTGCATCCGGGCAACGCCAACGGTGCGCGCCTCGATCGGGCAATGGTTGGCGCGCAGCGCCTCGACATCTGCACCCGCTACAGAGCGGAATTGGAGCGGTTGGCCGACTGGCTGGACCGAATGGACAACAACGCCAGGGTGCGAGTGTTGATCGGCATGGCGGCCTATGGTTGGCGGGATTGGAGCAAAGGCACATTCCCCACCTTCAAGTCCGCATATTCCTTTCTGGCCCAATACTTCAGGCCCAACCAAGAATATGATCAAACCGCGTTGCCGGTCCTGAAGCGGCTGGCACGGCAGGAGGCCGAAGGGCGTTTGGTCGTGCGGGTGCGCCCTCCGCGCGCCGCCCTGGACGCCACACTCCATGTTTGGACCGATGTGGCCGGCCGGCAGGAAGCATGGCACGCCAACATGCCGCAGTCGGACAGCACCCGCGACTTTGTGGCCTGGTTCGACGCGCGCTGGCAGGAGAAGGATTCGATCGGTGGTCCGAAACTGGTGGCAAAAGCCCAACAGCTCGTAGCGGACAATGGCACTCAGTAGATACAGGCTTTAGACCATGCCCCACTCTTGTTCACGGGTCGTTGAGCACCCCCAACGGGATCGACTCTCGCCGTGCAGCTTCCCCTGTGCCGCGGGATGGTCGGCAGCGGTTGTTGCGTCCGCTCTTGATCCGACAGGACAGTATACCAAAGCCTGCATCTACTCACTGCCCGGACAATCCCCCGGATCGGCATGGGCAATCCCGATAGTTGTCGGAAGTTGAGGGCATGAAATTCGGCTACGCGCGGGTATCGCCCCACGATCAGCACCACGACCGGCAGCTCGACGCCCTGCGGGCCGCGGGCTGCGAACGCATCTTCACCGACAACTGCTCTGGTTCGACCGCCTGCGCGGACCGGCCGCAGCTCCAACAGCTGCGCGACCGGCTGCGCGCCGGCGACGTGATCGTGATCTGGAAGCTCGACCGCCTGGGCCGCAACCTGCGCGACCTGCTTACGTTCGTCAGCGACCTCGAAGGCGACGGCATCGAGTTCATATCGCTGACCGAGCAGATGGACACGACGACGATGGGGCGGCTGGTGTTCCAGATCTTCGGCGCGCTGGCCGAATACGAGCGCAGCCTGATCTCGGAGCGCACGAAGGCGGGCCTCGCATCCGCCCGGGCGCGGGGCCGCAAGGGTGGCCGCGGCCGCAAGTTCGGCGACGCGCAGGTCAGGCGCGCGGCCGAACTGCTGCGCGCCGGCCAGCTGTCGGTGGACGAAATCTGCGCCACGATGGGGATCGGGCGCACCACGCTCTACCGCTACCTCACGCCCGAGGGCGAAATCCGCAAGGAGCCGCGACCGTGATGATCACCACGTCTGCCGCCACACACCGGACTGCGAATCGACCCTGGCTGCAGGCTAGGCCCCGCGTCCCATGGCAACCCTGAACCAGCGGCGGGCACTCGCCCGCCTGTCCGGTTGCCGCGCTTTGAGCAATGGAATCGCTCTCCTGATCGCTGGCAGCGTCGGGAGAACTGACCCTGGTCGGCAGTCGGCTCACCGGCTCCGTTCCACCGGAGTTGGGTCAACTGGAAAAGCTCGGGAAATTGGAACTGCACAACAATCAGCTGACTGCTCTACCCCCGGAACTGGGTCAACTTACCCAACTACAGACACTCTACCTGTCGGGCAACCGGTTCGCAACCGTGCCGCCTGCGATCGGGGACTTGGCCACCGTGGTGCACCTGGGTTTGGGCGACAACCAACTGACATCCCTGCCGCCGGAACTGGGCGAACTCTCCCAGCTGGTCTCGCTGGATCTCTCCGGCAACCGCTTGACAGCCTTGCCCGCGGAGCTGGCACATGCCTCCACCCTGAGACACCTGAACCTGTCCGGCAACCATCTGCGGGACGTACCGCCCGTCTTGACGCAGTTGCGTTTGGAGGTTCTGAATCTGAGCCACAACCAACTGACCGACCTGCCCCTGGACCTGGACCAACTGCTTTTCCTGAAGCAGCTGGACCTGGGCCACCACCGGTTTTCCGATATTCCCCCGGTGCTGTCCCAACTGCGCCCCCTGCTGTCCCTGGACCTGCGCGGCAACCCGCTGACCACCTGCCCGCTGCCCCTGCCCTGGCAGATCGACCGCTACATCTATCCGCCAGATAAGCGCTATTTCGACTTCAACCACTGGTACTCGAGTTCGCCGACCAGTACAGAGCATCCCGACCTGCCTTTCCTGGACCTGTGCCTGGAATGAGGGACGGGGCGACATCAACACCAGGTTCCTGACTGCAGACTGAGGCCATGTTCCGAGCCGTCACCCCACTACAAGAGCATTGGACCCCCGGCAGCCATACAACCTTCCCGGCATGCCACCACATAGACCGGGGTCCCGGGACTGAGGATAGACATGACGTCCCACCTTCTGATCCGCCGGTGCCCGCCCTGTGGATCCGACGTCCGTCCGGAGGTTCGCCTCCTGCCTTGGGGTGGCATGGCAGTTCCGGCCGGTGCGGGTTCCACTATCCCGCAAAGGGCCGTTTGTGATACGGCTGCCCGACCAGTGCGGGCCTGTGGCAAAAGGCAGGAGTTTCGCCACTTCGGTCGGCCGCCACGGAATTACCGGTCGGTTTGTTCCGCCTTGGCCGTGAAGTCCATTTCAAAGACCAGGGGATCCGCCACCCATGTCACGAGCGGCGGCATCGGGACGGAAATGTCCCACTCCTCCCGCGAAATGGTGGTTGTGCCGCTGCCGGTGAACTCGTGCTCGGACGCAAACCGTGCGGAAAGTGCAAAGGACAGGGGGATCTCCTTCCCCAGCACGCTGAGTGTTCCTTCCAACCGGCCCTCGAATTCCTGACCCACTTCCACCATGGCGGGAACCTCTGCGAAGCCTGTGGGCGTGAAGACGATTTCCGGATAGGCGCTGGTCTTCAGGATGAACCTGTTGATGGCGCCGTTCCGTCGGTCGCTGTCCGTGACAAAGGTCGCGGCATCGATTACCACCGGCTCGAAGGTTGTGGCCATCAGGTCGGACGGCGTGGCTTGGAACGCCCCCGATACGGTCGAGGTCGCGCCCACCACCAGTTTGTGATTGCCTGCCAGGGTCTCCTCGACCAGGAACCGGACTTCGGTGGCAGTGGCGTCCAGCACGAAATCGGCAGGTTCCACCGTCGTGACGGGTTCGTCCGGTTCTTCCTGGGTGGGCTGGGATTCGGCCGGGCTGTCCTCGGCTTGGGCCTGGGTCTCTTCCGACTCCTGTGCGTCGTCCTCGACGGCCGTTTCGGACACGGCAGGCACGGTCATGTCGGCGCAGCCCGCCAACAGCAGTAGCAGCAGAACCGTGGCCAGCGTTCGCAGCAGGGCCGGCACAAACGTGGATTCGGTCATAAAGGTTGCGGTGCGGGTCATGGAAAATCCGGATGTGAAGGGCTTCAGGCAGGATTAGTGTTGGTTTGGCCCAACCGTGGTCGCGGCAAAGACAGCCAGGAAAATGACGGATGAAGGTCGGTACCCGTGGCACCGGCAGCGGATTGACACCGGCTTCGAACCTACGCGTGCGGACCTCGCCGCGGCGATGCGTCGGAAACCGGAGGGACAGAATCCAAACTGGCCAACTCTGCCCACACCGGGGATCAGGCGGTGGTGGGGGTCAATCCCAGCAGTTCCTCGAAGTCTTCCCGCTCGAGAACCTCGCGTTCCAGCAGGGTTTCGGCCACAAGCTTCAGGTTCGCCATGTTGTCCTTTAGCAGTTCAAGGGTGCGTGCGTAGGCGCGATCGACCAGGGCGCGCACCTCCTTGTCGATTTTCCGGGCCACCGCTTCGCTGTACTGCCGCTGCTCCCCGATCTCCATGCCCATGAAGGGATTGTGCTCGCCCTGGTTCAGCTGCATGGGCCCCAGGGATTCGTTCATGCCGTAGCGAGTGATCATGCTCTGGGCAATCTGGGTCACCCGTTCCAGGTCGTTCTCCGCGCCGGTCGTGATGTCCTCGAACACAAGCTCTTCGGCGGCGCGCCCGCCCAACAGAGCCGACAGCTGCGCCTCGAAGTCCGAGACACTGAGCAGGTTCTTCTCCTCGTTGGGAAGGGGCATGACGTAGCCCAGCGCCTGTCCGCGGCTGATGACGGAAACCTTGCCGACATTGTCGGCAAGGTCCAGCAGGGCCATCACGATCGCGTGGCCGGCCTCGTGGTAGGCCACGTAGCGGCGCTCCTTCTCCGTGATGACCCGGCTCTTGCGGGCGGGGCCGGCCATGACCCGTTCGATGGCTTCCACCAGGTTCTGCATGGTGATGGAGTTCTGATCCTTGCGGGCGGCCAGAATAGCGGCTTCGTTCATCAGATTTTCCAGGTCCGCCCCCGCCAGGCCCGGGGTTTGGGCCGCAATGGCCTCCAGGTCCGTGTCCTCCGAGAGCGGCTTGCCGCGCGCATGGACATCAAGAATGGCGTGCCGTTCGTGCCGCTCGGGCAGGTCGACCACCACCTTGCGGTCGAAGCGGCCGGGCCGCAGCAGGGCCGGGTCCAGGATGTCGGGTCGATTGGTGGCGGCAATGACGATCACGTTGGTGCCGCTTTCGAACCCGTCCATCTCCACCAGGATTTGGTTGAGGGTCTGCTCCCGTTCGTCGTTGCCGCCTCCCATGCCGGCGCCCCGGTGTCGGCCGACGGCGTCAATCTCGTCGATGAAGACGATGCAGGGAGCCTGTTCCTTGGCCTGCTTGAAAAGGTCCCGGACCCGGCTGGCGCCGACGCCCACGAACATTTCCACAAACTCGGAGCCGGAACTGGAGAAGAACGGCACGCCGGCCTCGCCGGCCACCGCCTTGGCCAGCAGGGTCTTGCCGGTGCCGGGCGATCCCACCATCAGGACGCCCTTGGGGATGCGGGCCCCCAGTTCCTCGAACTTGGCCGGTTCGTTCAGGAACTCCACCACTTCCTGCAGCTCCTGCTTGGCCTCGACCAGGCCGGCCGCGTCGTCGAAGGTGATGTTGGTGTGGTGCTCCGGTTCAACCTTCTTGGCGCGGCTCCGGCCGAATTGCAGCGCACGGTTGGGGCCGGCCCCGCTTTGGCGCATGATGAACAGGAAAAAGCCCAGGATGATCAGCATGGGCAGGATGATTAGGAATCCGCTCAGAATGGCCGCGAACCGGGGCGGATTGCGGAAGGTGATGTTCAGGGAGTTGAGGATCTCGGGATTCACCCCGAGGTTGGCCAGACTGTCGTAGATGCTGGCCTCCATCTCCTTGCGGGAGCGCAACACGTTGTCGTTGTTGAGGCGCACCGCGATGGCGTCGCCCTCGACATCAATGCCGGCCAGCCTGCCCGTACTCGCCAGTTCCGCCACGCGGTTGAGGCCAATCGTGTCGTTGCGGGACGTGTTGAAGACCAGGAGCCGCACGGCCACCACCCCCACGATGACCAGCAGGATCCAGACCCATCCCTGGGACAGGAGATCGGACCATTTTTGAGGGGGACGGTTGCGGGGGCCGGAGCCGCCTTCCGGGTTGTTGGTCATAAAGTGGCGGTGATCAAGGCTCTGGATGGTTCAGCATAAGGCATGGTGTCGGAACGGCGCGTGATCGTATTGCCATCCGCATGGGGATGCGAGAGGCCAGCCGCATCCCGCGAGCATCCCCGCACAACCGGGACCGTGCCCGGATGGCCGGGACATGGAGGCTGCCCCCGCGACCTCGCAAGGGCTCTGTCCGTGGCAGGTTTCAACCGGGTCGCGTCCTGTCGATGCCATGGCAATGCTCAGGGACGAGATGCGCGTCGGTCCGTCAGTTCAGGGCATCCAGCCGTTCCCTGATGCTGGTGCCCACCGCATGGGTGGGCGTACGGTGTACCGGCAGCATGCCCTTGTGCCAGCGCTGGTGCGGCATGGAGGCTTCCTTGGGCTTGTCGCTCATGGCCAACAGAAGGCAGCCGCGCTCGTTGAGCCAGTCGCACAGCTCGCGGACTTCCTGCGTGATGCAGATTTCCGTTTCGAGCCGCTTGGCGGCCGCCGTGGGGCTGCTGTGAATGCCCATGCGGCCGGTGGTTTCCAGAAACTCCTGTCGCCGAAACTGCTTGAACGGCGTGCGGTCGCCGGTCCGCGTGCACATCTGGTACTGGTCGTGAAGCTGTCGCAACTGCATGACCAGGGGCTTGTCCGTCTTGGTCGAAATCCAGCGCACCAGATGCAGGAACGACATCCGTTGGGCCACCAGGTCGCCAATCTCCTTGATGTTGGTGACGCCGCCCATGATCATCAAACAGATGTAGATGATGTAGTCCTCGTTGTCCACCGTCAGGCCCTGAAACTCGGGGCGGCTGATCTGGTCGTAGACCCGGCGGAAGTTCTGGAAGTCGAAATTGGCCGACATGTGGACTTCCAGGGACTTGCGCAGACTCGTCACGCGGGCATCGTTGATGACCTGATGGTTGCGGCCCTGGGCCCCGATGGCCGTCTTGTCGATGTCCACGATGACGGCGGTGCGGCTGTCCATGGCCATCCTCGCCTCGGCCAAGCCTTCGATCCATTCCGCCAATAGCGACCAGCGGTTGGCGGACACCAGCAGGGGATGGATTTCCCACCTGAGCTCGGGCTCTTCGTGCACTGCCTCGTCGCCGATGAAACAGGAGCCTTTCCAGTCGGCATAGGTGATCATCTTTTCAAACGCGACCAGATCGGAACCGCGCGTGTCGCCGACGAACAGAAGCTCCTGGATTTCGGTGTCGGAGCGCTGCTCCTGCATGTGGTCCACGATCCAGACCGCAACCTTGTTGTAGTCCGGATCGGTCTTGCGCGGGATGTCGCTCGGGTCCAAGGCGAAGTCGCGGGCGCACTGGGTAAAACCCTGGTAGCGGCGGTCAACCGGCTGCAAATCGCGGAAGACGACCCGGTCCTCCAGGAACTCGGAAAGACTGACCAAGCCGTGGACCGCGTAGTCCGGTGTGGTGATTGAGGTGGTCAAAGCTGGAATCCTCGCCTCTGCTAGGTGGATGGGGGGATGGCGCACGGAACCGCGCCGTTGGCGGCTACCAGGGAGTCGGCGTCCGGGTGCCACGAGTGCATCAACTCGGCGTTGAGCAGGCTTCCGCCCGCCGCGCCGCGGATGGTGTTGTGGCCCAGGGTCAGGAACTTGAAGTCGAACAGCGGGTCGGGGCGCAGGCGTCCGGTCACCGTGGCCATGCCCGGTACGGATCCCGCCAGCCGATCCAGCCGCGGCTGGGGTCGGTCCTCGGCCTCCCGGTAGATGATGGCTTTGTCCGGCGCCGACGGCAGCCGCAGCTGCTGCGGAAGCGGATGGTATTCGCGCCAGGTCTCCAGGATTTCCTCGGCGGTGGGTTTGATGTCGAATTCCACGCTGATGGCCTCCAGATGGCCGTTGCGCGTGGCCACGCGGTTGCAGTGCGCCGAAATCCGAAAGTCCGGCGGGATGATCCGCTCGCCGTCGAAGCGCCCCAGGAGCTTGTGCGGCTCCTTTTCCTCGACCTTGGTCTCCTCGTCGGCAATGTACGGCACGATGTTGTCCAGGATGTCCATGCTGGGGATCCCGGGGTAGCCGGCGCCGGATATGGCCTGCATGGTGCAGACGAACAGGCGGGAGATGCCAAAGCGTTCGTGCAGGGGGTGCAACGCGGAGACCAGGTGGGTGGTGGTGCAGTTGGCGTTGGTGACGATGTAGCCGTCCCAGCCGCGCCGCCGCTGCTGGATTGGGATCAGGCCGATGTGGTCCGGGTTGACCTCGGGGATGAGCAAGGGCACATCGTCCGCATAGCGGTAGGCGCCGGCATTGCTGTAGACGCCGTAACCCGCCTGGGCAAAGGCCCTCTCGGCCGTGCGGGCCTGGTCGGTCGGCAGGCCGCTGAACACGATTGTGCATTCGATGCCGGGTTCCACCGGCTGCACCACCATGCCGCGGACGGCCTCCGGCATCGGATCGCGCAGTATCCAGGTACAGGCTTCGGCGTACGGCTTGCCCGCGCTGCGCTCCGAGGCACAGACCGCGGTCAGACGGAACCAGGGATGCTTGTCCAGCAGCGATACGAATCGCTGCCCGACAGCGCCGGTGGCGCCCAGAACACCTACGTCAATCCGCTCGTTCATTGCTTGCAACAGGTCTGACTCCGGTCGATTGGGAACGATCATGGATGGGTGAAGGCCAAGTCAACAACATCACTCAGGACGCCGGCTGCAGTGGCGTCCACCCCGGCACCCCGTCCCTGGAGGACGAGGGGCTGGGGGTTGTACCAGCCGCTGAGAAACTGGACCAGGTTGTCCGTACCCTGAAGTTGTCCCAAGGGACTGTCCAGCGTCACTTCCTGTAGGCCGACCCGCACGGCATCCGCCGACACCGAGGCCACATAGCGCAGGCAGGCATTCCGCCGGGCCGCGGCTGCGCAGTGACTCTGGAAGCCTTGGTTCAGGGTAGGCAGCGCCTTCATGAACTCGTCCACGGTCAAGTCCGCAACCTCCTCGGGATACAGGCTTTCAATCTCGACATCCGCCAGCGAAAGGTCCAGGCCCATGCCGCGCGCCAGGATCAGGGCCTTGCGCGCCACGTCAACTCCTCCCAGGTCGTCCCTCGGATCCGGCTCGGTGTAGCCGGAGGCCTTGGCCTCGGACACAACTTCGCTGAAGGCCTTTCCCTGCTGCAGACCCGTCATGACATAGCCCAGTGTCCCGGACAGGGCACCGTCCATCGAGACCACGGGGTCTCCGCTGCCGACCAAGCGGTGCAGGGTGGCCACGACCGGCAGTCCCGAACCCACGGTGGTTTCCCATCGGCTGCGTCCCAGATTCCACGTTCCTTCGGGCGTGTGGGTCAACCGGTTCCAGACGGCTAGGTCCTGGGTCAGCGGTTTTTTGTTGGCCAGGACAATGCGGTGGCCCGCTTCCAACGCCCACTGCAGGGCGTCGGCCGTCGCGTCGGCCGCCGAACAGTCCACCACCACGGATCCCGGGGCAGTTCCCTGTTGCGCCGCGTCCAGGGGTGAATCACAGGCGCCGCCGCCGGGCCATTCGGCCAATGGCCGGCCGGCCGCCTTGTGCTTCAGGATGGCCGCCAGTTCGGTGTCCGGCAGGCCCCCGTCCCCGGTGCAGACCAAGCCTTGGCTGTCGCTGACGGCGCGGATGGACAGGCGCAGGCCGTAGTGGCGATCGTGAAAGGCGCGTTGGCTCAGAATCTGGGAGACGAAAGAACGACCAACGTTGCCCAACCCCAGCACAACGACGGGAACATCAACCATGAATCGGTGGAATCCGTCTCCTCGGGATAAGCGCGGATTCTAGCACAGCAAACACCGCCGGAATCCCAGTCCTCCGCGCGAAGGGGGCAGGGCGATTGCATCTAAATTGGGGGAGCACCGAGCAAGTTGAGGCGTGGCTACCATGGGCGGTTCCGGATCCAGCCTGCGGAGAAGCCCCTCATGGACAGCCCGATGCCCTCGTCCCTGGTCGAGACCCTGGACAGCCTGGAGGATCCGCGGGTCGACCGCACCAAGCGGCACCCCCTGACGGACATCCTGGTGCTGAGGACTGGCTGCGCACTTTTCTGGCACTGCCCCACGGGATCCCCTCGCACGATACGCTGGGCCGGGTCTTCGCGCGGCTGGATGCGGCCCGCTTCGAGGAGGGTTTTCGGGACTGGGTGCAGGCCGCCTTTGCCCTGACCGACGGCCAGGTCGTGCCCATTGACGGCAAGAGTGTGCGCGGCTCCCACGACCAGGGTCGGGGATTGGGGGCCCCTGCATCTGGTGAGCGCCTGGGTCCAGACCAACCGCCTGGTGCTGGCCCAGACGGCGGTGGACGACCACTCCAACGAAATCACGGCCATCCCGGAACTGCTGCGCATGTTGTGCCTGGAGGGCTGCATGACCCTGGATGCCATGGGCTGTCAGAAGGCGATTGCGCGCCAAATCCGGGAGCAGGAAGCCGACTACGTACTGCGCGTGCGGGCCAACCACCAGGGCCTCCACGACCGCATGGAGGACACGTTCGCGCTGGAACGGGCCGCGGATTTCGCCGACTGCCCCCACGACTATGCGGACACGGTCGGGAAGGACCACGGGCGGATTGAGACCCGCCGCTGCGGGACGACGGGCGACCCCGCCTACCTCGCCCATGTCGATCCCGACCGCGACTGGTGCGACCTGGCCAGCCTGGTCCGGGTCGAGTGCGAACGCCGCTGTGGCGACCGGGTCGCGACCGACACCCGCTGTTTCATTTCCAGCCAGCCTCCCAGGGCCCAGCCCCTGTTGCAGGCGGTGCGCGGGCACTGGAGCATCGAGAACGCCCACCACTGGGTCCTGGATGGTCGCCTTCGGCGAGGACGACAGCCGCATCCGCACCGGCTACGCCGCCCACAACATGGCCATCCTGAAGCGCATCGCGCGCAACCTGTTGCGGCAGGACCGGTCGCTCAAGGTAGGCATTGCCAACAAGCGGTTGGCGGCCGCCTGGAACAAGGACTACCTGTGCCGCCTGATTGGCCTCAAGACCAAACCCGTTTAGATGCAATCGCCCTGGCGAAGGGGGCACTGTTTCAGTCTCGTTGATATTGGTCAGAGAAGCCACGGATGATGGCAACGGGCACGCAGTACCGAGCACCATCAAATCAGTCGGTACCGGAAGCGGTGGAAATACAGGCGAGCTAGCCAGTTGACAGTGAACGGAAACTCAAAATCACCAAGAGTGAAACAGTGCCTGTTGATGGCAGGGCAATCACATCCATCTTGTGTAAGTGAGCAGTTGTCGGAGGTACCAGTGGTCCCATCCAGCCCGTTTGTGCCCGGCGGCCAGACCGCTCCAGGCCTGCCAGTCCCGACGCAGCAGGGCCATGTGTGCACCACAGGGCCGGTGCGGATGCGACTCGTCCTCGCGGAAGGCGATGTCCAGGACCCAGTGCAGCGAGTTCTTCACGCCCCAGTGATGCGGCTTGCGACAGACGTTTGTCCTGGGCCGGCAGGCTGGAGAGGAGGTAGCAGGTCTCGGTGGTCGTGCGGCCCTCCAGGCGCTGCTCCGCCTTGACCATGACCAGACTGCGGAGGCCGGGCCAGGCCCGGTCGGGATCGATATAGCGCCGGTAGTCCGGGTCGTCGATCGCCCAGCAACGGCGGGTCTCGATGCAGCCATGGCCCTTGCCCACCGTCTCGGTAAAGGTGTGGGGACAGCCGTCGAAGGCATCAGGATCCAGCAGGGCAAAGACTCGACCGTAGGTGTCGTGCGAGGGGATGCCGTGCAGCAGGGCCAGGAAGGTGGGCAACCAGGCGTGCTGGCTGCGACCGAATAGTTCCACATCCGTCCAGCTGTCGGTGCCGCAGATCGCGGCCAGGATGGTCGTGACCAGGATGTCGTGCAGCGAATGCAGCCGGGCCCGTTCCATACGCGGATCTTCGATGTCGTTGAGGCAGTCCACCAAGGGACGGCGGCACAGGGAGTGGTGGTCATGAGGGGGCAATCCGGGGTGGCGGCGACAACCCCGGTTATCCCCCCATCCCCTTCTCCCTAATTCACATTGCGATTGCCCTGTTGCCCTAGCCCGGCACTGTTTCCCTTTCGTTGATTTTGGTCAAGGAAGTTGCGGGCAACGATGGGCCCGTTGTACCGAATGTCATCAACTCAGTCGATACCGGATGCCATGGCACTCGGAAAGCCGATCCGCTGACAGGGATCGGATACCGGCATCAACGAGATTGAAACAGGGTCCCCTAGCCCGTACTTCACGCATGGTGTGATTTATAGATGGTACAATGTGAAGATAATCACCTATATGTCACATTTCGTGAGTTCGTCATGTTGTCTTTGCGCTTGATCTTGCGAGTCAGTGTGTGCACACTGTGGGGTGCGTGTCTGCTGCTGTGGTTAGGCGTGACCGGCACCTGGGGTGGCCACACCGCCTTCGACGAGGACTACATCCACTGTCCGTCCAAGTTGCGCCTGCCGGCCCTGTCGGGGGTTGAGGTCAGCCATACGGAGGCGCGGGAC
>JAPPAJ010000180.1 GCA_026705565.1 Caldilineaceae bacterium | reverse complement strand
GGGGGGTGGGGGTCGGTGGGGGGGTGGGGGTGGGGGGAGGGGTTGGGGTCGCCGTTGGTGTCGGTGTTTCGGTTGGGGCAAACAGTGGACCGGGCTGTGGTTCGGTTTGGACAAAGAGCGGCAAGGGTGCCACCGCCGATGTGTTTCTGGCAGTGGTAGGTTCTACCTCGACCTTCTGGATGCCCTCCGCTGCGGAGGCGTCCACCTGAGGGCTCCCGACCGAAGTCAGAAACAGGTACACGACCAGGGCCAGCGCACAAGCCACGCTGGTGGCCAGCGTGATATAAAACCCGGGAACCGATCCCTGTACCAGCAACGCGCGGACGGGTGCCAGCAGCAAATGCAGTCTGGACATGCAGGACTGGCGAGGAGTCCTTGACCTGAACCGATTCCGCGCTGGCTGCTCCTGACAGGGAGAGACGGTTTAGCAGGACAGTGGAAACCGGAGTAGGGTTGAAATGGCTGAGTTCAGTGGCGGGTGCCGTTTCGAAGTATTCACCCTGTTCCCGCCCTTGCTGAATGGCTTTCTATGCGAAAGTATACTCAAGAAGGCGATTGACCGCGGTCTGGTCGCGATCAACCTCCACAACATCCGGGACTACGCCGCGGACCGGCATCGAACCTGCGACGCAACCCCGTACGGCGGCGGCGGTGGGATGGTGCTCAAACCCGAACCCGTGTACGCAGCGGTGGAGCATGTACTGGGCAGCGACACCGGTGCGGCCGGCGAGGATGTTCCCGTGGTCCTGCTGTCCCCTCAAGGAAGGCTGCTCACGCAGGCGGTCGTCGAGGACTTGAGCTCCCATCGGCGATTGGCGCTGATTTGCGGGCGCTACGAGGGGTTCGACGAACGCATCCGCACCGGCCTCGCCACGGACGAAATCAGCATCGGCGACTACGTCCTGAACGGCGGCGAGGTTGCGGCGATGGTCGTCATCGAGGCGGTGAGCCGCCTGGTCCCCGGCGTGCTCGGATTTGACGACAGCAACAGGAACGACAGCCATTCGGCCGGCATGTCGCGCTGGCTGGAGGGTCCTCACTATACCCGTCCGGCGGTATTCAGAGGTCAATCGATCCCGCCTGTCCTGACCAGCGGCAACCATGCGGAGGTTGATCGCTGGCGGCATGAGCAAAGCCTGTTGCGGACGGCGGCACGGCGCCCGGACCTCCTGCGCAAATTTCCACCCGACGAGAAGGATTCAGTTTTTCTGACCGGCCATGGCTACGACCTGCAAGGCCTGGATATCAAGACCAAGGATTGTGCGGACGGTTGATCAAGCGTCTGGACGCGGGCAGGGAGACGCGGCACTGTTTCAATCTCGTTAATATTGGTCCCAGGCCGTCATGGGCATCCTCGCCGCCCTCCGCGCCCAAGCCAAGTTCAACGAAAGAGAAACAGTGCCGAAAACCTCGTATAGTGAATACCACGGTCCTGTGCAACCACGCTAGCCACTGCCTCTGGGAAGGCTCACTCCATGCTGCAAACCTACTTACTGTACTTGCATATTGCGGCAGGAACCATCGCCCTCTTCAGCGCCGCCGCCGCGTTGGCAACTCGCAAGGGTGGCAAGACTCACACCAATGTGGGGCGGGTATACGCCATCGGCATGACGGTTGTGTTCCTGACGGCAGTGCCGCTGGCCATATTCGGAGTCGATGTCTTCCTGCTGTTGATAGCCGTTTTCAGTTTTTACCTTGTCTTTGCCGGTTGGCGGTTCGCGGTCAACCGCAGTGGTCGGCCGCAGACCATCGACTGGGCCGCAATCGCGATCCTGGGACTGACCGGTATCGGCATGCTGGTCTACGGCGCCCTCCTGCTGGGAGAAGGCGATGGCCAATGGGTAACCATGTTGGTGTTCGCAGTAATCGCCATCGCCTTGGCGGCGGCGGATGCTGTCTACCTTCGGCGACAGACCCAGAGTGGCAAGGGCGGGGGCCGTCAGCGCCTGCAGCGGCATTTGACCAACATGTTGGCCGCCACGATTGCCACCGTGACTGCAGTCATGGTGGTGAACGTGGACATGGAGCCCGTGTGGCTGCCATGGATTCTGCCCACGTTTGTGGTGGTGCCGGTGATAGTCTGGTGGAATCGACGCATCGTGAAACACGGCCTTCGTCCGCTCCGTTGAATGGAGACAGCGGACGTTGACCGAATCCCTTCGGCCATGGCTCCGCCTGCAGCACAAGGTTCGCCAAAATCCCCTTGGCCGATATCGCTGTCCTGAATGAAGCCGCCCATGTCCGCCGAAGCCGGTCTCAACGAAAGTGAGACGACCCGGGAGGTGCGGGTTTGTGCCCACCTCCCCCCAACTGTGCTAGCATTTTCCTTCCGCGCCATTGAGGCGCGCACCCGGATTCCACTCGATTGGCCAATGCCATGAACCAGCATCTTATGGACTCGCTGCAACCGGCAGTGACCGAATCCACCCCCATCGTGGAAGTCGGGGACACCGTTCGCGTCCACCAGCGCATCACGGAAGGCCGATCGGAACGGGTACAGGTGTTTGAGGGGACCGTAATCTCCCGCAGGGGTGGCATCGATGCCGGCGCGACCTACACGGTGCGCAGGATTGCGGCCCATGGCGTGGCCGTGGAAAGGACCTATCCCCTGCACAGCACCAATGTCTTGAAGGTCGAAGTCCGACGCAAGTCCAAGGTGCGGCGGGCCCAGCTTTACTATTTGCGGTCGCGCCAGGGCAAGTCGGCCCGTCTCAAGGAACGAATCGTTTCGCGCAAGTAGACCCAACCCCAACAACATAGTTCTGTCTCTTCGTGCCGACGCTGGAGTGGGAACGCCTGTTCTGGTCCCAAGGCCTGCGGGTTGCCGGCGTGGATGAGGCCGGGCGGGGTGCCGTGGCCGGTCCGATTGTCGCCGCCGCGGTAGTCCTGAATCCTGCTTCCGCCCAATTGGATCTGTGGCAGCAGGTTGACGACAGCAAACGATTGAAGCCGGACATTCGGGGCAAGCTCGCCGAAGCGATTGGACACCAAGTCGTTGGATGGTCCGTCGCCACCGTCGCACCCCGTGCCATCGACAGGATTGGCATCGATCGCGCCAACCAACTTGTAATGGAGCGTGCCTTGCAGGACCTGGGTACAGGGACGTTCGACGTGGTGTTGTCCGACTGGATTCGGCGATGGCCCCTGAACCTGGATGCTGCACCGGTGGTCGAACAGCACCGGGTCAAGAAAGGCGATGCACGGCATGTCTCGATTGCCGCCGCGTCCATCCTGGCCAAGGTTCATCGCGATGCGTTGATGGACCTGTTGCATGACCGTTTCCCGGCATTCGGGTTTGGTCGCAACCGGGGATACCTCACCGCGACGCATGCGGCGGAGTTGGCGGCGCAGGGTCCGTGTACCGAACATCGCATGTCGTTCAAGCCCCTGGCGGACGAACAGCCGCTGCTGTCGTCGATTGAGGGATGACTCGGCGGCCGGCGGAACCATCGGCGCCACAGGTGCTCGTGATTGCCGGACCCACCGGCATCGGGAAAACGGCCCTGACGCGGCACCTCGGTTCGCTGCTTCCGATTGAAGTAGTCAACGCGGACAGCCGGCAGGTGTATCGGCGCATGGACATTGGCACGGCCATGCCTACGCCGCAGGACAAGGCCGTGTGTCCCCATCACCTGTTTGCCGTCCGCGAGCCTGATGAGCCAATGACCTTGGCCGAATTTCAGGCTCTGGCTGTTGCCTGCATCCACGGCATCATGGAACGGCGGAAGGTGCCGGTTCTGGCCGGCGGCACGCCCTTGTATCTGCGCTCCGTCACCGAAAACCTGCAAATCCCGGAAGTGGAGCCCATGCCGGTGTTGCGCCGGGAGCTTGAAGCGCAGCTGGTTCGGTTGGGACCGGCACCGTTGTACGACCGCCTGCAATCGCTGGATCCGGACACCGCCCGCACTACCGATCCGTCCAACGGACGCAGGATCATTCGGGCCTTGGAGATCTTCGTTGCCACCGGGCAGTCGAAGGTTGCGCTTGAAGGTTGCAGACCGCCGTTGTGGCGGTTGCTGAAAATCGGGTTGACCAGCCCCCGCTTAACTCTCCACACTCGCATCGACGCCAGGGTTGACGCCATGATGGATGCCGGCCTGCTGACCGAAACCGACCACCTGCTGGCGGCGGGTTACGATCCGGGACTGCCGGCGTTGTCGGCGTTGGGCTACCGGCAACTCATCCAGTTCAGGCAAGGATGCGGATCGCTGGCCGAAGCGGTGGACGCCATCAAGACCTCGACCCACAGGTATGTGCGTCATCAGTACACCTGGTTTCGCCGCATGGAGGGCATCAGATGGTACGACACCTCCCAAGTCGGGCTGGACTGCATTGCCCGGGCCATATGCACCGACTTCGCGGTCGATCGGCCACCGGAGCCTGCATAGGACACAGGGCCCTGCCCAACAACTCTGATTTTCCGATGGGTGCCTTCCGTCTGCGAACTCGCGATCTTGCGCTGTGGCCCCTGTTTTATACTGGCCGCAGTCGGCCCTCGGGTCCGGTTGCTGCCATCGGGCGGTGGCTTGCCGCCGGCCGTGGCTGCGTCCTTTACGTTGGAGTTGATTACTGATTACCGTTTGACCGCTTGATTTCTTCGGAGGCAGACGTGCCCAATGGCACGCCTGTGGCCCGAACATGACCGGCGCCATGGCAACAGCAGTCGCAACGGATTCGGACAACGAGCCGCGTGCGACGGAATCCGTTTACGAGTTTAGGGTTTCCGAACCCGGCGATTTGCCGGGCCTGAAGTCGATCCCGATTGTCTACCGCAGCGAACGGTTGTTCACCCCCGCGATGCGGCAGTGGTTCAGGGCCGCGCATCCGATTCCCTTGTCCGCCCACGTCGACTTGGACGAGTTCGAGGTGGAGTTCGACCGGGATGTCCTGGACGCATTCAACCGGTTTATGCTGAACCTCATGGATACCATGCCGCCGCCGCGGCGCGGCCGCGTGGCCAAGGCGTTCGTGCTGGCGCACATTCTCCACGACGGCGTGAGGCGCAAGACCGGTGAACCATACATCCTTCATCCACTGGCCGTTGCCGACCGCCTTCGCACCTTGGACATGGATGCCGACTGCCTGAGCGCCGCCCTTTTGCACGATGTGGTGGAGGATGCCGGATTCCCCCTGGAAGAGATCAAGCGGTGCTTCTCTCCCGCCGTTGCCGAAATGGTCAACGGGGTCACGAAGCTCCAGCGCATCAACGTCCTGTCGAGCTCGATGCAGGACCAGGATCGCGAACCGTCGCGGCACAAGGCCGAAACGCTGCGCAAGATGTTCGTGGCCATGGTTGACGACATCAGGGTGGTCATCATCAAGCTTGCGGACCGTATTCACAACATGCAGACGCTGGATGGTCAGACACCGTTGAAGAGGAAGACCATTGCCTCGGAAACGCTTGAAATCTATGCTCCTCTGGCCAATCGGCTCGGCATCGGCCAGTTCAAGTGGGAGCTGGAAGACCTGAGTTTTCGCCACCTGGATCGGGAAGCGTACGACGAGATTTCGCAGGCCATGGCGCAAACCCGGGTGGTCAGGGAACGCTGGGCGAAATCGACCCGGGACCTGATTCAGGGGGAGCTGGACAACGTCGGCATCAAAGCCGAGGTGACGGGGCGGCCCAAGCACATTTACAGCATCTACAAGAAGATGGAGCGCAAGGGCATCCCGTTCAGTGAGGTCTATGACATCCAGGGATTCCGCGTCGTCACCTCCAAGGTGTCCGACTGTTATGCCGCGTTGGGCCTCATTCACGGCCTGTGGCGTCCCATCCCCGGCGAGTTTGACGACTATATCGCCAACCCCAAGGAGAACATGTACCAGTCGCTGCACACGGCGGTCATCGGCCCGGGCGGGAACTCGATGGAGGTTCAGATTCGGACCCGGGAAATGCACACGGTGGCCGAATTGGGCGTGGCGTCCCACTGGCAGTACAAGGAACAGATTCGGGCCGGTGGCCCCCCCAACAAGGAACTCACGCACAAGGTGGCCCTCCTGCGGGCACTCATGGAGTGGAATCAGGACGAGGCGGACGCCGAGGAGTACGTTAACCGCATCCAGTCCGATATCTTCAAGGACCGGGTGTACGTATTCACTCCCGTGGGCGAGGTCATCGACCTTCCCGCCGGCTCCACCCCGATTGACTTCGCCTACCACATCCATACGGAACTCGGGGAGCGGTGCCGCGGCGCCAAGGTCAACGGGATGATCGTGCAGCTCAACTACCAGCTGCAGAACGGGGATCAGGTCATCATCATCTCCGCCAAGCGGGGTGGTCCCAGCCGCGACTGGCTCAATGCCGAGGCCGGTTACGTCCGGTCGCAACGGGCTCGTCAGAAGATCATGTCGTACTTCCGCAAGCAGGCACGGGAGTCTTCGATTTCACACGGTCGGCTCGTGGTGGACCGCGAGTTGAAGCGCTACTCGGTCAAGTACGGCTTCGATGAAATCGCAGGGATGTTCAACTACGACAGTGTGGACGACTTCCTGGCCGCCGTCGGCTACGCCGACATCACGGTTCCCAGTCTCGTCAAGAAGATTCTTGACCGGGAGCGACAGGAAAAGGAAGAGGAGGAACTGAACAGCCTGATTGCCTCGGAGAGACGCAGGGCGTCCGGCAATCAGAACATTACGGGCGTGATGATCCAGGGCGAGGGTGGCCTGTTGGCGCAGCCGGCCGGCTGCTGCAAGCCGCTGCCCGGCGACGACGTGCTTGGGTACATCACCAAGGGCAAGGGCATTACGGTGCACAAGGCGGAATGCTCCAATCTGGCGGCTCGCCGCGAAGTGCCGGGCGAGGCGGCTCGCATCGTGCCGATTCAATGGAACGAGGAGCGGAGCGACAACTTCTACAACGTGCGGATTGAAGTGAAGGCCTATGACCGTGCCGGGCTCCTGCGCGACGTGACCGGTGTGGTCGCGGACGCCAAGATCAACATGCTGCATGCCGACGCCACGGTGGACTCCCGGGACAGTATTGCAACCATTCACGTGGAGATGGAAATCCGCGACATTCCGCAGTTGTCGCGCGTGGTTTCCCAGATTGAGCGGTTGCCCAACGTCCGGCAGGTGTTTCGCAAGGTGGGCTGAGCGGGAGTCCGGTGTTTCGGGTTCAGGGGCTGGTTGGATCGGGCTGCGTTGAGCAGCCTCCTGGTTGGGCCGGTCAAGTCTGTCGCGGCCACACGTCCATGGCCCTGGTCATGCGAAACAGACCGGACATCGGGTCCGCGGTGGCTTGGTGACTCAGGGTTGTTGGCCTGATGGTCCGACCGACGGCCCTGCGGCATCGTTGTAGAATACGGGCCGCATCCAGCAAAATCGAATACGGAGATTCATGCGATGAACACTGTTCATGGTCTTAGCCGACGCAAGTTCCTGTTGGGCTCAGGTGGTGTAGTCGCGCTCTCACTGGCGGCGTGTGTCGCACCCGTGCCTGCCGGCGACACGTCCCAGGAAGCCGCGGCGCCGGCCATGCCGGAGGCCCTCGAGGTCGACCTGTGGCATGGGCTCGGAGGGGCGGACGGCAAGACTTTCACCGAGCTTGTCGGCCAATACATGGAGGAAAACGACCATGTGACGGTCAACGAGGAACTGTTGACGTGGGACATCTTCTACCAGAAGGTGCCCTCGTCGGTGATCGCAGGCAATCCGCCTGACATGATCATCACGCACGAGTGGGCGATCGGCCAGTGGGGCCCCCGCCGCGTCCTGAGCGCCGCGGATGATTTCTATGACTCGATGGGTGTGCCGCGGGACGACTTCATCCCTGCCGTGTTCGAGAACATCCACTACGAAGGCTCGCCCCTTGGCGTGCTGCTCGACACCCACGGCTCCGGTGGCTACCTGAACGTGGCGTTGGTGGAGGCGGCCGGCCTCGATCCGGCGTCCCCGCCCACCAACCGCACCGAGTTTGTCGAGCAACTGTCGTTGCTGACGCTGGATTCGCAGGGCCGCAATCCGACGGATGCCGGCTTCGATCCCGAAGACATCGTTCAGTACGCCTTCCACTCCCACTTCTGGCGGCGCTGGGCCATGCTTGAAGGCATGTGGCAGAACGGTGGCAACACCATCAATGAGGATGGCACGCAAGCGACCATCGACTCGGAGGAGGTGACGGAGGCCCTGGACTTCTGGCACAAGATGGTGCACGAGCACCATCTCCATGCCGTGCCGGTCGGCTACAGCATGACCGACTCCTACCAGAACAACACCCTGGGCCTGGCCATTGCCGGATCCTGGTGGCGCAACTTCATCCAGGACTCGAACCTGGTGGACACCACAACCTTCTGGCGGGTTCCCCAATACGGTCTGGTTGAGCCGGTTGCCTGGATGAGCGCCCACGTCATGGGCATTCCCACCGGCACCGACGAGGAAGGGACGATGGGGGCTTCCGAGCTGATTGTCTGGCTGTCGAACCATGGTCTCGACTGGGCCCGTTCCGGCCAGCCACCGGCCAGGATCTCGCTGCAGAACGATCAGGTCCTCCAGGACCACTGGCACACGGGCAACTTTGGTTCGCAGTTCCAGGCCATCGGCCGTACGGAACAGCAGCACGCCAACATCACCGAAATCCAGAATGCCTACCAGCAGGAATTCGAGGCCGTTATCACCAACGTGAAAACGGTGTCCGAGGGCATTGCGGAGGCCCAACTGCGCGTGCAGGAGGTTCTGGATAGGGACGCGTAGCGTACCGGGTTTTGCCAACCTGAGGCGAGCAGGCACCGGCCCCAAGACCGGTGCCTGCTCGCGGCAACTGAATTTCCAGTGTGACTGCCATGGCCGCAACTTCACCCGAGCAGAGGCGGATCGGCAAACCGATGCCTAGATGGCGGAAGTTGCTGCCCAACTATCTGTTCCTCGTTCCCTACTTTGTTTTCTTCTTTCTATTCCTGGCCGGACCCAATGTCTACGGGTTTTACATCAGCCTGTTCAACTGGGACATTCTGTTGCCGAACAAGCCGTTCCTGGGCTTTGGCAACTACCAGGAATTGTGGCTGGACAAACTTTGGTGGCTGTCTCTTAGAAACACCGTGCTGTTTGCCGCCCTGACCGTGGGCGGCAACGTCCTGCTTGGTTTGTTCGCCAGTGTTCTGGTCAAGCAGCGGCCCCCGGGCCATCAAATCCTGCGCTTTCTCTTCTACACGCCGGTGGTCCTGTCCGTGGCGGTCATGGGAGTCATTCTGGCGAGGGTTTTCAATACGGAGTTCGGGCTGCTCAACTACTACGTGGACATGGTGGGTCTGCCCACCCAGAAGTGGCTGGGCGAGCAGAGATTTGTCATTCCCATCCTGTCCCTGTCCACCGTCTGGTGGACGTTTGGCTTTCCCTTCCTGGTGTTCTTGGCCGGCCTGTTGAACATTCCCGAACCGATTTACGAGGCGGCGCGCATCGACGGCGTGAACCGGTTGCAGTCCTTTACCCACATCACGCTGCCGCTTCTCAAGCCGGTGACGCTGTTCATCGTGGTGACCCAGTTCATTGCCCACTTCAAGGTGTTCGGTCAGATGTGGATTATGACGCTGGGAGGGCCGGGCAACTCCTCCTACTCTGTTGTCATGTACCTGTACGATGTCGGCTGGCGGTTCTTCCGGATGGGATATGCCTCGTCGCTGGCGTTCGGGCTCGCGGCCATCATTCTGGTGGTCACGCTGATCAATTTCCGCTTCCTGGGCGGGCGGGTCGAGTACTAGGGTTTCCGCCATGGCCATTGAAACCCGGACCCACGAGCCGACCGTCGACTACAGCTTGCCATTCTGGAAGCGCAAGACCGTGCTGCACCGGATTGACATGGCGGCGATCCTGATTTTGTTGATTCCCGTCGCGATTGCCACCATCCTGCCGCTGGTGTACATGTTTTCCCAAGCCTTCACGCCCGAGGATCAGGTGAGGAACTGGCCGGTCGAATACATTCCGCGGGAACCGACGCTCGCTTCGTTCCAGTTGCTGGTCACCTGGCCGAACCTTCCAATCATGCGCTGGATGCTCAACAGCTTCATTGTGAGCACCTCGGTCACTGCGCTGGTTCTGACGATCAACAGCCTGACCGCCTATGCCTTCGGCCGCCTTGAGTTTCCGGGCAGGGACTTCCTCTTCATCTTTGTGTTGACCACGTTGATGATACCGGGTGAGGTAACCCTGATTCCGACGTTCGTGATCATGCGGCGGCTTGAGTGGCTGGACACCTACAACGCGCTCATCTGGCCGGCCGGCGCCGGTGTGTTCGGCATTTTCCTGTTGCGCCAGTTTTTCCAATCCATTCCCAGGGAACTGGAAGACGCTGCCATCATCGACGGGTGCGGGAAATTTGGAACCTACTGGCGCATCGTTCTGCCCTTGTCTCGGTCGGCCCTGATTGCCCTTGGCATTTTTACCTTCCTGGGCAGCTGGAATGACCTGTTTTGGCCGTTGATTGCCCTGAACTCGAACGAGATGCGCACATTGCCGGTGGGCCTGTCCATCCTGCAGCACGAGGGCTACACCATGCAGGGGCTGGGGATGGCGGCCGCGGCCCTCACCACGGTGCCCGTTCTGATTCTCTATGGCATCTTCCAGCGCCACATCATTCAGGGTGTGATGGTAACTGGACTGACCGGCCGCTAGCGCTAGCCGTCCGCGATCGATCGCGCACGGGATCCGGCGGATTCGGGCCCATTCAAGAGCCGCAGCCGCGTCCTTGGCCGTGCCAAGCCACAGGATCCGATGCGTTGGGTATGGCGCCGTGACGGTGTCGTTGGCCTTGCCCCCAACACAGGGCCTTTCACGGATTGCTGCCCGCACGGTCTTTTGGGTGCCCGGCCCCGTTCTTCGTGTGTTGGGGTGAAACGATGCTCAATTCCATTCCCGAGCCCCTCCGACTGTGGCTGCGCCGCGTGCAGTGGCAACCGGTCCTGGTGCTTGCCTGCACGCTATTTGTCTTTGGCAAGACCATATTCGACCTGGATGCCAAGACCCTCTGGTGGGATGAAAGCCTGAGCCTGCAACGGTCGGAACAGGGTTGGAGCGACCTTCTGCTGGGAAAACTGGTCTTGAAGGACGGCGTGTCCGAACGGATTACCTGGGACCAGCACCCCTTCGCGTTCTATGCCCTGCTCGGAATCTTAATCAGGCTTGCCGGCGACAGCGTCCTGGTCCTGCGCATCATGTCGGTTTGTGCCGCTACGCTTCTGGTGCCCGCCGTCTGGGGGTTTGGCGGATTCCTGGAACGGACCGGTCTGGCACCGGTCCATACCCGCTCATGGGCGGTAGCCCTGGTGGCGCTCACCCCGTTGGTCCTGTGGTACGGGCAGGAAGCGCGCCCCTACACGATGTGGATGTTGTTGTCGCTCCTGTCCCTGTGGACATTATCGGAGTGGATCGCGACCTGGCAGTGGCAGCACCGCAAGTTCTCCCATGGCAAACGGTGGGCCGTGGCATGGTTGTTGGTTACGTTGGCCGCCCTGGCCACCCACTTCTATGCCCTGTTATTGGTGCCTGTCCAGGCAATTCTGATTTTTGCCGGCCTGCTCCGCATCGACCGCAAGTTGGCGGTGGAGGCGTTGGCGTTCATGGGGGTGTTGACGACGGCCATCGCGGTCGCCATCTTTCAGATGATTACGGGTCAGCCGGGAGCCGGCTCGAACTACGCCCCGATTGGCCTCCATCGGATCCTGTGGGAGACAGTTCATGGCTTTGGCATGGGCATCAGCGTTCCGGCGGCGTGGACCGTTCCGTTGGACATGCTTCTGCTGGCCGCCGCGGTTGCAGGTGCTTGGACCTTGTCAAGCACGAAATACAACCGTTCCAGACACGGTTGGTTGCTGCCTGCGGTGCTTTTGGTACCGATTCTCCTCCTGTTCGTTGCCTCGCTGATTCAACCGAACTACATGGCTGTGCGACACCACGCCCAACTGCTCGGCCCGTACCTGCTGATGGCAGCGGCCGGATTGGCCGCCTGGCAGCGACGGCTGCCGTTGGCGGTCCTTGCGGTGGCAGTCCTGGTGGTTGTCGGAACCGGCTTCAGCAGTTGGCGCTACTTCCGGGAACCGATTTATGGCAAGGCGCCCGACTATGCCTTGGTGGGTTCCATCCTGGAGGACGGCATCCGGGATGGGGACATCGTGCTGTTCAAGGGTCCCAACAGTTGGCGCCTGTTCCGTCGTTTCTTCCCCATGGACGAAATCGACGAGGCGCGGGATGCCGGTGCCAGCGTCCATTGGCGCGCGGTGCCTCCGGTACTGGTACCGGGCATGGGCTGGTCCACGCCCGTTGGCGACCGGCTGCGCGACATTGTCGGGGGATATGAACGGGTCTGGCTGGTCGAGGACAGGACACTGCCGTACGAGGATCCGGAACATCAAGTTCTGACCTGGATGCGCGCCGAGATGCATACACAGGGCGAGTGGGGTTTCTACCACCCCAATTCCAGTCTGGCACTGTTCTTGTTTCTGTCCGAGAACCCAAGTCCCGTTGCCGTACTTCCCGATGATGGAGTGATCGTTGATGCGGACTTCAACGGTGAATTGAGGCTGCGCCATGTTCAGGTCGAACCGCGGCTATGGGCTGGTGGACAGGTACCCCTGACGCTGTACTGGGAGTACCTGCAGGTGCCGGATAGGCCCTGGCGGTTCATCGTGTGGCTGGAGGAGCACACGGCGGACGGCCGGTGGCTGAAGCTGCCGCACTCGGAACAGCATGGAACCTTCAGCCTTGACCCCGCCCGTATCGGCTGGGTGGAGTTGGCCTACAGTCACGTCGAGGCGCCGCCGGAACTGGCCGAAGATAGCAGTTTCAGGCTTCAGGTACTGCTCTATGACACGGAAACCCTGGATAAGGCTCCGGTGACGGAAGCGGGGCCATGGGATACCAAACCCGAGGAACCTGCATTGATGATCCCGATCTCCATCCCACAGGCGGAGACGGCTGGCTAAAGCCGGTCGGAATCGGCCATGTCGGGCCAGTGGCCGCAAGATGCCCGGTCAGGTCGGGTGCCGATAAAAATCCGATCGTTGGCTGGCTTGCAACAGCCAATCCGATCGGCGGACATTTCTGGATTGTGTATCCCACCCCAGTTGTCGGGTGCGCCCCTGCCGGTAATCAACAGCCCCCGGGAAAACCCGGGGGCTGGGTACGTGCCGTGTGCCCGAGCCAGAAGCATCAGGTTGCCGTGCCGTTCTTGAGCATGGAGCGCAGTACGGTGTTCAGAATGCCGCCATGTCGGTAGTACTCGAGTTCGACCGGTGTATCGATGCGGCTGTCGACCGAAAACTCGGTTACCGTTCCGTTGGCTGAACACACCCGGGCAACAAGCGTCTGCCCCGGCTCCATGTTGTCGTTGATGCCGTCGATGCTGACGGTTTCGAGTCCGGTCAACCCTAGGGAGTCGGCACTCGCACCATCCTTGAACTGTAGCGGCAGGACTCCCATCCCGACCAGATTGCTGCGGTGGATTCGTTCGTAGCTTTCGGCAATGACCGCCTTGACGCCCAGCAGGTGCGTGCCCTTGGCCGCCCAGTCGCGACTGGACCCGGTTCCGTATTCCTTGCCGGCCAGGATTACGAGCGGTGTGTTGTCGTCGCGGTAGCGCATGGCCGCGTCGTAGATCGTCACTTCCTCCTTCGTGGGCACATGGATGGTGTAGCCGCCTTCGCGCCCGTCGAGCATCTGGTTCTTGATTCGGACGTTGGCAAACGTTCCCCGCATCATCACTTCGTGGTTGCCCCGGCGCGTGCCGTAGGTGTTCCATTCGCGCCGTTCGAGGCCCAGGTCCCTCAGGTAGTCCGCGGCCGGCGATACCGTGGCAATCGACCCGGCCGGCGAGATGTGATCAGTCGTGGTCGAGTCCGGCATGATGGCCAGGACGTTGGCGTCGTGAATGGCCTCCATGGGAGTGGGATCGGGCG
>JAPPAJ010000145.1 GCA_026705565.1 Caldilineaceae bacterium | reverse complement strand
GACCGATCTGGTGCGCAGGTGTCCGGATGTTGCCTTCATCCGGACACCTGCGCACCAGATCGGTCACCTCGCCCAACTGGTGATGGTGAATACAAAGATCGAAGGAAAACCCGTACCCCGGCAGCATCCGCACGCCCTCGGCAAAGGCCGGGGTGGCCGCATAGCCGGCCGGCTGGTCCTGTATCAGGCGGCGCACCCCCTTGACCCTGGGCATGGACGCCAGATCCGCCAGCACCGATCGAACGGCTTCGCCCTGCTCCACGGGCGCGCAGGCGACGATGCCCGTGATGCGGGGCTCCACCGTGTCCGCCAGCAAATCTACCCAACGGGCCTCAAGAACCGCCTCCGCGTCCTCGGCCCCGGCCTGCATGAAGACGATCTGCGCGAGCCGGAACCGATCCGTTTCCGCCTCCTGGGCCTGCAGTTCGGCTGGCCCGTGCGGCCCCGCGATGGCAGGCACGGTCTCCAGCCAGGGGTAGGTCAGGCGACCGGGGTCCCAAAGGTGGATGTGGGTGTCTGCCACCGGGCGCTTGGTGTCCATAAATGGTTGGGGGTGCGAGAACAGGGTTGCCAATGCCCGCGATCCTATCATCGGGCCCTGTGCCTGCCGCCCGCGTTCCCGGCGGAGCCCTCCGGCTCGGCGGGTAGAATGGGCACTGACCGAAACCTTGCCTGGTGGGACGGACCCCATGACACGCACACTCACGGAAGCGGAACTCGACCACTACCACCGGACCGGCTTCCTGCTCGTACGGGACCTGGTGCCGCCGGCGGAGGTGTACGCCTTGGGGGAACGGCTCCGGGAGTACACGCACGGCGGACGGCCGACGGGGACACTGCAGATTCAGGTGGAGCCGCGCGTAACGCGCGGCGAACTGTCGGTGGAGCACCCGGGAGACGGCATCCGCAAGATCGACGGCCTGGTCGAGAACGATGATCTGTTCGAACACCTGGGCAAGCATCCGAACCTCCTGGGCGTGCTAACCTCGATTCTGGGGCCCGACATCAAGATGTTTCGCAACGCCCTGCTGCTCAAGCCGCCGGAAGTGGGCTCGGCCAAGGGCATGCACCAGGACTCCCCCTATTGGCCCATTGAACCCATGGATCTGTGTTCCTGCTGGTTCCCCCTGGACAACGCAACGCTGGAAAACGGCTGCATGGCCGTGATTTCCGGTGCCCACCGACGCGGCGCCCTGCCACACATCGAGGTCAGGGACGACTACGTCGTGGATCCGGACCACTTCGACCCCGACGACATGGAAACCCTGCCGATGCAGGCGGGCGACGGCCTGTTCTTCCACTCCCTGCTGCCGCACTACACGGCGCCGAACCGCTCCGACACTTGGCGTCGGGCCATCGCCCTTTCCTACATGTCGGCCAAATCCCGCTACACCGGGGAGGGTGAGGGCCCGGTGTACTATCCCATCCAGGGCCGCTCCTTCGAAGGTTGCGTGCTCTGACTTTCGCCCGACTTCACCCGCAATGGCGATTTACGCGTAAAATATTGATCCAGGGCCCTTTGTCGATTCGGGTTGTCCCCGCTGTGCGGGTTGGCTGGTCCGTCCCGCCACCGTACTGCCGGGCACGAACGAACCGCAAAGGCTTGGTTGGTACCTTTTTCTCTGAACGGGCAGGTCTATGAACGTCAATACCGAAACCTCCGGCAACAGCCTTGTCGTCGCGCTCGATGGGCGCGTGGACAGCAGCAATGCCGCCGAATTCAACGCCGCGCTTGAAAACGCCACGGCCGACAGCGATCTCGGCGTGGTCCTGGATTGCGAAAACCTGCAGTACATCAGCAGTGCCGGCCTGCGGGTCATTCTCACCACGGCCAAAAGCCTGCAGTCCAGTCAGCGCAAGTTCGTGATCTGCACGCTTTCCAACCCCATCCAGGACATTTTCGTAATCAGCGGCTTCGACCAGATCATCAACATCCAGGGGTCGCGGGCGGAGGCGCTGGCGACCATGGAAGCTTGAGCGGCACTGTCGGGCAATCCGGCCGCCAGCCGACCGAACCCGCACTGCGCCACCGCCCCACAACGGCGGCGGCCGCTGTCCAACCACCGGATATCCCCGGCGGATGCCGCTATGAGTGTGTCTGAGGCGGTGAGGACACCACGCCGCTGATGCCGGCCGCACCCTCCGGGATGGTCGGCGGCACGGTACCAACAGTGCTGCGCCGGTTGCCGGGCCCGGCGCGCGCCCATCGCCATCGCAGTCCATACGCAGGCACAGGAGCAGGAACGGGTGGAAGAGGAACAGCGACCCAGAAAGATATTGGTGGTCGACGACGAACCCGACCTCCAGCCCTTGGTCCTGCAGCGCATGCGCAGGGGCATTCGGCGCGGACGGTACCAGTTTCTCTTCGCCGGCAACGGGGTGGAGGCCCTCGAGATCCTGCGGGCAGTCGGGGATATCGACATGGTGGTCTCCGACATCAACATGCCCCAGATGGACGGCCTCACCCTCCTGGAGCAGATCCCCTCGGTGGACCCGAACATCAGGGCCATCATCGTCTCTGCCTACGGCGACATGGCCAACATCCGCACGGCCATGAACCGCGGTGCCTTCGACTTCATCACCAAGCCGATCGACTTTACCGACCTGCAGGTCACCATCGACCGGACCCTGGAACACCTGGCCGAATGGCGCAGTGTGCTCAGGGCCCGCGACCAGCTGGTCAGCGTGCAGAACGAACTGTCGATCGCCACCCAAATCCAGCAGTCCGTCCTGCCCACGCAGTTGCCACAGGGTGCCAATTTCCACCTCCATGCCAGCATGGAGGCCGCCCGCAGCGTCGGCGGCGACTTCTACGACACGATACCGCTGGCAGACGGGCGCGTCGGCCTGGCCATCGCCGACGTCTCCGACAAGGGCGTGCCGGCTGCCCTCTTCATGATGGCCAGCTACACCTTGCTCAGGGCAGCGGCCGGAATCCCCGATGCCGGCCGCACCATGCAGGAGGTCAACGACGTGCTGACCGAGACCAACGTCGCGGGCATGTTTGTCACCATGTTCTACGCCGTGTTCGACCCGGGGGCCGGCTCCCTGACCTATGCCAACGGCGGCCACAATCCCCCTGTCCTGCTGCACGAGGACGGCACGACCGAGCAGCTGCCCCTGACCGGCGGCGTGGCCCTGGGGGTGATGTCCGGCCTCGACTACAACGTCAAGTCCATCGACTTGGCGCCCGGCGACACGGTGTTCCTGTACACCGACGGCATCCCGGAGGCGATCAACGGCGACGATGAGGAATACGGCATGGAACGGCTGTGCACAACCCTGACGGCAGCCAGGGACCGGAATGCGCACGACCTTACCGACTGTGTGCTGACGGACCTGCAAGCCTTCGTCGGCGACACTCCGCAATTCGACGACATCACCTGCCTGACCCTGCGTTTCACGGGCGCGGTGCCATGAGCGCCACCCGTTCCATCCACATCGATCTCGGCGCCCCTGAATTGCCGCGCCTCGCGGCCGCAGTGGACGAGATGGCCGAAACCGAAGGGTGGATGCCCGACCTGACCTTCCAAATCCAGCTGGCGCTGGACGAAATCGGCGACAATCTTGTCGAACACCAAGCACAGGCCCAAAGCACCTACATGGCGGTCACCCTGGACTCCCAAGACCAAGCCGTTACCGTCGAAGTCGTCGATGACGGGATCGCGTTCGACCCCACCGCGGATGCACCGGCAGCCGATGTCACCTCCACCCTCGAAGACCGGCCGATCGGCGGATTGGGGCTGCACCTGATCCGAACCCTGATGGACAAAGTCGACTACCGGCGGGAGGACGGCAGGAACATACTGACCCTGGTCAAGCGTCGGACGTCATGAAGGCACACGGCCCCACAACCCTGTCACGGCCCGCCCTGTGGCTGGCGGCCGCCCTGTGGCTGGCCGCGGTCCTCATCCTCCAGGGGTGTTCCCAGCCCGGTGCGCAGACCGGACCCACCCCAACCCCGTCCCCGCAACCTGCGCCGACCCCGGCAGCCGTCCCGGTCGCCGCATCCGACGCGCCTATGGACGGCGATCCCGGCATTTTCCCCGACCGCATCCTGTTCGGCCAGTCGGCCGCCTTCAGCGGTCCCGCCCAGGAACTGGGCAAGAACATGAAGATTGGGATCGAGGCGGCGTTCCAGGAAATAAACCGGGATGGCGGCGTATTCGGCCGTCGCCTGGAGCTCCTGTCCCTCGACGATGCCTACGAACCGGAAGCCGCCATCTCGAATACGAAGCAGCTGATCGAGGACGACGCGGTGTTCGCCTTAATCGGCGCGGTAGGCACACCCACGTCGCGCTCCGCCCTGCCGGTGGCCCGGGACGCCGGGGTGCCGTATATCGCACCGTTTACCGGTGCGGGTTTCCTGCGCCTGCAAGAGTGGGACAACGTGCTCAACCTGCGCGCCTCCTACAACCAGGAGACCGAGGAGATGGTCAAGCAGTTGGTGGATGTTCTCGGTTTGTCACGCATCGGCATCGTCTACCAGGATGATTCGTACGGTCAGGCGGGTTATCACGGCACCGTCACAGCCCTCGCCAAACGCAACAAGAAGCCGGCGGTAATCGGCGTGTATCCGCGCAACACCACGGCGGTCAAAACCGGCTTGGTCGACTTGCAACGGGGCAATCCCGAAGCCGTCATCATCATTGGAGCCTATGAACCGGTTGCGAACCTCATTGCCTGGGCGCGGCGCATCGGGATGGAGGCGGTCTTCGTCAACATTTCCTTCGTCGGCAGCAACGCCTTGGCCCGAGAGCTGGGCCGGGACGGTGAAGGCGTGTTCGTGACACAGGTGGTGCCCTTCCCGACCGACGCTTCGTTGCCGATCACGGCTGCCTACCATCAGGCTCTGGCCGACTTTGCCCCGGAGGTGGAACCCGGTTTCGTTTCCTTTGAAGGCTACCTGGCTGGACGCATGACGGTGGAGGCGTTGCGACGCTGCGGGATTGAAGTCACCAGGGAATGTTTCCTCTGGGCGTTCAAATTCGGCACCACGATGGACCTGGGCGGATTCAGCCTGGTCTTTGGACCTTGGGACAACCAAGGGTCCGATGCGGTCTTTCTGACAATGATCGGGTCCGACGGGCAATACCTTCCGGTCAACTCGTTCCAAGTAGCGGATCCATGAACGCCCTGTTCCGCAGCCTGCGACGGCTCGGTACCCGGCTCTATCTGGGCCTCGGGGGCGCTGTCCTGCTCACGGTTGTGGCCAGCCTTGTCGGTTGGTTTTCCTTCCACCGGGTTGGCCTGCTTCAGGATGTCGTCAACAACGAAAGCATCCCGGACATGGGCGCGGCCGTGCGTGCTGCCCAACAGAGTGGTTCACTTGTAGCCCAAGCGCCGCTCTTGACTGCGGCCACCATCGACAACCTCCCGCAAATCAAGGCTGACATTGCCCGGGAACGGGCCGCTTTCGAGCAGCAACTTTCAGCCATCAGCGCTTCCAGCGACATTGGGGAGGAAGACTACTTCGCCGCCATTCAGACCAATGCCCAGACACTGATTGCCAATGTTGGCATCATCGAGCAGGAAGTGGACGACCGATTTCTGCTTCTGGAACGAGCCGATGTGGTCAAGGCCGACTTGGCAAGCCTCCAGGTCGGCCTCGAATCCGCCCTGGTGGAAGCCCTCGACGATCAACTTTTCTTTCTGCTAACCGGCTACCGCGCCCTGAACGCCCCGCCCGCGTCGCGCGATTTGCATCTGAACGAGATTCAGATTACCCGGTACCGGCACCTGACTGACCTTCAATCCAACGCGAGCCTGGCCATTCAGGATCTGGCCAACGCCTTCGCCGTCACCGAGGCGGCCAGGCTGGAGCCGCTGCGGGAGCGCTCGGAAGCCACCCGGCGGCGCATTGACCGCAGCCTGCAGGCCCTCGGCCAAAGCGATCCGATCAGCCTGCAGGTGTCGCCCATGTTCGACAGGCTGTTCGAGCTTGCCCTGGGCGAGGACACCGGCTTTGCCCTCGTGGCCGAAATCATTGGGAGCGACAGCCGCCAGGCGGCACTGCTGGAAACGAACCAGGAATTGGGCGTGGCTCTCCTCTCGGCTGTCGAGAACCTGGTACTGGACAGGGGCAGCCAAGCCCGTACGGCCAGCGCCATGTCAACCCTCGCCATCGCCACCGGTCGCACACTCCTGCTGGTGTTGATCGTCGTCAGCATCGTGGGCGCCCTGCTGATCGCCTGGCTGTTCGTGGGCCGGCTCCTGCTACGGCGACTGGCGATCCTGTCGCGACGTATGCGCCGCATGGCCGACGGCGACTTGGAGGGCGAGGTGGACATCAGCGGGGCCGACGAGATTGCCGACATGGCCGCCGCACTCGAAGTCTTTCGCCGCCACGCCCTGGAGGTTCAGCGGCTGAACCTGGTGGAGAAGCTGGCCGAGGAACTGCAGGGCAAGAACGACCAGCTGGAACAGGTGCTGGCCGAACTGGAAAAGGCGCAGGACCAAGTGGTCACGCAGGAAAAGCTGGCTGCTCTGGGTGAACTGACCGCTGGCGTGGCCCACGAAATTCGCAACCCCCTGAACTTCGTCAAGAACTTCTCCGAGGTCTCCGAGGAGCTGCTGGACGAGATGCAGGAGGAACTCCAGGACTTGCTGACGGACGCGGAGGTCCCCGAAGAGGATGATCGTCCCGGCTACCTGAAGGAAATCAACGACGACCTGACCGACAACCTGAAGCGCATTCGTCAGCACGCGGACCGGGCCAACGGGATCGTGGAAAGCATGCTGCGCATGGGCCGCGACACCGGTGAATGGGTCAAGATCGACATCAACAACATCGTGGATGAGCACACACGCCTGGCCTTCCACAGTGCGCGGGCCAAGGATCCCGACTTCCAACTTCACATGGAGATGGACCTCAACACGGATCTGCCGGAAGTGGAGGTTGTCCCGCAGAACCTGGGCCGCGTGTTCCTGAACATGGTCAGCAATGCCTGCTACGCGACCAATCTGCGCCGCATGGAGGCACAGTCGACCAACCAGATCTACATGCCGACACTGAAGGTATCCACTTGGCTGGAGGGAGACCGCGTCGCAATTCGGATGCACGACAACGGCACCGGCATGCCCGACGAGGTGAAGGAGAAGATTTTCAACCCCTTCTTCACCACGAAACCGACCAACGAGGGAACCGGCCTGGGTTTGGCCCTCTCCAGCGACATCGTGCGGGGCCACGGAGGCACCATCGAGGTCGAGTCCGAGCCGGGGGAGTTCACGGAAATGACCGTGCGACTGCCCCTGGTCCAACCCGCCGGCACCGCGGCCAGCTGAGTCCCGCAGTACAACTACGGCACCGCCACCCGCGCGGGTGGTTCCTATCGCCGTGCGACCGCCACGGCGTAGGCCACCGCAAAGATGGCCATGGCCACCAGGGCCATGGCCGGGCCGGAGGCCACATTCAGGTGGTAGGAGGCGTACAGGCCCACCACCGCGGTCAGAATCGCGGTCACCACCACATCCACCCGCGAAGCACCCAACACCTGGCCCTGGCAGAAGATCCTCCAAATTGAGGCGGACGTTGCACACCAAGGGCAGGAGTGCCACGCCCAAGGCAAACGGGCCGGCGAAATGGATGCCGATGGTGGTGTTGACACTGGGCTGGACACTGACATCAAGTTGTACGAAGTCCAATTTAGCCGACGAAAGCTCAGGCTGCCCCAAGTCCTGCGATCGCGTTGAGTAGCTTCTGGCTGCCGAATGGACAAAGGAAGCAGTACAACTCCCCATGATTCTGCAGAGGATGGCTGAAACTGCCAGTACTGCACGACCGGCCCCAAATCACACCCATAGCCGTGACACAGTGCCCCGCCGGCGAACTCCAACGCGAATTCAAGCCAGCCCGCGCTGCCGAAAGAATCATTTGCCGCGAGCAATTCGACCAGCGCGGCAAGACTGGACCTGCCTGAATGGAATGGCATTTTCGAAATTAGAGCGCCGTCAGTCAGCCCCTTGGGCGACAGGTACGGGAGCCAGAAGGTCGCGTAGGCCGTCACCGAGCAGGTTGAACCCCAGCACCGCGATGAAGATGGCCGCCCCGGGCAATAGCAACAGGCGCGGTGCGGTCTGCAAAAAGGGACGGGCGTCGTTGAGCATGGCACCCCACTCCGGAGTGGGCGGCTGCGCCCCAAGCCCCAGGAAGCTGAGACCGGCGATGCCCAGGATAATCCAGCCAACATCCAGGGAGGCTATGACGATGATCGGGCCAAGGATATTCGGCGTGATGTGCCGGAGGAAGATGCGCCGGTTGCTGGCCCCGATAGCCCGTGCCGCCGTCACATACTCCATGTTCCGCGCCCCCAGGGTAATCCCGCGAATGATGCGGGCGTGGCCCACCCACCACACGGCGCCGGCGGCCAGCAGCACGTTGAACAGACCGGGGCCCAAAGCTCCCGCCACGGCCAGCGCCAGGATCAGCGAAGGAAAGGCCAGCAGCAGGTCCACCACACCCATCAACGCCGTGTCGGTCCAGCCGCCGTTGTAACCGGAAACTATGCCCACCGCCAGCGCGATGGTCATGCTTAGGACCAGCGTGGCAGCGGCGGCCAGCAGGGTCATGCGGGTGCCGTGGACGATGCGGCTGAAGGTGTCTCGGCCCAGATGGTCGGTGCCCAGAGGGTGTTCCACGGACGGCGGGTGCAATCTATGAGACAGGCTGATTTGCGTTGGGTCATCCAGGGGAAGCCAGGGCGCCACCAGTCCCGCCAGCAGCAGGGACACCACCAAGAGCAGTCCCAAGGCGGTCCCCGGCTCCCGCAACAGCCCAGCCCACAGCCAGCGCCGCCGGGAGCCGCCGTGGATGAAGGTACGGGGGAGGCGTTCCATGGCCTTTTCGGTATCGCCCGTCATTGGCTGCTACATCGCTCCTTGACCGAAGCGCAAGCGCGGATCGGCGATGCGCAGGGCAATATCAGCCGCCAGATTGGCCAGAAGCACCACCACAGCAATGTAAGTTACGAACCCCTGTACCACGGGGTAGTCCCGGGTTAGTGCCGCGCCCACAATCAACTGACCCAAACCCGGCCAAGAGAAGATGGTCTCCACTATGACGGCACCGCTCAGCAGGTAGCCCAGGTTTACTCCAGTGGCTCCAATGACCGGCAGCAGTGCGTTGCGCAGGGTGTGCCCGATGACGACGGTCTTGTCGGACAGTCCCTTGGCCCGCGCCGTGCGGATGTAGTCCTGCCCCAGTGTCTCCAACATGCTGGCGCGTATCAGCCGCATCAGCTGAGCCATGGGTGCCAGGGAGACGGCAATGGCCGGAAGTACGACCTGGACAGCCGAACCGTAGCCCAAGGCCGGCAGCCAGGACAATCTCACCGCAAACAGGATGATCAGCCCGAAGGCCAAGGCGTAGGATGGCGCCGCGGCGCCCACCAGTGCCGCCAAGCGCGCGATGGCATCCACAGCGCTGCCCCGTCGCTGTGCGGACAGGATGCCCATGGGCACGGCTACCAGCAATGCCAGGCCCAAAGCAGTCGCAGTGAGCAGGACCGTCGGGACGGTGCGGCGGGCCAACTGGGCAGCCACGGGCTGCTCGGTCACGTAGGAGCGGCCCATGTCGCCCGCCAACGCCCGGAACATCCAGCGAGCATATTGCATCGGCAGGGGGGCGTCCAAGCCCAACTCGGCGCGCATCGCTGCCACTGCGGCCGGGCTGGGTGTCTCGGCAGGGTTGCGCTGGCGCAGGACCATCTCGGCGGGATCGCCCGGCGCCAGATTCAGCAGGGCGAAGCTGACGGCCGAGATTCCCAGGAGCATCAGCGGCAGCGTGACCAACCTTCGGAACAGGTATGCTCCCATGCCGGAGAGCCTTTATCCGTACCTTACTCGCTTAGTCCGACACGGTGGTTGAAGAAATAGTGGGAGGTGGGGTGGGCCTCGAAATCGGTGACCCGGTCACTGGTGCCGTACACATGATTTACATGTGCCACCGGCAAAAATGCGGCTTCTTCGGTGATCACCGCCAAGGCCTCACAGGCTATCGCCTTTCGACCCTCCAGGTCGGCCACCGAGACGGAGGGGGCAATTATGTCCACCAGGCGGGAGGCGTCGTATTGCCCATAGTTGTTGGTCCCGCTGCCGCTGGCATCGCCCTTCAACCCAGCAAACTTGCTGATGTTGTATACCGGGTCTCCCCCGCCTTGCACGATGGTGTTGTACCAGCCGAAGAGGTCCCATGCGGCGGGTTCCTTGACCACCGACCATTCTGTAATGAGCACCTCGGCATTGATGCCCACCTCGGCCAGCATCGCCTGGGCGGCCTCGGCCATGATAGGCAACTGGAATCGCTCGGGATACCCGCCGATAGTGATTTCCAGCGGCTGACCTGCCTTGTCCACGATACCGTCGCCGTTGCTGTCGCTGTAGCCGGCCTGGGCCAGCAAATGACGGGCTTCGTCAGGATCGTAGGCCGGCGCGCTCACGCCGGGGCAGGACGTCAGAACTTCCGGGAGCAGCAGTTCAGCGAAGGACCCGGATCCGGGAGGAGCGACCAGACCGGCGATGCTCTCCCTGTCAATGGCGTGGGCCACCGCCCGGCGCACCAGCGGATCGGCCAGTGTACCGCGCTCGAAATTGACCCACCACAGGACCAGGGAAGTGCCGATGCCGGAGGTCTGGGTATGTGTGCCCGGGTGGGCGTTGATCGCCTGGGTGCCAGACGGTGATACGTTGACGGCAACGTCGATGTCCCCGGCCTGCAGGGCCAACTCCCGGGCGTTGGTATCTGGAATGGCGACGTGATCGATGCCGGCCAGCGGAGGTGTTCCACCCCAATAGTTGTCGTTGGCCACACTGTAAAGATGTTCCTTCTGGACATACGAAGTGGGGATGTACGGACCCGTCAGGGCGCGGGCAGCAATGAAATTGCCCTCGCCGGCTGCGTCTGCCGCCGGCGCATCGATGATGGCGAGGGCAGGCAAGATCAACAGGCCCGGCAGGGTGGGTTGTGGCACCGTCGTTTTGATGGTGATGGTTTGCCCATCCTCAACCGTTATGGTATCTACGGACAATGTATCGGCCGCCGCCGGCGACAATCGGATAGCCCTCTCCAGGGACGCCTTCACCGCTTGCGCATCCATCATGTTCCCGTTGTGGAACTTGACGCCCTGCCGGATTCCGATCCTCCAGGTCAAGGAGTCAACTTGCGTGGCTTCCGTCGCCAGCCACGGTTCGGGACTCAGGGTGGTTCCTGAAAGGCGGAACAAGGTCTCCGATATTCCCGATTGGGTGGCGACATAGCCGCCTTCCACTGGGTCCAGGGGGCTGTCGAGCCAGATGACACCCGACTTCAAGATGGAGCGTTCCCGATCATCAGACACTGCCGCCGATGCCGGCTCGCGCTCGGCAGTCGGGGCCCCTGGCATGGCACAGGCTGCCAGGGCACTGCCGATCACAATCAGGAGAACGGGCACAAGCCGGAAGATCAAACGCGGTACAGTCATGGAGATGCTCCTAGGGCAACACTCGATTCGGTTATATTAATATACCATCAAGTTGGTTGGTTTCCTGCCAAGAACCGATGTGGGGCAGGGCAATCGCACTCTCATTTGACAGGATCTTGAGCAGGTATCCGTTCCAGCCGGCCTGCCTGCACCGGGCGGCGATGCCACTCTTGGCGGTGGTCTCCCGGTGCAGTCAGGTTGAGGGCCAGACGGCACCGGATCGATAGGTTGTGGGCGTCGTGACCGGTACGGATGTACCTTTCGTCCTCCGGAAAGGCCATGTCCAGGACCCAGTGGCTGCGGGCCTACAGCAGGGCCGCACATCCGCCGGCAGGCTGGAGATGTAGTAGCGGGTTTCCGAGACGACCTGTTTGCCCTGTCGCTGTTGGGCCTCAAGCATGACCAGACTATGCAAGTCGGGCCAGGCCCTGTCGGGGTCCACGTACCGGATGTATTCCGGTGTCCCCACGTCCAGCAATGGCACGTCTCAATGCGGCCGTGGTTCTTGGTTCACGGTCTTGTGGCAGTCGTGGTCGCAACTCTGGAAACCTTCAGCCTGCTCGGCGGCGAAGGTCTCGGCCAGGGCCTCGTGCAACTGCAACTGGTTGCTCTGGAGCGACAGCACATTGTCGGCCCCCCGGTAGCGGATCGTCTGCGCAATCCGCTTCTGGCAGCCCATGGCATCGATGATCACAATGCAACCGTCCAGCGCCAGCATCTCGAGCAGTTCCCGGATGGCTGTAATCTCGTTGGACCAGTTGTCCACTTGGCGTTGCCTTAGGACCAGACGTGCCGCGTCCGCCTAAGCGCCAACCAAGTGTAGGAGCGGCCGCCCCGACCGGCGTCGTGGGCACGGCGGGCCTCCTTGCCGTCCACCATTACGACTTGAACCCTGAGGGCCGCGGCCAACGACTGCACCCAGAGTGTGAAACAGCCTTCCAACGGTTGGGGATCCAGCCGCGCGCAGACACGCCCCAAAGCATCGTGTGCAGGAATCCCATACGGCAGTTCCAGAAACGTGGTCTACCAGGCCTGCTTCTGGCGTTCGAACAGCTCAACCTCGGTCCAGCTGTAGGCACTGCAGTTGACGGCCAAGTTGCCATCAGGAGAATGTTCTCCAGGCCATGCAGCCGGACTTGGGGCCAACGGGGATCGTCGACTTCAGTGAACAGGGAAACTGGGGGGACGGAGGCGGGGTCGGCCATGGGAAAGCCGCCGGAATGGGATGCAGCATCCCATCCTACCCAGAGCCGGCACCACCCAATTCAATAACAATAATGCGAATGTCCCCACATCGATTCTTGGCAGGAAGCGAACCAACCGTATGCTGTGCTATATTAATATACCCCGATGACGAGTGTTGCCCTAGGAGCATCGCCATGACCGTACCGCGTTCGATCTTCCGGCTTATCCCCATTCTTCTGATTGTGATCAGCAGTGCCTTGGCGGCCTGTGTCGTGCCAGCGGAGGTTCCTGTCACCGGCGACGGTCCAGCGGCGGAGAGTCAACCCTTGCGGATTGTGACCAGCGGCAGCATCGTTGCCGACTGGGTCCGCCAGATTGGTGGGGATCACGTGGAAGTGTCGGCACTTGTGCCCCCCGGGGGCGATATGCACATGTTCCAGCCCGGGCCCCAGGATGTCGCGCGTGTGGCCGACGCCGATATGGTGGTCATGATTGGCATGGGACTGGAGGCCGGTTGGCTTGATCAATTGTTCGAGCAGGCGCGGGCCGACGAAGCGGTCGTGATTAGCTTGGAAGAGTTCATCGATCCCCTGCCCTACCTGCCGATGGGAGGTGCCGAGGATGCCCATGGCGACGAGGAAGAGCACGAGGACCACGAAGATGGCCACGGGCACGACGAGGACCATGGGGACCATGAGGACGCACATGGTCACGAGGACGACGAGGACCACGGGGACCACGAGGACGCACATGGCCACGAGGACGACGAGGACCATGAGGACCACGGGGACCATGAGGATGCACATGGCCACCACCACCACGAACATGGCTCGGAGGATCCGCACTTCTGGTTCGATCCGCCGCGGGTTCGCGCAGCTGTGACCGGTCTGGCGCAGGTCATGGGCGCTGCGGATCCCGAGCATGCAGCGATCTACGCCGAGCGAGCGGCCCGCTACGGTCTCGAACTCGAAGAGTTGCACAGCTGGATTATCGAGCAGGTGTCGGTGCTGTCAGCGGAACAACGGGTGCTGGTGACTTCGCACGACAGCTTCCAGTACTTTGCCCACCTCTATGACTTTGAGGTGGTGGGCACTATCATTCCGAGCCTGGGTACCAGTGCGGAAATCGAGGCACAGGCCCTCGCCCGCCTGGTGGATACCATCAAGGACCATGGCGTCAACGCCATCTTTACCGAAGCCTTGACCGACAAGCTGGCGGCCAGCTTGGCACAGGAGACCGGGGTCGACATCGTGGTACGGTTGTACACGGGTTCACTGGGAGGACCGCGCAGCGGAGCCGAGCGCTATAT
>JAPPAJ010000127.1 GCA_026705565.1 Caldilineaceae bacterium | reverse complement strand
GGGGTTGGCAAGCCAAAGCCCACCACAACTGTCCGGTCACGGGCGCGCTTCGGAACACATCCCTCTCTCCCAATCCATGCGGGGTTCCGTCGGCGCATGCCTTCGGGAACCCATGCCGTACCCAATGGGGTGCTGTCGGCCCCGGATGGGACGGGGTGCTTCATCACGTCCCGAAGTCTCCTCCATGGCCGACACCGCCCCCTTGCCCCCGGTTTCCCAGTTTCCCGGTTCACTGAAGTCGATGCTCTCCGTCGAACCCTGGGTTCGGCGGCATGCCCTTTTTCTCCAGGATGCCGCCGGAGCCGCCTGCGGAGGGGGCTTGGCCCTATAGGGGAGGGGCAGGAGCGTGCCCCTCCCCCTCTGTCAGTTCGCGCGGGCCCACCGCTGCCGATGTTTCGAGGGCGAGGCGACCTTCGGCTGCGACGTGCGGTTGCACCGGACCTTCCACGGCTTCCGTGTCCATGTCCTGGTGGCCTGGCCCGGTCGTCGTGCGCTTCAGCCTCGCTCCGGCCGATGTCCATGAGACCGCCGTCGTGCCCGAGTTGGCCCACGGCCGACAGGGTGTCGTCGTGGAGGATCGCAACTACTGGAGTCCACTGCTTCGAGAGACGCTGGCACCGCAGGGTCTGCAACTGCAGGCCCCCTTCAAGAAAGCCAGGCAGGCCCCCTGGCCCCGACGCAGTGCCAACCTCAGCCGCTTTGGTTGCCGGATCGATACGGTCTTTGGTCCACTCGATCGTTACCTCATCAAGCGTGTCCGGGCAGCCCCACGCTCCTCTCACCCAACCCCACAGATCCCCTGATCTGCAGGTCCAATACAACATGCAAGTTGCTGTCCGGTATCACAGCATGCGGAGCCGGCAATCCGGAGACAATCGAGGCCGACACTGGCAAGTGATTGACCCCGTAGGCATCGAGGCACACAGTGCGCCGCGCGGATGGGCGGCTTCCCCTCGAGGGGTCTGCTGGGGATGGGTAAAGGCTCCATCCGCATCTTTGTGCGACGAAGGAGCTGCTCGGACGGTGGGTTCACCCACTGTCACTCTGCGGGCCGATCCGGTCCCGGCAGGGGCCGCGCTGGACCCGCGCGCAGCCATGGCCGCAGTGCAGGTGCCGCTGGACCTGGAATCAGTCCGGCTGAAACAGGCTCGGGGACTGAAGGCGGGCCGACGCCGGCACCAGGGGGGGTCGCCGCACGCGACCGGGAGCCAGGCCGCGCAGGCGGGCTTTGCCCAGGGGTTGGGCATTCCGGTGATCCACACCTGTCACAAAGACCGCATGAATGCCGTCCCCTTCGGCACCAACCACTGCAACCATCTGACCTGGAAGACGCCGGAGGGCCTGCGGACGAAGCTCCAAAGTCGCACAGAGGTCACCCTGGGACGCGGTCCGCTCGATCCGCTCAACGATGACAGTGGCGAAGTTGACGGCACGTTGAATGGGGACATATAGCCCCGAGACGGTCAGCGATGTCGTGGACCGGATCGCCTTCTGCCTGGAGCTGGAGCACGCGGAACTGCTGTAGGCAAATTCCCGGAGCCGTCCCTGCTCTCTTCTCAGCCGGACTTTGTACAAAGTCCGGCTGAGGCCTGCGACCATTCACTGGCGACGGAACCCCGTTCCCCAGTGGGAGTCGGCGGCTTGATGCTCCCGTGATCTGCCTTGGGCGGGAACCGCATTGAGATCCGGTGCCACTTCAGACAATGGGATCATTGCGGGCAAGGGTTGCACCGCGCCTTGAAGAAATGATGCAATCCGGCCCGGTCGCCGTACGGCCGCTCGTGACACCCGCGCCCGCGTCACTCTGCCGATTTTGGCAGGGAACCCGGTATGGGCGCACAATTCGAGAAGGCCGAACGCCATCCACAAAGTCCAGTTCCCAATGGCAGCCGGCCCGCGTATACGACCCGTGATCTTCGAGCACGGCCAAGTGCTCTCAAATGGGTCATTAACCCAAGACCTTGATGCCAAATGACCCATACCCCTTGGGGGTCGACCCACCATGCCGCTTGCGACTCGCTAGGCGAACCCGACACGTTTCCCACTCCTGAGGCAACGGGAATGCAGTTCCCTTGTCGTCCGCGATCGCCCCTGCGTCTCCGAAGTTCGTTGGGGTCCCGTTTCGCGGTCGTTGTGTTGAGTGCATGCCTGGCTTGGACGCTGCTGTATGCCCCGGTGCTGGCGGCGAATGCCTGCAGTGTGCCTGCCCAAGACGAGTCCTTGATTGACCAAGGCGTCGATTGGATGGCCGATGTCTGCGCAACATGGGTACTCGAACCGACGGACCAAGCCACCAACTGGCTCTCCGACACAGCCTCCAGAGTCTCAGGCCTCTTCGGTGGAAACGACTCCGAAACCTCGCTTGCCGACGACCAGATTGAACTGGAGGTTGTCGATGTCAGCGAGTGGGAGTTCCTGGATGACACCATTCGACAAAGGTTTTTCGATGCGGGCCTGGCACCGAACGTGCCCCGCAGAACCGAGGAGGAAGCGGAAGCCCTGTACGAGGCCATCCCCGGCACTACGCGGGCCCTGGGCGAAGCGCGCCTGCTGGAATTCCTTGACAACCACACCTTGACCTATCTGACGCCGCTGCCGGACATCCTGCGGCAAGTCGATGCCCCGGACAACCTGATATGGGAGTTGCGGATAGTTCACGAGGCGCGCGGCGACCGTCCCATGACAGCCGCGGAGTTCGCCGCCGCGACGATCGCGCTAAGTCGGACCGGCCAGGAAGCCGCCTCAACCTCCAGCCAAACCTGGTACATCCTCAATAGCGATCCCGAATTCATTGAATCGTTCAAGTATCTGGGACTGGCCAACGGTACCCGCACCCAGGCACAGGCATTCGAGCTGTACAACACGATTCCCGCCGACTTCCGCAATGAGGGTTTTTGGGCAGTCCTGTACTTCTTCGCAGTCCATGACCTGTCCTTTCGCCAACCCGCAGAGAACGATCCGCAACTGGCGAGTGCCCTGGGCAATGTCGTGTGGGAGGATCGACTAATAAAGGCAAGCCGGCAGGGCGCTTCCTTGACCGACGCGGACCTTTCGGCGGCCGAACACGCGCTGTGGGTCAAAAGCCTGACGGCCGGGACTCCATCCAGCCAAACCTGGTACAAGCTCCTCCAAGACCAAGAAGTCTTGACCGGCTTGCGCGTGGCCGGCGAACAGGCCCTGCCCGACTTCAACGGTTGGCCGACGGAGTTGCGTCTGGTATACGAGTCGCTGCCGGAGTGGGTGCGGGTCGCGGGCCCCGACGCAGTGCACACGTTCCTGGCCTCCAGCAATCCCGTGCACGCGCCGTGCACGGTGCTTCCGGTTTCACCAACGTGGCTGTTGTCGCTCGCCACCTCCCCGGACAACCTGGTGTGGGAAGCACGCGAATTGGCCGAAGCCCGCGGTCCGCGGGCCATGACGCTGGCCGAACTCGCCGCTGCCGAGGAGGCGCTGCGCGTCCGGTTCAAAGCCGCGGAAAGCGTAATTGAACTCGGATATGTCCCGGAGATTGCAATCCCGCAACCGATGCTTGGGGACATCCCGATCACCATCCGCGGACGATTGGCCCGCTTGGGATTGACGGCGGCACAGCCGGACAGGATGCCTGCGGAGGTCCTCGCTCTCTATAGGTCGATCCCCTCTCCGATCCGGGCCCAGGGCCTTGACAGGGGTATTCCCTGGACGAAACAGGCGGGTGTTCCGGTCGTGCCGTGCGGTTCCGGGGTGTTGGGGGCCGTGTGCGGCGTCGCAACCGGCGGATCCCGGCTTCCGGTCCGCGAGGCCGGGTTGGGGACCGGGCCTCCGGTCGGCATCCGGGCAGGGGCGGTCGTGCCGCGGGGGCGCGGCCACGTCAAAGGCGACGGGCTGTGGAACGGATGCGGCGTCAGGTCGCGGGGGGCGACAGGCAGCGCAGGCCGGCGGTGCGGTCGGGGCCCGGCGTGGGGGTGAGCCAGACGCGGGTCCAGAGGCGGTTGCGGTAAAGCAGGCGGCGGAGGCAGGCAGCCCCCTGCCGCAGCACGCTGAAGCGCCGCGCCGCCCTGGGCTTCGAGGGGGCGCGGGTCGGCGGTCGGCGCAGCCGGCCGGGCGGCAGGCCGCGGGCGCGGGCCTGCTCGCGGCGGGTGCCGTAGGCGACCGCCAGGAGCGTGGCCACGGCCAGGACCAGCAGGTGCCGGGCCACGCGCACGGGGTCGGTGCGGCGCGTGCGGCCCCACTGCCAGCCGCCCCGCTTGAGGCCGCGGAAGCCCTGCTCAATCCAGTGGCGGCAGGCGTAGAGGGAGGCCCCGGTGTGCGCCGGCGGGGTGTCGGTCAACAGGACCCAGGGCTCCTCGCACTCCTGGGCGTGCAGCACAATCAGCGTGCCGGGCAGGGGGTCCTCGCCGAAGGCCTCGCCGGCCCCCACCCAGAACGTGCCCGGTCCGCCGCCCAGCGACCGCACCGGGACCCGGTCGCCGCCGGTCGGGCGGAAGGTGACGTGCGGCGAGTAGCGCAGGACGGGATGCCAGCCCAGCTCCCTGATCCGTGCCCACAGGTCGCGGCTGTCCAGCCCCCGGTCGCACAGGACGTGCACCGGCATCCCGGCCGGCACCGCCGGGGCCAGCAGTCCCAGCAGGCGGCGGTAGTGGGCCATCCAGGATTCCGACGCGTCGGCCCTCACGACGTGCCAGGCCACCGGGATCGCCTGCTCGCGGTAGACCACGCTCACCGCCAGCGCCACCCATTCGTCCCGCTGGTGCGTGGGGTCGAGGGCCAGCACCAGGGACGTCTCCGTGGCCGAGTCCCCCCCGCCGGGCGTCCACAGGTCCAGGACCCAGCGCAGCAGTTCCGGAAAGCAGGCCGCCGCGTCCACCTCCGTCCCCGGCCCCCAGGAGTGGATGCGGTCCGCGTCGTCATAGGTCCATTCCCGCAGCTCCCGGCGCACGGTTTCGTAGTGCCCGTGCATCTCCAGGGCCACGGCCGTCGAATCCTGGCAGCCGTTGTGGGCCAGGACGGCGCCCTTCACCCAGAGGGCCAGGACCCGCCGCAGGCGGCCTTGGAGCGAGGGCAGGCGCCGCTCGAGCTCGCGGGACAGGGCATACAATGAGGTGGTGCGAAGCATGGCCGTGCGCCGGGGGCTGGCTGGTGTAGAAGACCTCCAGTGTACCGGCCCGGCTGTGTCTTCGCCCCCCCCCCCGTCAATCATGGCATCTTTGTGCGAATACCCCTGTCAAAGGCGGGGGGCAGGGGGCCCGTCAGCTGGTTGCTGCCCAGGACGAGACTCTCCAGGTTGGCCAGTTGACCCCATGCGTCCGGCAGGGGCCCGGTCAGCTGGTTGTAACCCAGGTCGAGCCACCGCAGGCTGTCGAGTTCACTCCATACGGGCGGCAGGGAGCCGGTAAGGGTGCCGGTCCGGGAGACGGTCAGGGGGGAGCCGGTCAGTTGGTTGTAACCCAAATGCAACGTCTGCAACTGCCGGAGTTGGACCCATGTGGGAGGGAGCGATCCGGTCAGTTGATTGGCACCCAAATGCAACGTCTGCAACTGCCGGAGTTGTCGCCACTCGTGAGGGAGCGATCCGGTGAGCCCGTTGGCGCGCAAATCCAGCGACTGGAGATTCCGGAACTGTCCCAGTGCGTCCGGCAGGGGCCCCGTCAGCAGATTCCAGGACAAGTCCAGGGTTTCCAGCGACTGCCGGAGCTGCCCCAGTTCGGGCGGGATGGGTCCGAGCAAGTCATACAGAGGCGCACTATAGGGAGGCCCTTGCAGGGACACGCCATCATCGGAAGGCCATTCCAGGTGCAAACACTCCAAGCCGGTGAGTTGCCCCAACTCGGGCGGCAGGGGGGCGCCCCGCAGAGGCTCCTGCAGACTCAACTCCGTCACGCGTCCCTCCGGACTCAAGGCCAGAACTCGGCACAGCCCCGGTTCCGTGTTGGCAGGGGTCTCGCGGGTGGCCAAGGGCATGCGGGCCAGCAGCGGCCGGCCAAACCAGTGCTCATCCAGGAGGGCCAGGACCACCTGGTCGTTATCCGCGGGCGTGGTGCCCCACTGGACGGACAGCGTGAATTCACCCCCGGGGGTGTCGCCCCAACCCCAATCGGTCCCTTCAGGCACCTCGGACAGTTGCTCTTCGAGCACGCGGACCTCTTCGCGCAGCCACGGCCTCTCGGGTGGGGTCAACTCCGACAGTTGATCCGCATGGAAGCTCGGCGTGGCCGGCTCGTAGTGGACCCGGCCGTCCGGTTCCACCCGGAGGCGCAGCCGGCACCCGGCCCGGCACCCGGCCTCGGGGGTCAGGAACCGCGGCCCCGGCGCCACCGCGACTTCGCGGATGATGGTCATGGGCGGACGATAGGCCGGCGGCAACACGAACATGGCCCGGGCCGGGGTGTGTTCCAGGCAGGCGGCCGAGTCCACGAACGAGGTGAGCTCCAGGGATATCCGGGCAGCCGTGCGCTGCAGCCGGTAATGCCCGAAGTGGCAGTTGGGTAAGTTGGTGTAGGACCCGGTGGTGACCGGATCCGGAGCCGGGCTGTCGGCGGCGGTCACCGGCGCGGGGAATGCCAGAAGCAGGGCGATCCCCAGCAGGGCCGCGCGCACGGCCTGAACGGGAAGGGGGACTGGATGCATACGGAGGCTCCGGGGCAAGGATTGCCCATTGGGGGCTGTGCCCGCCCTGAGTATATGGCCCGGGGCCTGTACAACGTCGGCGCACGGAGGGATCCGGCCGGTCAAGGCCCCGGTTGGCATGCGGCGCGGGCCAGGGAGTCGGATGCGCCCCGCAAACGGCCGTTTGTGGGACGGCCAAGCCGGTGGATCCCATAGTCCGACGGATCCCTCATCCGGCCGGCAGGGGCAATCCCAGATCCCCCCAGCAGATGAGGGTTTGGTCGGTGCGCACCGCGCAGGTGTGAAGCGCGCCGGTGCTTACGGCTAGGTAGCTGCCTCCGGGCGGTGTGGCCTGCCTGTTCCAGTCCCCACCCCAACAGGCGATGGAGCCATCGATTCGCAACCCGCAGGCGTGACGGCCTTCACCGCCCGTGCTTAGGGCGGTGAAGATACCGGCTGGCGGTCTGCTGCCCAATCCCCGACTGCCGCCCCAGCAAAAGATGGTACCGTCCGTTCTCAGCGCGCAATAGTTTCGGCCACCGACACTGACATAAAAGGGTGGCGAACTCCGGCTCCATTCGCGGCTGCTCCTGCAGGCGGTACGCGAGCATCCTCTACCCCAGCAGATGACGGTACCGTCTGTGCGCAATCCGCACGCGTGGTAGGTTTCGACCCTGACGTCGGCGAATGTGCCTGCCGGTGCGGCAGTCGCGTCAAACCAAGTCCCTTCCCCACAAACGACCCGGCCGTCAGCTTGTTGCGCACAATCGAACTCACTCATTGGTCGGCGCGCACGCGCATACCGGCCCCCGGGTGGCGTGGCCTGTCCGTAGGCATCGTCACCCCAGCAGGCGGCCACGCCGTCTGTCTGGACCGCACAGGCGTGCAGACCACCGGCGCTCATGTGCGTGAAGGTTCCGGACGGCGGTGATCCTCGCCCGGAATGGTTCTGCCCCCAACAGGCAAGGGTGCTGTCGGTACGCAGTCCACAGGTGTACCGATCCCGGGCGCTGACGGTCGTGAAGGTTCCGGACGGTGGCGAGCGTTCGCCGTGGTAACCGTAACCCCAACAAGCGACCGAACCATCCGTCCGCAAGCCGCAGTTGTGCCTGCGGCCAGCCGAAACAGTGGAGAAAGTCCCACTCGGTGGCATGGCCCGTCCATGCGCATCGTTGCCCCAGCAATCCAGGCTGCCGTCCGCCCGTACCGCGCAGGTGTGGGTGTAGCCCGCACTGACGGCCGTGTAGTCGCCCGGCACAACGGTCGGGGCCTGTCCATAGGTGTTGTCGCCCCAGCAGCCGATGCTGCCGTTCGTTTCCACCGCACAGGTGTGCAGGCTGCCGGCATTGACGGCCGCGAACCTGCCTTGCGGCGGTGTGGCCTGTCCGTAGGCGTTGTCGCCCCAGCAGGCCAGCGTGTCATCGCTCCGCACTCCGCAGGTGTGGCGTGCACCGGCACTGACAGCCGCATAGGTGCCGGCCGGCGGCGTGGCCTGACCAAAGTGGTCGTGACCCCAGCAGACGAGCGTACCGTCAGCCTGCACCCCACAGGCGTGGGCCATTCCCGCACTGACCGACACGAATGTGTCGGGATCAATTATTGGCTGGTTGACCTCGGGCTGCTCGGGCTGCAAATCCGCCAGGGGACAGTAGGGCAGGTTTTGGGGTTCGCCATTGGAGCTGGTCGTCACGGTGAAACGGTCCTGCCAGGAGGCGGGCAGGCAGCCGGTCAACTGGTTGTGGTCCAGATCCAGCTCCTGGAGCTGGCTGAGTTGCCCCAGTTGGGGAGGAATGGGCCCCGTCAGTTGGTTGGCCCCCAGAGCGGTCCCCAGATCCAGATACTGGAGCTGGCTGAGCTGACCCAGTTCCGGGGGAATGGAGTCGCTCAGCGAACCCCACAATCTCAACGTCTGCAGCCAGGCAAGACGTCCCAGTTCCGGGGGGATGGTGCCCCCCGGACCAGGTTCCAACTCGAAGGCCCCTCCCACGGTCAGGCCTATCACGCGTGGCGGATTTCCTCTCACCCGGACCCCGTGGAAGCCTTCGGTAAATTCTCTCCCTGCATCGTTCGGTGAAGGGTGATAGCTTCCGGATTCTCCCCAGTGGAATCCTTCTTGCAGTGGCGTGTCGGGCTGCCAACTCTGGGGCCAAAAGGTTTTGGGGCCCCAAAGGGTGTCCCGGATCGAGAGCAGGATTTCCTTGTCGCAGGCCAGGTTGGGCGAGGGGCCTTGGGGCGGGCACGCCGATGCCCCCGCCTCCGGGCGAGGCGGCGACGGACAGATGGGCAGGTCCGGGCAGGAATCGCATTTGACCTGGACGCTCGGGGGCAGGCAACCGCTCAGCGGATTGCGGGCCAGATCCAGGCCGCGCAGCCAGATGAGTTGTCCCAGTTCCGGTGGCACGGAGCCGGTCAACCGGTTGTCGGCAAGCCTCAACCACTGGAGCTTGCGCGGTTGTCCCAGTTCGGGGGGGATGGGGCCGCTCAGCTGGTTGTGGGAGAGATCCAAATCCTCCAACCGGGCGAGTTGGATCAATGCCGAGGGGATGGGGCCACTCAGCTGGTTGTGGGAGAGATCCCAGTGTCGCAGTTGGGTGAGCTGGCCCAGTTGGGGCGGCAAGGGAACCGTCAGCTGGTTGTGGGAGAGATCCAAATCCTCCAACCGGGCGAGTTGGACCAATGCCGAGGGGATGGGGCCACTCAGCTGGTTGTGGGAGAGATCCCAGTGTCGCAGTTGGGTGAGCTGGCCCAGTTCAGGGGGGATGCCGCTCAGCCGGTTGTGGGCAAGATCCAGAACCGTCAACCGGGGGAGCTGCCCCAGTTCGGGGGGAATGGGACCGCTCAGCCGGTTGCCTCCGAGGAACAACTTTTCCAGTTGGGTGAGCTGGCCCAGTTCAGGGGGGATGCCGCTCAGCCGGTTGTGGGCAAGATCCAGAACCGTCAACCGGGGGAGCTGCCCCAGTTCGGGGGGAATGGGACCGCTCAGCCGGTTGCCTCCGAGGAACAACTTTTCCAGTTGGGTGAGCTGGCCCAGTTCAGGGGGGATGCCGCTCAGCCGGTTGTGGGCAAGATCCAGAACCGTCAACCGGGGGAGCTGCCCCAGTTCGGGGGGAATGGGACCGCTCAGCCGGTTGCCTCCGAGGAACAACTTTTCCAGTTGGGCAAGTTGACCCAGTTCGGGGGGGATGGGGCCGCTCAGCTGGTTGTGGGAGAGAACCAAATACTGCAGTTGGGGAAGCTGCCCCAGTTCGGGAGGGATGCCGGCCAGCTGGTTGTGGGAGAGAACCAAATACTGCAGTTGGGGAAGCTGCCCCAGTTCAGGAGGGATGCCGGCCAGCTGGTTGTGGGAGAGAGCCAAATGCCGCAGTTGGGGGAGCTGGCCCAGTTCGGGAGGGATGCCGGCTAGCTGGTTGTGGGAGAGAGCCAAATGCCGCAGTTGGGGGAGCTGGCCCAGTTCGGGAGGGATGCCGGCTAGCTGGTTGTGGGAGAGAGCCAAATGCCGCAGTTGGGGGAGCTGGCCCAGTTCGGGAGGGATGCCGGCCAGCTGGTTGTGGGAGAGATCCCAGTGCCGCAGTCGGGGGAGCTGGCCCAGTTCGGAAGGGATGCCGGCCAGTTGGTTGTGGGAGAGAGCCAAATGCTGCAGTTGGGGGAGCTGGCCCAGTTCGGGAGGGATGCCGGCCAGCTGGTTGTGGGCCAGATCCAGATACGTCAACCGGGCGAGTTGCCCCAGTTCGGGGGGAATGGGGCCGGTGAGCCCGTTCCTCCCAAGACGCAATTCCTGCAGCTGGGTCAGCTGGCCCAGTTCGGGGGGAATGGGGCCGGTGAGCCCGTTCCACTCAAGACGCAAATCCTGCAGCTGGGTCAGCCGCCCCAGTTCGGGAGGAATGGGGCCGCTCAACTGGTTGTGGGCCAGATCCAGATACGTCAACCGGGCGAGTTGCCCCAGTTCGGGGGGAATGGGGCCGGTGAGCCCGTTCCTCCCAAGACGCAATTCCTGCAACTGGGTCAGCTGGCCCAGTTCGGGGGGAATGGGGCCGGTGAGCCTGTTTTCCCCAAGACGCAAATCCTGCAGCTGGGTCAGCCGCCCCAATTCGGGAGGAATGGGGCCGCTCAGTGGGACGATAAACCAAATGTCATGCAGGTTTATGCTTATGACCCGCGGAACAACGTCGCTCACCGTGACACCCAGGAAGGCCGCCACCGGGATATCGGCATGCCAATGCCGCTGTAGGCCCCAGTAATTCGAAGGTGCGAGGTCATCCCGAATCGCCAGCAGGATTTCCTTGTCGCAGGCCAGGCTGGGCGAGGGGCCCGCGTCGGGACAGGCGGGGGTGGGACTAGCCGGGGGGGCGCCCCCGGCCTGCAGTGGCCTTCCGCCGAGCAGCAGCACCAGGGCCAGCAGGGGGACCAGGATGCGCAAGAGGACGCGGGGATGAAACATGGGGGCTCACCTGGTTTCGGGTGGACAACGGCCGCGGGTTCGCAGTATGCCACCGGATTCCGAGCCATGCCCAAGGGGAAATCGGAGTCCGCGAAGGCCAAGACGGACACCGACACGAGGAGTCGGCTGTCTCGCAAACGGCCGTTTGCGGGATGGGGAATGCCACCAGGTTGTCGAACATGCTCCGGGTTCGTACAATCGCAACATGACACGCTTGTGGCCGGGCCGACACCCATGGCTTTGGGGGCTGGCATTGCTCGCTTGCCTGACGGCCGCGGGTTGTGCAAACAGAACGCGTCCTCAACCAGCGATTGAAGTCGAACCGACGGTGCTGGCTGCGGAACCCACGCCCACGCCCATACCGGAACCGACGCCGACACCGCCTTCGCACAAATCCTGGTTCGGACACGCCCAGCCACACAGCGGCGACATGCACACCGGCCGCGTTGCTCTGGAACGGAACGACGGCATGGTGCACGCCAGGTTGCGCGTGCCGCTGGCCGACGTGATGAACTCCCAACTGCAAGCGCCTGCCTATCAAGTGCAAGTACCCGAAGCTTTTCGACCAGGGTACGCGATTGAGCAGTCCACCTATGGGAATCCGATCGGCCTCAACGCACACACGGCGCTCGACATGAACGCAACCGTTGATGTTCAGGTCGAGCCCGAGGGGAAACTCAGTTTGTCCGTCCGGTCGGAAGGCAGTGCGGGCAATGCCGCCGGCCTGTGGTTGGAGGCCCGACTCGTCTGGCCGATGCACGCCACCCAACCCCGGGTCTGCCAACGCAGCCCGGAGGTGCAGCGAGTCATCCAGCTCCGGCTGAAGCGGACTTGGGAGATCTCCGTGTCGTGCGAACAGGTGACCTGGGCTCATCTGGCATCCATACAGACCTTGGACAACATGGAGGTTGTCTCGGTACAGGATGTCCATGGTCTGACCGGCTTGCAGGAAGCGGAACTGAACCTGGGCCCGGAACTGCAGATCATGGCTGTCGGGGACGTCTTGGCCCATATGCCCGGATTGACGCGACTGCGTCTGCGCGTCCCCCATCCCGGAACCTGGCCGGTGGACGCGCTGGCCTCCACACCCCGCCTGACCTCCCTCGAGCTATCTGCCGACAACCTTACGGCCCTATCTCCCGCTTGGCTTGCCCGGGTACCTCATCTGACCGCCCTGTCCCTGTATGCACCCCGTTTGGCGAACTGGCCAGTGGACCGGTTGGCACCGGTACCTCGCCTGCGCCAGTTGGCTTTGCATGTTGGGACCATGGAGCTTTGGTCGGCGGACTGGTTGTCATCCGCGGCCAATCTAGAGGATCTGACACTGGCAGTTTGGTCACAATCCATCAGCCGACCAACCTCTTATCCCGAGCAGTTTCTGGCCCATGCACCCCGGTTGACCCATCTGACGTTCTTTTCGGACCAGGAGACCCTGCCGGACGGCTTTCTGTCCGACACACCGCAATTGACCCATGTGAGCCTATTGACGCCTCACCTGACGGTCCTGCCTCCCCGCTTCCTGGCCCAGGCCCCCCAACTGAAGGAGCTGGAACTGAAGCATTATCTCGGTTCGGGTCCGCCACCCCTGGCAGTGGCGTTGACGACCCTGCCGGATGGTTTTCTGGCACACACGCCCCGCCTGACCCGTCTGGAACTGCGTCCCTCCCAGGTGACGACCCTGCCGGATGGTTTTCTGGCGCACACGCCCCGCCTCGTCGAGGCCGTGCTCTACCTACCGGAGGTGAACGCGTTGCCGGCCGGTTTCCTGTCCCACACACCACGGTTGCAGCACCTGACGCTGGAAGCCAACCGGTCAGCCGCCCTGCCGGAAGGCTTTCTCGCACAGGCCCCGGACTTGCGCTATCTGCATCTGCGCCTGTTCGGCTTGGGGCCGGCGATACCGCCGGACTTCCTGCAGCATGTGCCGGCACTGGCCCAGTTGTACCTGTGGGCGGAGAAGCTGACGGCCCTGCCCGCACACTTCCTGCAAGACGTTCCCCGCCTCCGGGAGCTGCATTTATGGCTGCCCCAACTGGACCCGCCTCCGGCCCCGGACGAGACCCTGTGGCACCTGCTGCAGGAGCACAGCGAGTGGCGGCGGGCCGCGGGTGACGACACTCCCCTGTACGAGCAACCCGACGCAAGGGACGACCAAGTGGTCCTCACGGTGCCGGCCGGCACGCGGCTGCGAGTGGTCGAACGGATCCGGGACGGGGATGGGCAGGAATGGCTGAAGGTGCGGCCGAACTATGGTTATTTGAATGAGGCCGACCTGTTGCATATGTTGGAATCGCCCACATGGATTCCCTCATCCCTGACCGAGCCGTCGGTCCAGGACCGGTGCGTGGGGGAATACCTCTGTTACTATCCCGGTGGTCCAGTCGGTTGAGGGTCCCAGCCTCCGGCTTCCACTTTCCGAGTCCGCCACCCCGTACGGAACCCTCCGACCTGCCCTTCTTGGAACTGTGCCTGGCATGAGGGACGGGGCAGCCATGTTCCGAGCCATAACCCCGCCACAGGGGCATCGGCTCCTCGTGTGTGATCCAATCTGCTGGTGTCCGAACCGGATGGGGTGAGCCAACGGCACCACCACAGGGGCAGACCTCCGAACGGTCTCGCTGATCCCGTCTCCGGGATGAAATCGTAGTTCTAGCCGGGACGGGTTCTGCTATCCCGCAAACGGCCGTTTTTGATACAGCGGCCAAACCGACGCGGTAGCCAACCGGCCCGGTCGGCCGACGCGGTCCCGAATTCGCGTTCCGGAATCAACGTTCCGGCCGCGGTGCGGGCCTGGGCAAAAAGCAGGCCTTTTGGCACACCGCCGCCCACCCTCCGATTCCGGCCTGCGGGACGCCTCCCTGCCTGCGCAAAAGGCATGGCGAAATCAACGTGCCTAAACTTGCGGGCCGACAGGGGTTTTGCTACAGTGGGAACGCCATGAACATCCGGTTCGGCTACATCCGCGT
>JAPPAJ010000120.1 GCA_026705565.1 Caldilineaceae bacterium | reverse complement strand
CGCCGGGGTAGGGGCAGGCGGATGAAATCTCGATGTCGATGGTGGGCTGGCCCTCCGCCTTGATCACCACCTTGACGTGGTCGTCGGCATCGCCCAGGGTCAGGGCGCGGTCCAGGTCGCAAAACACCTCCGGCTCCTTCGGACCGAACAGCTGCAGGGCTTGGTCGAGATAGTGGGGGCCCGTGTTGTTGAGCGAGCCGCCGCCGAAACGCTGCAGGGTCTGCCAGTCCCAGCGGCGACCGAATCGGTTCTCCGTCATGCGAATCTGGACAATGCGCCCCAGCACCCCGGAATCGATGATTTCGCGAACCTTGACGAAGTCCGGGTTGTAGCGGCGCTGCTGGAAGATCGACAAGGTGCCCGGGTTCGCGCGGGACGCCTCCACCATGCGCGTGGCATCCGGCAGGGAATCGGCCATCGGCTTCTCACACACCACGTGCTTGCCGGCTTCCAGGGCCTGAACCGTGAGGTCGGCGTGCAGGAAACTGGGTAGGGCCACCACGATCAGCTCGATGTCGTCGTTGGCGACCAGGTCGCCGAAGTCCGTATGGGTGGAACAGCCAAACCGTGCCCGGGCCTCCTCCCGGCGGGTCTCCTCGCCGTCCACGACGGCGGTCACCCGGTAGAGATCCGTGAGTGGCGCCAGCAGGTTGGCATGGATGTCCCAGCCACTGCGGCCGAGACCGGCGATGGCGGTGCGGATGGGTTGGGGCATGGAGCAGCTCCTATGGTGTGGGGTGTGTCAGGTGGTGGATGAATGCATTTGGCGCACGGTCAGCCGGCCGGCGGCATACGTGGCGAGGCCCTTGCCGGTCAGCGGTACACGCCGGGAGGTCTCGCCGACGCGCACCGAGACGGGGCCGGGGTTGTCGGCGGCCTGAACCAGCGCCCACGTGTCCGAAGCGGGTTCGCGGGCGAACAGAATGTTGGCCCCGGAGGCCCGGACCTCCGCATCCGCAACCCGCAGCGAGTGCTCTTCGTCGGTGTCCTGCCAGTTGCACTGGGCCGCCAGCGGAGCCGTCAATCCGGTGCCTCCGGCAGGCTGGGTCCGGTGCCGGAAGTCCATGAGATCCACATCGAACGAGAAGCTGCCGTCCGGACCGGAGACGGTGGCCGCCGCCCGGCGCTGTTCGCGCAGGTGGGTGCGGGTTCTGGCTGGCGCCACCGTGCATTCGATGGACAGCTCGGACCACCGGGACCGCACGTCGTCCGCGAGCGGCAGATCGCGCCGCGGGCGCACGGCCAGGAAGAAGATGCAGGCCGGCCGCCCCTTGTAGAAGGCTCCGGGCCAAGCGAGATCCCAGAACCGCTTCGTGTCCTTGGCGCGGTAGTGGTAGATGTCGCACACCAGGTCGCCGCCGCGCCGGTGGAGTTCAACGGTGGCTGGTTGCAGCAGGTCCGGCAGATGCAGTGGTTGCAGCAGACACAGGACCCGGTCGGTGCAGATGGTCAGGCGGGAACCGGGAACCACGGTCAGAGGCAGGTTTCCCGCGGATTCGTCGTTCACGTACACCGCGGTGACCGCCACCCGCTGCGTCCAGATGAAGGCGGTGCGCGCGCTGCGGAAGGTGGTTCGGCCGGCGTGCGGGGCATAGGCTCCCAACACAGCGGTGCCGTGCTGGATGCCAAGAAAGTCGCCCTCGTCCATCAGGTTGCGCGAATGGGAGCGATCCGTTGCATGGTAGAAGTCGCCCAGCCACTTGTCGTCCAGGATGTGCCGGGCATAGAGGACGCCGCCCGGGGCGTCCCCGGTTCCCTGCAGGTGTCCGATGACCGCGTTCCCTTGCGGATGCACGCTGCGGGTTACGGAACCGACGGCAAACGCGGGCTCCAGTGCCGTATGCATGGCAATCTGTTCGGAGGCCAGGATGCCTTCCCGCACCTCCCGGTGATCCGGCAGGGCGCGGTACAGTTCACCCAGCCAGCCCGGCAGCAGGCCCGTGTCCAGCCACTCGACAAACGTCTGCGACTCCGGCGGGGCCTCGCCGTCGATGCTTGGTTGGTAGGCGCGCCCGTGTGGGCCGGCCAGCCGACCCGTGGCTCGATGCAGGTGCAGGGCGTAACTCAATCCCAGCCGCCAAAGCATCATGTCCGCCAGGACGGCGGTGTCCGGACAGGCAACGAGGTCTCTCAGCCTGCCCAGCGCGCGGATGGAAACGGCGGCGTACGTGGGGGAGTTGAATTCCAGTACATGGCCGGATTCGGCCGTGAACCCGACCCACGCTTCCAATTTGGCGCTCCCTGCGTCCAGAATCTCCGTCCTGCCCAGCAGCTCCCCGCCCAAACAACAACACAGCACCGACAGGGCGGTGATGTTGGAGTAGCCCATCCAGACGTCCAGGCGCAGTACTTCCTCCAGACCCAGCCGGATGGCGTCGAGTGCCCGGGCACGGGTGTCCGTTGGCAGCCGGTCCCCGTGCCGGAGCATCATGGGTATGAGATGCTCCAGACAGAAGACCACGGCGTTCAGGTCCTCGATGCGGTCGTCTTCCGCCATCCACAGAAAATTGCCCGCGTGCACGTCGGTTGGGTCGGTCACCTGGCAGGCCAAGACGGCTGCCAGCACTTCCTGCGCGAGGACCAGATCCCGGTCCGTGCCATTGGCCACCAGATCGCAGGCAAAGCGGCAGGAGCGGCGGGTCTCGTGGAATGTGCCGTGCTCCGTGGCATGCGCCATCAGGTTCCGCGCTCGATCGAATTCCTTCGGGACCGTGAGGGAGACTGTCATGGTGTTGGCTTGCTGGACCTGCGGCCCACTAGATGCGGTCTGCCCGGTCTTGGGCCGTCAATGCCAGGTGCATGGCCTTGAAGCAATGTTCCTGGGGCATGGCGGTTTCGGTGCGGTTGCGCACGTCGGCCAGGAAGTCGTGGCCGAAGGTCAGCTGCACACCGGAGCAGTCCTCGTACCGGGTGGCGTTGGCATCGGTCACGAACAGGTGGTCGCCGCCCGCCCGGCCCGCCAGGTCCAGATTCTTGCGCACCTCGATATAGCCTTCGGTACCCACGATTGTGAGCCGGGTGTCGCCCCAGGAGGCCAAGCCGGTCGGTGTAAACCAGTCAACCCTGAAGTAGCCGACGGTGCTCCGGCCCCTCACCAGCATGTCGCCGAAGTCCTCGAATTCCGGTGTGTCGGGATGGGCGCGGTTGGCCACCTGCGACTTGACCACGATCGGGTCGGTCTCGCCACTGAACGCAAGGTACTGGTCGCACTGGTGGGCCGCAATGTCGCAGAGGATGCCTCCCGCGGCGTCCCGGCGAAAGAACCAGTCGGGACGCGTGGGCTTGCGCAGGGAGTGGGGACCGGTCCCCATCAGATGGACAACGTCTCCCACCGCGCCCGCCTTGACCAGTTCCAGCGCGCGCACGGTGGCCTTGCTTCCGAACCGCTCGCTGTACGCCACCGAGTAGATGCGACCGGTCGCGGCCTGAACGTCCTTGACTTCCTGCCACTGGGCCAGGGTGGTCATGCCGGCCTTGTCGCTCTGCACGTCCTTGCCGTGCTGCATGGCGGCCACGGCGATGCCGGCTCGTTCCGAGGGAATGGCTGCTGTCAGGACCACGTCGATGGCTTCGTCCGCGTAGATCTCCTGCGCCGTCGCGGCAATCCGGGCCTCGGGGTACCGCTGTGCGAAGGGTTCCCGCAACTCGGGTTCCACGGCGTGGACCGCGGCCATTTCGGCTCCGGCTTCCACCAAGTGGGCGGCCATGCCGTAGATGTGGTTGTGGTTGAGGCCGATCGCGGCCAGTCTGACGGGGGGTGGCGTAGCGGTCATGGCTTGGTTCCGGAGGCGATGTGCGACTGGTTTCGGCAGGGATGGTTCAGGCGGACCGAGTGCCGCAAAACAGGTCGCGGCCGGCGACCAGGGCCTGCATCTTGCCGTCGGCCACGTTGCGCGGCAGCATCCAGAACCCGCAGTCGGGATGCACCCAGGCCACCCGCTCCGCGCCGAGGACCAATACCGCCCGTTCGATGCGGGACGCCACCGTGTCGGGGGTTTCGATTTCCAGGTCCTTGATGTCGATGACGCCGATTCCCAGCGCAATGTCCGGCCGCACGTCCTTGAACACCTCCAGTTCGTCGTAGCCCCTGCGGGCGAACTCCAGGATCAGCGAACCCACATGCAGGTTGTTGAGGAACGGCACCATGTCCTCCCAGAAGCCGGCCTGCACCCTTTGGCCGCCGTAGTTTCCGAAACACAGATGGAGGGCGCTGTCGTTGGCCACGGCATCCAGCACCAGGTTGATGGGTTCGTGGGCCCAGCGGCAGTCCTGCGGATGCCCTGTCAGCGAGGCCTCGTCCACCTGAATCGCATCGGCGTTGATGTCCCGTATGGCGTCTGCCAGAACCTGGGCCAGCGCCATCGTTCGGCTCTGCAAGTCCGGATAGTGCCGGTCGAAGAGGGTCTGGGCCAGCATGTAAGGTGCGGTGACGGTGAACTTTGTGGGACGCTCCGTGAGTGCATGCAGGCGGAGGTAGTCCTGCTCCAGGTTCAAGGTTCCGGCGCCGATGTCGTCGGTCACGACTGCCGCCGGCTGGGCACGGAACTGCATGTCGGGCCGGCTGTGGAAGGCCTTCCAGTCATCCCGGGTCAGGGTTGTGGACACCCCGGACAGGGGACCGAGGAAGTACTCGATCATTCCGTTGGTTTCCGGGTGGTTGAAGTCGAAGCGGGACAGCTCGCCATCCACCAGCAGATCCAAACCGGCCAGTTCCTGGGTCTTGACGACCACGGCCATGGCGTCGTGCAGCGAGTCCCGGCTGGGTGTGGCCTGCAGCCAGCGGGGCACCGGATAGCTGCCGACGAGGGTGGTTTTGATGGATGGCATGGAGCTGTTCCTTGGCAAAGGGGAGGGGAAGAAGCCGATACCGGCACCGGAGCCGGACAGACTGTCAGGCGGCTTGTTTGGCCTCCAGGAGAATTTCGTGTTCGGGACGTTGCGCGTAGAAATCATCCAGGGGGAAGCATCCCGAAATCAACCCCATGCGGGGTGCCGTGGTGCAGTCGCTGAACGTGCGGCAGATCAGCTTGCGTTGCAGGGGGCGGCCCGCCAGCACATCCGCCGGCATGTCGGGATAGGACAGAACCATGCGTCCCAGACCCACGAAGTCCGCCATCCGCCTGCGCACCACGGCCTGGGCCACGTTGGGGAGCCACTCCTGGAGATAGGAATATCCGGAGCCGACCGTCACCATGTCAGGACAGCGCTGCTTGAGAATGGCGGCGGCCTGTACCTGGCGGGCGACGCCGGCCAGCGGGTCCTCCGGCGGCCGGTAGCCGTCCGACGGCGGGAACAGGGCCGGCCGCTGGATGTGCGGCACGTAGTAGGGGCTGCCGGCGGTCAGGTTGACCAGCCGGATGTCCAGATCCCTCAATAGGTTCAGGAAGGGAACCGTTTCATCCAGGTCCAGGCCGGTCCCGGTGGCATCACCGCCAAAGGCATGGCGGTAGCCGTCGGTTTCCAGCTCCGGCACGCCCTGGCCCTCCAGGTCCGGGTCCGGACGGAAGGGCACAAAATCGAACGCGCTCAGGCGGACACCGATCAGCAATCCCGGCGCCTCGCTGCGGATGCCTTCGACGATCGTGCGCAGGAAACGCGTTCGATTCTCGAAGCTGCCCCCGAAGTCCCCGGGCCGGTCGTAGGCACTCAGGAACTCGTGGCCCAGATAGCCGTGGCAGTGCTTGATGTCGACGAACTGGAAACCGATGTCCCGCGCGCGCCGTGCCGCAGTCAGAAAGTCGTCGATGAGACGCCAGATGTCGTCGTCGCTCATCAGCACGGCGTCGGATCCCAAGTGGAACTTCGCGTCCAGGACAGGGTGGGCGTACAGCGTCCAGGGCTCCATGTGGGCCTTGTCGTTGGGCCGGGCGAAGCGTCCCGAATGCGTCAGTTGCAGCCCCACCAGCAAATCGTCGGCATTGCCGAAGCATTCCTCGTGTGCGGCCACCAGCGTCTCGCGCAAACCGCCGATGGCCGCCATCGAGTCGTCTGTCAACATCAACTGGTTGGGGTTGGCGCGGCCGTCCGGCCGGACGGCAACTGCCTCGCCACCCCAAATCAGCTTGGCGCCGCTTGCCCCGAACCGTGACCAGCGGCGTTCCACCAACTCGGTGGGCTTGCCGTCCCCTGTGCCGTCCCAGCCTTCCATCGGGTGGATGCAGAAGCGGTTGCCAATGGTCAGTCCGTGGACTTCACAGGGTTGCGCGAGCGGTGCTTGGGCATCGGTCTCGAGCGTTTCATCGAACGGCAGGTCGATGCCCCGTTCGGACAGGTAGCGGCTGAAGAGAGCTGGCGTTCGCAATTGGGCTACGCGACGCAGGCGTGGAGGCATGGAAGGTTCCTTGGAGGCTGTTCAGGCAACTGGATGCCGCTCGGAATGGCTTGGTCGGCCCGCGGTGCCTCGCGTGGCGGGGCCTGATCCGGACCGGCTGGACGCGCCCTGCGCACAATTGAACCCAAGCCCCGCACCAGGCAGAATCCGTCAGTTCGCACGCTGGCGGAACCGTTCCCGGTTCGGATGTCCGGAAGCCTAAAGCCGATGCATGTGGAATCCGCCGTCGACCCGGATTACCTCGCCCGTGGAGAAGGGCAGGGCTCCACCGGCAATGGCAGCCACTGCCTTGCCGATGTCCTCAGGCTGGCCCCAGCGTGGAATCGGGGTCAGGCCGTCCTCAATCAGGGCATCGTACCGGGCCTTGACGCCGCGCGTCATGTCGGTTTCGATCATCCCGGGCTGGATTTCATATACGTTGATGCCCCACGGACTGAGGCAATCCGCCAGCAGGGCGGTCATCATGGTCATGCCGGCCTTGGAGATGCAGTATTCGGAGCGGTTGGAACTGCTTGTGAATCCGCTGATGGAGCCAATGTTGACGATTTGGCCGGGGTGGCCGCCGGAGTCGACCCTGTCGACCATGTGCCGGGCCAGGGTTTGAGTCAGGAACAGCGGGCCCTTGAGGTTGACGTCCATGACCTCGTCATAGCTGGCCTCGCCCATCTCCAGCAGGTCCACCCGTTGGCGCGGCGCCATGCCCGCGTTGTTCACCAGCAGATCCAGGGAGCCACAGGCCTCCAGGGTGGCCTGGGCCACGGTTGCGCGGTCGGCGGGATCGGCGATGTTGCCGGGCACGAGCGTAGCTTCGCCGCCGGCGGCGCGGGCCGCAGCCGCAGCCTCCTCGGCGGCTTCCCGGTTGCTGCGGAAGTTGATGGCGACATGCCAACCCTCAGCCGCCAGGGCCAGGACGATCCCCCGCCCGATGCCCCGGCCGCCTCCTGTGACCAAGGCCTGTTGCCGATTACTCATATTCCATTGCCCGGGACAGGGCCTCCAGAAAGAAGTAGTCGCCCCACATCACACTTTCGTTGACCCCCAGCCCCTTGCGACGCAGGTAAACGCCATGTCGCATGATGCCTTCCCAACCGTCAATCCCTTCCGCCAGGAATTCTGGGCCGGTGAGGGTTTCCATAATTTGACAGGCGTATTCGTGGTAGGCACGCGCTCGCACCGGGTCGCTAACCAACCGGGCCAACTGGAAGAAGCCGCAGGCGCCGATCGCCGCGGCCGAACTTTCGTAGGGGGAGGCTGGATTCACCTCGGTCCAGTCGTTGGGAGGGACACCATGGTGCTGCGTGTGCTCCATGTAGTACTGGGCGTTCAATTCCGCGGTTTGCAGGAAACGCGCGTCGCCGGTGTAGGTGTACACCGTGCCGAACCCGTACATGGACCAGGTCAGACCCCGTGCCCACGAGGAGTCGTCGCGCCACCCGTGGTGGGTGGTTTGCCGCAGGAAGGCGCCGGTCTCCAGATCGAAAATGCCCTCATGCGACGTGCTGCCGTCCCCCCGCACCAGATAACGGCGGGACGTGTGGCAGTGGGCATGTACCTTGTTCCAGAGTTCCTCGTCGCCGGTGGCCAGAGCTGCGTGGAAGATGATGCCGACGTTCATCATGATGTCGATGAAGATGCTCTCGTCGGAAACGAAGGAGCGCAGATACTGTCCTTTCTCCTTGAAGCGCAGACCCATGGTTTGGCCGGCCTGGACAATGACGTCCTGCAGGGCGTCGTCGCCGGTTTCGTCGTGCCACCGCTTCCAGGAGGACCAGAAGATGAACCCCAGGTCATGCACATCCCGATCGTGTTCCCGGCCCCGCAGCAGGTTGGAATAATGGATGGCCGTGTCCTTCCAGAACGGGTCCCGGGTATGGCGATACAGGATCCACATCTGTCCTGCGACGAAACCTTCGCACCAGTTGGTCCAGGCTTCCCCCTCGTGGTTCCAGAGGCCGTTTCTGGTGTAGAGGGGCAGGAGATCAGGGTGGCGTTCCGTCAGGTTGCGGACCTGGGTTGCGGCGAAGGCGAGTGCATGGCTGCACCGTTCCTTCAAGTCGGTCGGAACGGGCAACGGGTCGCGAGGGCGAACTTGCATGGGGTGGATTCCGGGAGTGGGCACACGGAGGCGCGACCGAGTCTAGCACGGTGATGGGCCGGAATCCCCGAGCAGCACGCGCGCTCCGAGACTGTTCGCAGCTGTTACAGGCGGTCGCCGGTCTGGACTACAATCGGTCGGCATATTCCCGGTTGCCCCAAATGATCTGTCATTCGGACTGAAATCAATCGTGGCTGAACCATCGCTGACTGTCTACGGTGCCCATTGGTGCCCGGATTGCCGTCGCGCCAAGTCGTTTCTGGGCGATCACCAAATCCCATACGCGTGGATCAACATCGAGGAGGATCCGACTGCGGAGGAGTTGGTGATCCGTCTCAACGAGGGCAAACGGATCATTCCCACCATCGTGTTCGACGACGGCACGCGCCTCGTCGAGCCCAGCAACGCCGAACTTGCCGACAAGCTGGGGCTCAGGACATCCATCAACCGGAAGTTCTGGCCGCTGATCTGCATAGGTGCCGGGCCGGCGGCACTGGTGGCCTCGATCTACACCACCCGCGAGGGCATCGACACGCTGCTGCTGGAACGGGGGGCGCCCGGCGGTCAGGCCACCCGGACGTTCAGCTATGAGAACGTGCCGGGATTCCCCGATGGCATTGAAGGCAATGAATTCGCGGACAGGCTCCTGGCACAGGCCCGGCGCTTTGGCGGGGAGGTTCTGGAGGCAGTCGATGTGGTGTCGGTGTCCAGGAACGAACCATTTCTGAGCGTACGGACCGGCACCGGGGACGTGTACACGTCCCATGCCGTTCTGCTGGCATCCGGCAGCCGGTACCGCACGCTGGGGGTGCCCGGGGAGGCGGACTTCATTGGCGCCGGCATTCATTTCTGCTCCACCTGCGATGGTCCGTTCTACCGCGACAAGGCGGTTGCGGTGATCGGGGGCGGCAACAGTGCGGCCGAGGAGGCTGTTCACCTGACTCGGTTTGCCTCAAGTGTCACCGTGCTGGTGCGCGGAAGCGAGTTCAAGGCGTCGCCGGCGGTTGTGGAAAAGTTGACGGCTACCCCGGCGGTGGAGGTGCGCTACCGCACCGAAGTGGGCTCCTTTCGGGGCCGGGGTGGTCATTTGACGGCGCTGCAACTGAACACGCCGGCGGGAGAGGGAGCGGAGTCGCTGGCCGTGGACGGCGCCTTCGTCTTTGTGGGCCTCGAGCCCAACACGGAATACCTGAACGGTCTGGATGTCGTGCGCGACCGGTGGGGATTCATTGAGACGGGGCATGCCCTGGAACATGCCGATGTGCCGCTGGCCCGGTTCGGCGGGCGGCAACCCCTTATGCTTGAGACCAGTGTGCCCGGCGTGTTCGCTGCCGGTGATGTCAGGGCGGGCAGCACCAAGCAGGTCGCGGCCGCGGTGGGTGAGGGGGCATCGGCGGCCCTCGTCATCCGCGACTTTCTGAAGTCGGTTTGAAGGACTGGTCTGCCGATACGTCAACACAGCTTTTATTCACCACATTGGATTCCGGGACGGACCATAGATGAACACTTCCAGTATTTCGGCCAACGGCCACGGAGCGGATTGGCAGTACACGATGCCCGTGGCGGAGTTGATGGAACAGCAACTGGCAACGGCCCGCGTGGGCGACTACACCGTGGCGCTGGTCTATCACAACGACCAGGTGCATGCGATCGACAACCGATGCCCCCACATGGGCTACCCCATGGACCGCGGTTCGGTCCGCAATGGTCTGATTACCTGCCACTGGCACCATGCCCGGTTCGACCTGCAATCGGGTGGGGCCTTCGACCTGTGGGCGGACGATGTGCCGACGTTTCCGGTGGATGTGCGGGACGGCGGCATCTGGGTCGATGTGGCCTCCACGCTGGATCGGGTGGCCCACAGCGAGGAACGCCTGCAGATGGGCATGGAGCGCAGCCTGTCCCTGGTGGTAGGCAAAGCGGTCATCCTGTTGGAGGAACGCAACCTGATCGATCGCATTCTGGCGACGGGCCTCCGGTTCGGGTGCGAAAACCGCAACGAGGGTTGGGGCCAGGGCCTGACCATCCTGGGCTGCATGGCGAGCATGCTCGACGGCCTGCCGCGCGAGCAGCGCGCCTTGGCGTTGTCGCACGGATTGGCCGCAGTTGCCGGCGACAGTGCGGGTTCCGCCCGGCGCTTCCTGGTTCAGTCCCTGCCCGACACAACCGAGGACTTGGATCTGCTCAAGACCTGGTTCAGGGAGTTCATCGAAGTGCGGGACACGGAAGGTGCGGAACGCTGCGTCGTGTCCGCGATCCGCAGCGGTGCCGACGGTCCCTTCCTGATGGACATGCTGGCCTCCGCCATCCTGGACCACCGCTACATCGACACTGGCCATCCGATGGACTTCTGCAACCGCGCCTTCCACATGCTGGACATGACCGGATGGGCCGAAACGGAACTGGTCCTGTCGAGTCTGGTGCGCCTGGTCGCCGGCGCCATGCGCATGGAGGAGTCCCATGCCTGGCGTCATCCGGACGACCTCATTGAAATCCTGGACCGGGCGTTCGCGGAACTGCCGGCCGCCTGTGCCGAAGGAGAAGCCGCGGAACCCCGGGAGACGGGCGCTTCCACCTTGGTGGAAACCGTGCTGTCCGGACATCCCAACGAACCCGCGCTGGCAGCGGCTGCCTGCCTCGACGCCCTGCGGGCCGGGCTGTCCGGGGAAGGGCTGGCTGTGTACATCTGCTATGCAGCCGCCATGCGCATCGCGCGCTTCCACACCAGTAATGAAATCGGGGATTGGGACACGGCCCTGCACACCTTCACGTTCGGCATGGCGGTGCTGCAGGCCTACCAGCGTGCACCCTCGGCCGACATGCTGAGGGGAATTTTGGACACGGCCATGAGCGTGCACCTGGACCGGTTCCTGAACATCCCGGCCCAGCGCATTCCCACCCCGGCCGGAGGACCGGGGCCGGACGAGCCGTTTGGGGAGCGGTTGAACGACCTGCTGGATCAGCAGTACAGGGTCAATCAAGCGGGCCAGATGGTGGCCGACCACAGCACGGACGAGGCCCGCCAAAACGAAGTCCGCGCCGCGCTCAAGGAGGCGCTGTTGCGGGAGGATCGGGACTTTCACACCATCCAGTGTGTGGAGGCGTCCCTGACCCTGCACGACCAGCTCAGGCGGAACTGGTCCCACTGCGATTGGCTCGACCCTGTTATTCCGCTGGTGGCAGCGGCCCGCTACCTGGCGGCCCATGCTCCCACCATGAGGGCGCAGGGCCAGACATTCGGGATCGCATTGCGCCTGCACCGGGGCGAGGATCTCGCGGTTGGCTGAGTCGCAAGCGCGTTGCCGGTGGCGGCGGATGCCGGCCGGGGCAGGAGGCAGCGCCTCGGGTTGGCCGACCTGCGCCCGCCTGCTCCCGAACGCGATGATCCGGGACCAAACTCCTTGACGCAAGGATCCTGGGGCGACAGCGACCGAGGCCTAACAAGCAACACAGTTGCCGAACAGTTGCCATCTATCCGGGACGCCACGCCAGCGGATGCGATCCGACAGGGAGTTATCCATGGCACAGCCGACACCCACAAGTGGCTCGGAGGGGGAATCACACTACAGGAATTCAGCTATGCATAATGCCCTGCTGGTCTACCCCGAGTATCCGCCTTCCCATTGGGGCATCAACCACGCTCTGGAGATGCTCGGGGCCCGAGCGGCCTTCCCGCCGCTCGGGCTCCTTACGGTCGCGGCGATGTTTCCTCCGGAATACGATCTTCGGGTCGTGGACATGAATGTGTCGCCCCTCAAGGACTCCGACCTCGATTGGGCCGATATGGTGTTCACGTCAACCATGATCGTGCAGAAGGAATCCCTGCGGAAGGTGATCGAGCGTTGCAATCACGCCAGCATTCCCGTGGTCGCGGGAGGGCCCCATCCAACATCATTCCATCAGGAAATCGCGGGAGTCGATTACTTCGTTCTGGACGAAGCGGAGGAGACTTTCCCCCAGTTCTTGCGGGATCTCGATCAAGGCAGGGCCAAAGCCATCTATCGCGAGCCGCGGAAACCCGATGTCACGCGAACGCCCATCCCGCGCTTCGACCTCATCGAGTTGCGGGACTATCACGCGATGTGCGTCCAGTTCTCGCGCGGTTGTCCCTTCGACTGTGAATTCTGCGATATTATCAAGCTCTATGGCCGCGTGCCGCGCACCAAGTCGCCACAACAGGTGGTCGAAGAATTCGAAACCCTGTATCGACTGGGCTGGCGAGGCAATCTGTTTCTGGTCGACGACAACTTTATCGGCAACCAGCGCGACGCCCTGAATCTGCTGCCGGCGATCGCCGCATGGCAGCAGGCGCACGGGTATCCGTTCCAGCTGTTCACCGAAGCAAGCGTGAATCTGGCCCGGATGGACTCTGTGCTGGACGCGATGATCGAAGCCGGCTTCAACGCCGTCTTCCTGGGCATTGAGACTCCAAACCCGAAAGCACTGGCCATCACCAAGAAACCGCAGAACATCAGCAGGCGGGAACAGGACTACCTGCTGAACGCCGTGCGAAAGATCCAGCACAAGGGAATGCAGGTGATGGGTGGGTTCATCCTGGGGCTGGACGGAGACGACGAGCAGGTGTTCGATGCACAAATCCAATTCATTCAGGAAGCCGGCATTCCCATGGCATTGGTCGGGTTGCTGACCGCCCTGAAAGGCACGGATCTCTACACTCGACTGCAATTGGAAAACCGGCTCTTGGATGTACCCATCGGAATCAGCGGGACCGCCCTGAACTTCGTGCCACAGATGGATCCCAAGACATTGATCAAGGGATACCTGCGCGTGATTTCCACGATCTACGACCCGTCCCTCGAGAACTATTTCGAGCGCTGTCTGACGTTGTTCAAGCACCTGAAACCGCTGCCCCACATGACCCCGTCCTTGACCGGGAATGCGCTCTATCTGGCATTGATGACGGTGCGCCGGCGCCTTTCCCCAAGCCAACTCCCGGCCTACAGCAGGTACATCGCGAAGGTGTCGAAGGACCATTCCTCCATGCTGCTGTTGGCCATCCGTCTGGCAGCGCTGGGCTATCACTTCGAGAAGTTGACCCGTCAGCAGATTGCACTTCAGGAATTCGAGGACTTCCTGGCAGCCGAGTTGACGGCGTTCCACGAGGCCGTTTTGAGTCCCGGGACGAAGGAGGACCTGGTCGACAACCGGAGGAAGGCGCTACTGGCCCGCGTGAACTCGCGCCATCGGTCGATACCGGCCGACTTTCGCTTCGATGCGGATGGTATCGACGATGCGCTGGCGGCCTTCCGGTCCGCCGTCAACGAACATGCCGATTCGACGAGGCTCGCTGCCCATGGCTGAGAAAATCCGCGTCCATATGAGAGGATCGTTCGGGGATTCGCTCAGGCCGGTTCGAATGCCATGTCCTGCCCGCGGCGCATCGGCGACTTCACTATGCCGTGGCCAGCGCCTTGCCGGCGCGGGGGTGTAGTGTGGTCATGCGTCCGCGACGGCGGACATCAGTTCGTTTAATGCCCTTACCTGTTCCTTTACCTGGTACATTTCGGTACCGGTTCGGGTACTTCGCTCTCGGTTGATGGAGGCTCCGTTGCACGCCCCCGCAACTCGAGTCCGGGTGGAGCAGTCCCCACCGTTGTCCTGGTTCGTTCCGCGAGCAGGGCCTTGACCTCCCTGTAGGGCATGTACAACGTTATCTCCTCGTCGT
>JAPPAJ010000344.1 GCA_026705565.1 Caldilineaceae bacterium | reverse complement strand
CGGGTAAACAGGTCCCGGCCCAGCTGGTCGGTTCCGAACAGGAACATGACACCCGGCTCCTCGACCCCGAACAGGTGCCAGTCGGTCTTGAACGTGCCCCAAATCTTGACCTGCTCGCCCCGCACGCCGAGTTTGATGGGGTACAGGGACTCGGTGTCCTTGACGAAGATATCCTCCCAAGTCACCGGATCCTCCTCCACCAACCATCCATAAACGAACGGGCGCAGATGGAACCGACCCTCCGCATCAATAAACCGGATGAGCTGGGGCGGCGCGTAGGGATAGTCCGCATGCACGCCCTCGATGGAGTAGGGGGAAAGCAAATCGCTGAACGCCACGGTGACGAGATAGATGAACAGCAGAACGAAGCTGCCCACCATGGCCATGCGGTGCTTCTTGAAAGCACTCCACATCAGCTGCCACTGCGAGGCCGCATAGAAGGTTTCGACGTTTTCGTCGGCCGCGGGTGGTACCTGGATGGTCATGTTCATTCGAATCGGATGCGCGGATCCATCCAAGCCAACAGGATGTCGGAGATGAAGGTGCCCACCAGGGTCAGCAGGGTCAGGAACATGGTGAAGCTACCGGCCAGGTACATGTCCTGGGAACGCAGCGACTGCAAGTACATGGGACCGGTCGTGGGCAAGCCCAGCACAATGGAGGTAATCGTGGCACCGGACACGATGCCGGGTAAGGTCCAGCCAATGGTGCTGATGATGGGATTGATGGCCACCCGGACCGGGTACTTGACCAACAACCTGAGTTCCGAGATGCCCTTGGCACGGGCGGCGATGACATAGGGCTTGGACAGCTCGTCCAGCAGCACGCCCCGCATGACGCGCACGAGCCAGGCCGTAGAGCCGGTGCCGACCACAATCACCACCGGCGGCAAGTGCTTGAGCATGTCCACAAACCGGGCCCAGCTCCAGTCCGCCAGTTCAAACTCCGGCGAGAACAGTCCGCCGATGTCGGTTTGGAACCCGGCGTACAGGATGTACATGATGATCAGCGCCAGCAGGAAGTTTGGGATGGCCAGGCCGATGAAGCCCAACACCGTCACTACATAGTCGGCGACGGAGTACTGGCGCACCGCCGAAAAGATGCCGATGGGGATCGAGACGCCATAGGCGAACAGGGTGGTGAGGAGGGAGATGAGAATCGTCAGGGGCAGACGGGCGGCCACGATTTCGGCCACCGGCTGATCCCGTTCGAAGGACATGCCCAGATCCCCATGCCGAATCATGTCCCACATCCACTTGAGGTACCGCAGGTACATGGGCTTGTCGAGCCCGTACCGGACCCTGAGAGCCTGAATTTCCTCTTCGGCCGCCGGCTGGCCGCTCTGCTGCAGTTCGACGATGTAGGAGGTCAGGAAATCGCCGGGCGGCAGTTGGATGATGACAAACGCAACCACGGACAGCATGACCATCAACAGCAGCATGTAGAGCAGCCGGCGTACGCCGTACTTCAGCATTGCCATGTCGATCGGACCGGGTTCGTGGGATAGCCGCCGCAACCACGGCGTTACGGATTACGAAGGATGTGAATTGGCGGTTATAAGGATGACCGGATCCCGTCGCGGCACCGGGGCAGCATGCGGGTCCAGGAAGGTCGTTCGATGAAAGTAAGGAGGTTGGAGCGCGGCCATCACGGCCGCGCCCCATTACAAACCGTCCTCGGGATGCGGATGCCTACGCGTTGTACTCCTGCCGCGTGTGCAGGGGCTGCTTCAGATACAACTGCTCGCTGTGATACGGATAGAACTGATAGAGATCCCATCCAAAGAGCAGGCCCTGCTCAATGGTGGGCATGTTGCCAAGGTTGTCCTTGATGATGACCGGATGCGGCGGCAGGGCCACGGTGCCGATCACATACATGCTCTCCGCATTGATGCGGACGATCTCCTTGCCCAGTTCCACTTGGCGGGCCTCGTCGGTCGTAACCTTCATCTCCTGCCAGAGATCCCAGAGGAGCTTCAGCTCGTCCGGCGGTTCCTCACCGGTTTCGCCGTCGGTCACGATCCAGCGGGTCCATAGCGGGTACATCGTGGATTCCCAGCCCAGGTTGTAGGGCACCCAAAACTGGGGCGTCAGCGGGAAGAGCCAGTCGGTGCACTTGTCCGCGCCCCAGATGCCCATGGCCACCTGATTGCCGGGATAGCGTTCCGAGATGAGTTCGCCGGTGACGGTCTTGACCGAAACATCGCATCCCACCGCCGCGAAGTAGCCCTTGCACAGCTGCCATACGGTGTTGGACTGCGGATCAATGCCGGACTCGATGGTCCAGGACAGCCTTTCGCCATCCGGACGCAACCGCCACTCGTTGTTGCTGTCCCAAGCCAAGCCCATCTCGTCGAGGAGCCCGTTGGCCTTGTCCACATCGTATTCGATGTTCAGCTTGGCATATTCCTCCTCGTAGAAGGAGCATGCCGGAATCACGGTGGCCTGCTGCGGCGTGGCCCGGCCGAAGAAGGCCAGTTCGCTGATCTCGTCGCGGTTGATGGAATGGGACAGCGCGATGCGGAAACGCACGTCGCGGAAGATATCCCGCAATGCCGTGTCCGCCTCATACGTCTGGTTGGGCTGGAAATGCAGCACGGAACCGGTCAGGTTCTGCGCGGCAATCGCAATGTACTCGCCCTGCTCCTCGTTGCTCTTGTAGAGGGGCCAGTTGGAGGGGTTGGGCATCCAGCCAAACTCGATATCCACCTCGCCGCTGATGAAGGCGGCGTCCTGGATCTCCCGATCCTGCAGCAGCTTGATGAACGAGGCATCAATGTAGGGCAACTGGTTGCCGGCCTGATCGGTCTTCCAGTAGTAGGGGTTGCGCTCGAAGAGCCAGTGGGTCTCGGTTTTCTCGAGGAGCTTGTAGGGTCCGAGCGTGGGCAGATCGGGGTTGTGCTCCGGAATGCCCTCGTCCAAGTGAGCCATGTTGATAAACAGGGCCATCCAGCTGTCCATGCTCCGTTCCTGGGCCTGCGCCTCCAGCTCCTCAACATCCACATAGCTGGCATGGAACTGCTTGCCGTAATGCTTGGGATACACAACGTTGGTCCCGTTGTAGTGGGCCAGGTACTTCAGGATGAACGGATACGGGTCCGTGAAGATGAACTTGACCGTGTAGTCGTCCACCCGTTCAAAAGACATGAAGTTGCCGCTGGTCTGAAGCCAGCCCGGCTTGCTCGGGGCCAGGTCGTCGTTGAGCATGTCGACGTACCAGAACTCGAAGTCGTCGGCGGTGTGCGGATGGCCGTCGGACCACTTGGTACCGCGCCGCAGGTTCAGGGTAAGTTCCCGCCCATCAGCGCTGATGTTGAAGCTCTCGATGATGTTGGGCACCACCGAGGTGAGGTCCGTGCCAATGCGACAAACCCCTTCCTGGCCCACGCCGGTGCGGCCGCTGTGGAAGGTGCCGGCAGCCGGGTTGCCAACCGTGAACATGCCGCCGTAGGTACCGACCTCGTGCCAGGTTTGGACAACCTGCGGGTTGAGGGGCAGCCGTTCCTCGACAGGCGGCAGGTCTCCGGCAGCCACCCGTTTGGCCAGCAAGGGTGATTCCTTGCCCATCGCCTCTTCGGCCATGGCTTCTTCCGCCATGGGAGCTTCGGCCTCCGCCGCAGGTTCTTCCGCCGCCGGACCTCCGCAGGCGACCAACACCGCTCCGGTGGCCGCGGCACCGGAGAGCCTGAACACCTCGCGGCGCGTAAACTTGCGAGTCATAGCAACAACTCCTTGGAGTATCCACTGGGCGCGGTTATGTGTCGGAAGATTCTACCCAACGCCGATTACCGCCTCACTTGGCAGGATAATCGCATGCCAACGCAATAGGACACTGACAAATACCGGCCATTCCAGCCAGCCGGTTGGTGCCGGACCGCATTGCCCGCACAATGCGGCGATCAACTTTCAGGGTGTTGGTTGAGCCCTGTCAGCCACCAAGAAGAACAATGCGCGACCGGGGCATTTTCGGGACGGATGGCTCCGGTCTCCTAGGGCCCCAAAGGGGATTTAGCGCTGAAACCGCTGTAAAACCGTCGCGATGTCAGGCCATTCGGTCCAGGGTGCCTGATCCAGTTCCCGTACAAATGCCTGATATTCTGCGGGCGTCGGATGCAGACCGCGGGCCAAATCCAGCAACGCCTCGCGTTTGCTCTCGGCTTTCCCGATCTCCATGCCTTCGGCCCGGCCAATTTCCATGCCCTTGGCCTGAAGATTCCGCTCCATGTCCACCCAGTTCCCTGTGGCCGGGTCCTGGCACTGAAAGCCATGCACGGGATCGGTCCGGATACGGGTCTGCAACACTAGAGACCAAGCTTCCCGGTTGGTGCCGGCCGCTACCGAGACCCACTCTCCGGCATCCGTGCGTTGATAGCCAAACATGGGATGCCGATCACTCGGCGAGCAAATCCAGTATTCCGCCACACCCATCAAATCGTAGATGACCGGATTGTCCTCCCGATCCTTGGTTTCGGTGGCAGGTGAGAGACATTCCAGGACCAGCAGAGGTGCTCCCTGTTCCCGCCAGGAAACTGCCCTGTCGGGGGCAATCACGGTCTCGGGAGGCCACATCGCCAGATCCGGCTCAATTCGGTACCGGGAGCGGGCCAAGCCGGGATACGCCGGCAACGCCTCCAGATTCTGAATTGGAACTTCCCGTGTGATGGGACAGTGTCGGCCACGCAGTTCCAGGAACGTTTCCAAATTGCGGCCGGCCCGGTCCAGGAACACGGAGTGTTCCGGCGTGGGCGACAACCTTACTTCCGAATCGATGTAATAAGGATCGGTGGTATGGAACTCATCGTATTCATGGTGTTCCAGGTCATAGTCGTAGTTGGGATCGTAGTGCCACAGGGCGCGCAACCAAGCCGGATGGCGGGCCGACACCACAATCCCGTTGTCCGTCTTGTCCACAGTCGTTTCCTGAAGAGAGGTATCCCGCACCGAAGTCTCGGAGAGAGCAGTTGCCATCGGTTTCCTCTACACAGATGGTGTCGTGGGTTGAAGTGTACTACTGGCTTTGGCACAAGCAGGGCGAGACCTCTGATCTGCTCAACCGCCGCTTGGGTGGGCATCACAAAGGGATGCTTCCAGGATGCTGTACTCGGTTTCCGAGGCGCCCTGTGCCCTCTCGCCCCGTCTGGCGCAGGATAGGGTGGCATGGATCGGATCCGCGTCCCTTGGAAGCCACAGGACGGAGATGGTCCAGGAGCGTCCCGTCCAAGCCCGTTTCCGGTGATCGGACAGTGCCAACCCTATCCCGCTTACGGAACCGTCAACCGCGGTCTCGGTGGTGACTGGAAGCCCGTTCACCAAGTCATGGCAGCCGGCCCCGGAGACGAAGCAGATTCCCCGCCGCGGTGGGCAGAGACATCCACGACACAGGGCGGTATGCCGTCCCTGACGGAGGAATCCGGGTGCGACGGGACCACGCCCAACCCAAGCATGGGCAGCATGCCACTGGCATGCGATTGCGCTGTGCAGGTCTGCCTGTTATCCGAATACCAGCTCCAAACTCCGGTTGCCGGGTCCCTGGATTGTTAGTTCAGTTGCCGGATACGGAGTGCGGCAGAACGGGCTGTCCAGATGCAGGCCGCCAGCAAGGTCCACCGGCTCGCCGCCAACCGTGAGCGGCACCGCTGATCCGCAGGATACCGTCTGGCTTTGCACATTCGCAATCGAGACCATGTCGGGGGCAATGATCAGCGTGTTCTCAAGACGCCTGCAAAATCCGTCGAAGTCCTCGCCCGATGCCTCGCCACCAATCAGGCAAAGCCATGTGTTGTCCGCACCCGGCGAGCGGAGTTCGCGCCCGGCACTGGGTCCGGTGGCGATCAACTCCAGACCGTTGGCTGCGTATAGACCCAACCAGCCCGTGCCGTGACGGGCAAACGCCCAGTGTTCCCGGATATCTATCTCTGCGAACGCGTGGATCGGGAAGTGCGCATGAGTAAAGCCAAGATGGTCTGCACCGCCGCCCCGGTAGAAGCCCATAAGCACGTCCCGCCACTGGACCACTCTGGGCAACCGCGTATTGCCCCTCCAGAAGTTGCGCGGTCCCGCATCGTCCATGCTCATGCTTGCAGGGAAGTTGACGTGCACCTTTGCGGCAACTCCCAGGACGGCCTGCCACACCAGTTCCCTGTGGCCCTGCTCACCAACCCGGTAGTTCGGCAGGCAGCTCAGCATGCCATCGGCCGTGCGCCACGCGACCCGGTGCACTTCCTCGCCGCAGGAGTCGTCGGCACTCGGCAAACTTGCCCAGGCGAACCGTTCCCGCGACCATGCGGCATCCGGCACAAACAGCCCTAGATCGCGAACCACTGTCGGGGCTTCATATCCCGAACGGGCCAGGGCCACAGGGGTTTCAATGTGCTCATTGGGATTGCCAAGGCCCCAGGTACCGTAAGCCACCGGTGCCAAGGCACCGAGCCTTGCATCCAGGACGCTGTCCGTGTCCGCACCGGTGGACGCCAAGCCGTACACGCCGCGGTAGGAACCACAGGCAACACCAAAGAGAATGCGATCCATCAGCATTAGGGACAGGTTCGCCAAATCCTCGTCGCCGCAGCCCTCCGCAAGGCAGCTGCATCCCAGCAGGATCAAGCTCTGCTCAACCTCCGATTCACACCCCCCGAACCCACGCGCCAGGCGGTTCAGCATCCACGCCTGCACCAAGGAGGTCCCCTTCCGGACCAGGTCCGAACCCAACCTACCGCCAAACCCGACGAACTCGGTGAACGGGTCCTGCAAGCCGGCCAACACCTGACAGACACACACCAGGAAACCTCGGACAGGGTGAGGTTCCACCCCATCGATGGTGGTGGATGGTAGGTATCGACCCCAGCAGCCATCCAGGATCGCAAGGCCCTCTTGATCTCGTCTGGCCTCCAAGTCACGGCCAATCTGCCAAAGTGCGAGGAAGGTCGTTTCCGCGTCGGCGGAACCCTCCGAGAGGGTGCGGATGCAGTCCTCCAGCAATCGTCGATCCGGTTCCTCACCCGGGCGTTGAAGCACCGCCAATTCGCGGTAGGAATGCCCTTGGTGACGAAAGGCCGCCTGCAACAGCCGATGAACCCGGTCCTCGCCCTCTTGCTCCGGGGTTTGTTCGAACACGTGGTCGATTACGTACGCATCCTGGACGCACTCGACCCGTTGGTTCTCCTCGTAGTATTCCTGCAGATGCGGCTTGACCGTCAGCCGATAACGGCCGTCGGGACCGGTAAAGTCCATGTTGAGGATGTGTTCGGTTCCCGCCTTGACTTCCGCCTGCATCACCTCAACGTAGGTGGCTCCGCCCGGCCGACGCAGGTTGATGCCCAGAATGGCCGTCCGGTCGTAGTCCGCGGGCCAGCGCAACGTGATCGGATCGGTCCGGGAAAAGACATGGCGATCCAGGGCAAAGTCGCCGATGACGGCCTCGAGACCTAGGCGACGCTCCGGATTGACGGCGGTCGGCAAGTTGATTCTGGCACTGCCCACATGAGGTTCCAGGCACGCGGACAGAAAACCGGACCAGGCACCGCAGACAAACGCCCGAAGTTCCAGGAACAGCCGCAGCGTGCCCTCATGGCGAGGCAGGGCAAACCGAAATCGCTCTGATGAATCACCCTCCTCCAGGCACGCGACCTCAACCTCGCGACCGTTGGCCCATAAGAACACCTTGCCGGCTGCTTCCACGACCAGTGCCAACTCGGACTGATGGCCTGGCAGGACTTCGGCGTACAGCCAATACCGGCGCAAGACCGGTTCGGCGTGGGTGTCCGCCAGATCCAGTCGGTGATCGGCCAAACTGCGCCGATATATCCAGTGGTGAACCTCGGATCCAAGCTGCAGCGGCGGTTCCCACTCCACCGGACGGGTGAACGTCTCCAAGTAATTCGGCTCCGGGAGGGCCGAAGACGAACGGCTGCCCAGGGATCCGCCTACAGGCATCCAATTCTGATCGGCAGGGCCAGCCACCAGCCAGTGGTCAACATAGCCATCTGGTGTCACCCTGTAGGGAATCGCGTTCACTTGCATGTGGTTGGCTCTCAGCCGAAAGGCACGTTAGGCAGGCGCAGGTACAGGTAACGAAAGCCTGACACCGTCGGAATTCCCGCAACGACAGACTTTACTCCCTGTTCCAGCTTCATGACCAACTCTACTTCCAACGACCTGTGGCCATTGGCAATGCAGGGGGTTCGCAACCAAGGACGGATGGTGGCACTGATTCAACCAGTCGATGCCCCACTTCACAATGCCGTACTTCCAGTACAGAATCCGATCATGGTCGACTGGCACTGTGTGGTTGAACCTGCTCAGCCCCCCACAATCCAATCCTTATACCCCCGTCCAACGCAAGTAGCCTCCTACCGCCAGGCGTGCACTGGACCGACTGGGACGAATTGATGGACAGGTTCGGCCACAATCCATGGAGACGGCATCTCATGATTGAACCAAAGGCAGCGCTGGAGAACCTGAGGATACAGGTTGCCACATCGTTGACTTCGACGGGAGCTTCGTGACATCCAAGTCCATCCCCAACGACTAAGATTCCCGCTGGGAAGAGGCTGGGTTGAACCGGACGGAGTCCCTCGATCCCGTTCTACAGACCTTCGATTCGGGGAGGATAGTCCAGGAGACTAAGTTCACGGGGAAGCACTGTCCATCCTCAGTCATCGCCGAAACAGGAGGCCTGTCGTTTCCGGAGTAGGTCCGGTCGGACAGGAAGACCGGACGAGCCAAAGGCTTCGAGGCCATCAACCTGGGGAGCCACGCATGATCAAGAACGAACGTCAGTATCGGATCACAAAGAAGCAGGCAGCTTGCTTCTTACAGACTCTCGAGCTGCTCCGACAGCAACCCGCGGAAGCCGGGATTGTGCATCCCCTTGTCGCCCAAGCACGGGAAGACGCGTTGCGGAGCCAGTTGGCAGACTTGGAGGAACAGTTGCAAGAGTACGAAGCCCTGAAGGCCGGAAGCTTCGATCTGGACGCACTGAACGGAGTTGCCGAACTGCCATCAATTCTCATCAAGGCGCGCATTGCGCTAGGCCTGAGGCATAAGGACCTAGCGGAGCGGCTCGGCCTGAAGGAGCAGCAGATACAGCGATACGAGGCAACCGACTACGCGACCGCAAGCCTAACGCGAATCAATGAGGTCGCAAACGCCCTGAGGATGGAAAGCAACAAACCTGCCCAAACTCCGAATTCCCACTCATAGTCAATCCAAAAAGTGAGTTAGGCCCTACACATCTGTAAATGTTCAGCTAAACAGTTGCCATTGTCGTTCCGCTCGACTCGATGCTGAAACAACACACATGCGTGCAACCTTGACTTCAGGGCTTTAACGACCGCAATACGAGTTTCGAGGGATCGGCTTCGGGATTTGTCCAGTCTACCCAACTTGGATGAGTGACCTGAATGACCTTTAGTCCCTCGTGGTTAGCGAAACATGTACTTTCCGAGCGGTGGTTATTGTTCTCGACGAAGCAATCAATCTGGTCGAAGGCGCAGGTCTTCTTCCTGACGAAATCCCCTACCTTCGGGCTAAGACAAAGAATGACACGAGGCTGCAGTTGCCTGATAACTGAACGATGAAACGGCCAACACACTTCAGCAAGCTGTCCCCATGCAATATCCGATGCCTTTCGGGAGCGCTCGAAGACGACATTGCTGGAAGGAACCTCACCCGGTTCAAGGTTGAGATTCTTCAACAGATGTAGAATCCTCGGTTGCATACCGTGCTTCCCCGGAGGCTTGCCTTCCCAGCTTTCATCGCTGTATTCCGACCACTTGTCGGGCTTTTCTCTCAGTACCTTGGACGTGTGCCATTCCACTGTGTTGCTGGCTTGCTTTGTCGGGTCACCACCTGGGTTCAGTCCGAGGATGTACAGCTTCCGACGTCCAGAAAATGCAGCACGTCCAGAATAGAAAACTATCCCGGATTTATGTTGCAAAACCGATGGGATGTTCTTGGCAAAATCCTCGATCATCGCAGTGTGCTCACTTGGTTGTATCGAATCCGCCTTCAACATTCATCACGACTGGCGATGCAGCATCAACCGGCTTAACCCTGGCCAACCTCATTCCGTCAACTTGAGGTCGACCCAATGGCAGCCAGTGTCAACTCGCCGGCGAAGTGGCAGGCGGCGTGATGCCCCGGTGCCACCTCAACCCATGGGGGAGCCTGATTCCGGCAGATGTCCTCGGCATAGTGGCAGCGGGGATGAAAGTAGCAGCCGCTGGGCAAATCCGCGGGGTTGGCCGTCTCGCCCTTCAGCACGATCCGTTCCTTGTGCTGATCCGGCTCGGACTTCGGTACGGCTGACAACAAGGCCTCGGTATACGGATGGCTCGGCATGCTGAAGATCCGCTTGGTCGAGGCTGTCTCCACCAGTCTGCCGACATACATCACCGCTACGCGGTCCGAGACGTACTCGACCACGCTCAGATCGTGCGCGATGAACAGGAACGTCAGGCCGAACTCCCGCTGCAGTTCCGGCAGCAGGTTGAGAATTTGGGCCTGGATGGACGCATCCAGGGCCGAGACCGGTTCGTCCGCCACGATCAGGCGCGGCTGGGTTGCCAAGGCGCGGGCGATTCCAATCCGCTGCCGCTGGCCTCCGGAGAAGGCATGCGGGTACCGCCTCAGATGATCGATGTTGAGACCGACGCGTGAGGCCAAGTGCTTGACCTGGTCCTCCAGGTCCGTACCGCTGGCCAGGTTGTGGGTGCGGATGGGTTCGGAAATGATGTCGAACACGGGCAGCCGCGGATCCAGGGACGAATAGGGATCCTGAAAGATCATCTGGGCGTAGGGGCGAATGGCCTGCAGCTCCTTCTGCGACAGGGCGGCCATGTCCCAACTCTGCCCCTCGTGGTGGAACCACACTTCTCCGGCCGTGGGGTCCACGGCCCGCAGCATGCAGCGTCCCACAGTGGTCTTGCCGCTGCCGGACTCGCCCACCAGGCCCAGAGTTTCGCCCGGATGGATCTCGAAGCTGACATCGTCCACCGCCTTGAGCCAGCCCTGCACACGGCGGAACATACCCTTTTCGATGGGATAGTACTTGCTGAGGCCCCGGACTTCGACCAGGGGCTTGGCCCGCTCGCTCATGCCGGCGCCCTCTCCAGTGTCCCGATGCTGCCGTCCTCAAGCTGGATCGAATCACTGTGGAGGAAGCAACGCACCTGATGGCGGTCCGCCACTTCCGCCAAGGCGGGAATGTGGCGGTTGCACACTCCCTCCATGACCTCCTCGCAGCGATCGTGGAATCCGCATAGCGGCGGTTGGTTGATGGGACTGGGCACCGTGCCGCGAATGGCGGCCAGCGGCTCGCCCTTTTTGGTGTGTCCCAGTTTGGGGATGGACCGCAGCAGCCGCACCGTGTACGGGTGCTTGGGGTTGTAGAAGATTTCCCTGACCGTCCCGTACTCCACCACGCGGCCAAGGTACATGACGGCCACCCGGTCGCAGACCTCGGCGATGACGCCCAGGTCGTGCGTGATGTACAGCACCGCCATGTGGAACTCGTCCTGGAGGTCGTTGATCAGTTCCAGGATTTGGGCCTGCACCGTGACGTCCAGGGCCGTGGTCGGTTCATCGGCGATCAGCAAGCGCGGCCGGCAGGCCAGGGCGATGGCAATCATGACCCGTTGGCGCATGCCACCGCTCAATTGATGGGGATACTCGTTGATCCGCTGCCTGGGGTTGGCAATGCCGACGCGGGCCAGCATGTCGACGGCGATCTCGTCGGCTTCCTTGCGGTCCCGGGTTCGGTGAAGGAATAAGGTTTCGCGAATCTGATTGCCGATGGAGTGCACCGGCGACAAGCTGGTCATCGGTTCCTGAAACACCATCGAGATGTCGCGCCCGCGGATGGCCCGCAGTTCGGAACCGGAGAGCGCCGGATCGGCCAAATCCACAGTCTCCCCTTCAAGCTCCATGTGGATTTCGCCGCCTTCGATCTGCCCGGGCCTGGGCACAATCCGCATGATCGAGTGGGCGGTCACGCTCTTGCCGCATCCGCTCTCGCCGATCAGACCCAGGGTTTCCTGGGGATCCACGGTGAACGAAACACCGTCGACGGCCTTGACGATGCCGTCGGACGTGCGAAAGTGGGTTCTGAGGTTGCGTACGTCGAGAAGAGGGCTCACAGCCGATCCTACTTGTAGGGATCCGCGGCATCCCGCAGGCCGTCGCCGAGGAAGTTGAAGGCCAGGACGGTCACAACCACAAACAGGACAGGCGAAACCATCCACGGATACAACTGGATCGCATTCAGGTTGCCGGAGCGCTCCAGCAGCACCCCCCAACTCACGGCGGGGGCACGGATGCCCAGTCCCAGGAAACTCAGCGCGGTCTCGCCCAGGATCATGCCGGGCACGGCCAGGGTCAGGGCCACAATCAGGTAGCTCATGAAGTTGGGCAGCATGTGGACGCGAATGTTGGTGGGCACGCTGACCCCCATGATGCGGGCCGCGGTCACGTAGTCGAGCTCGCGCAGTTCCAGCAACTTGCCGCGCACGACGCGGGCCAGACCGCCCCAGCCCACCAGCGAGAGCAGGCAGACGATGGCGAAGTAGGTCTTGATCACGCCCCAGTCCGGCGGCAGGGCCGCGCTGAGGGCAAACCACAGCGGAATTGTGGGTATCGAAATCAGGAACTCGATCACCCGTTGGATGATCACGTCGACAATGCCCCCGAAGTATCCGGAGATGCCTCCCAGGACGACGCCGATCAGGAACGACACCGTGACCCCGACGAGCCCGATGGTCAGCGAGATGCGCGACCCGAAGATGACTTGGGACATCAGGTCCCGGCCGATATCGTCCGAGCCAATCAGGAACAGGCGGCCGGGCTCCTCGACGGCGAACAGGTGCCGTTCCAGGGGAATTAGGTTCCAGAGCCGGTACGGCTCCCCCTTGCCGAACAGGTGGATGGGATGCCGGGCTTCCGGATCGGGTGTGAACTTCAGCTCCAGGGTATAGCTGTCCCTTTCCTTGACCGATCCGTAGACGAACGGCCGTTGCAACCGCCCCTCGTGGGCAAACTGGATGCGCGTCGGGGGATGGTAGATGGCTTCCGGGAAGCGCGTGCCCATGTTGTAGGGCGCGATGAACTCCGCCAGGATGGCAAAGGTGTACAGGATCGCCAGGATGACCATGCCGACCATGGCCAGGCGATGGCGGCGGAAGCGCTGCCGAATCAACTGCCACTGCGACGCGAGGTAGTAGCTTTCCTGCTCGCGGCTGGCGGCATTGACCGTGTCGACGACGGTCGGTTCGAAGGCGGACATCGGATGGGTCAGTCGGACACGGGCAACGCGGCACCGGCTAGTTGACGCGAATGCGCGGGTCCAGGGAGTAAAGCAGCATGTCGGAGACGAAGGTTCCGATCACCGTCAGCGAGGTCAGGAACAGCAACAGGCTGCTGGCGATGAACATGTCCTCCGCCACCAGGGCGCTGAACAGCATGGGGCCGACCGTGGGCAGCTGCAGGACCATGTCGGTAATAACCGTACCGGACACGATGGCCGGCAGTTCCCAGCCGATGGTGCTGGTGATGGGGTTGAGGGCAACCCGAATCGGGTACTTGAACAGCAATCGGATTTCGGCCACGCCCTTGGAACGGGCCGTGACCACGTACTGCTTCTGCAGTTCGTCCAGCAACGTCGCCCGCATGACCCGGGCCACGCCGGCCGTGCCGGCGGTGCCCACGATGATCATGGGCAGCGGGATGTGCTTGAGCAGATCCAGGAACTTGGCCCAGCTCCAGGGCGCGTTCAGGTACTCGGTCGAGTAGAGGCCGCCCACCGCGCCGCCGGCGTTGAAGATGATCACCATCAGGATCAGGGCCAGCAGGAAGTTGGGCGAAGCCAGGCCCAGGAAGCCCACGATGGTGAAGAAGTAGTCAAGGACGGAGTACTGAAAGACGGCCGACACGACGCCAATCAGGATCCCGACCACATAGGCAAAGGTCAGTGAACAGACCGAAATCAGGGCGGTGACACCGATGCGCTCGGCCACCAGTTCGGAGACCGGCCGCACCTGCTGGAAGGACCAGCCCAGGTCCCCCTGCAGAACATTGGTGAACCACTTGACGTACTGGATGTAGACCGGCTGGTCCAGGCCGAACTGGATGCGCAGGGCATCCAGAACC